>JAAYHF010000193.1 GCA_012727485.1 Eubacteriaceae bacterium
CAACATAAGTATGCACCTCACCCCCACCGCCACCTGCCTTGAGCAAACAGAGGACATAACCTCCCCCGAGGAAGCGCTTAGGATTTTGGAAAGCCTGCTCACGGCCACACCCCCCGGGGAGCTTCGGATTGCGGACAGCAAGAGCCTGGAGGCGGTGAACCGCAGGGCCTTCATCGAAGGGGAACTGCCGCCGGCGTTGGAGGCGGGCAAGCTGAAGGTTTATTTTCAGCCCATCTATTCCCTTAAGGAGGGCAGATTCACCCGCATGGAGGCGCTGATAAGATTCCCCCATGAAACCATGGGCTTTATTCCCCCCGACGAATTCATACCCATAGCGGAGAAAAACGGGCTCATTCTCGCCATAGACGAATATGTGATGCGCCGCGTCTGCAAATTCATAGCCGAATATGATCCGATAAAAACCCTCGGGATAGACATAATCGAGATCAATCTTTCCGCCGTCGAATTTGTGCAAAGCGAGCTTACCCAAAGGATAGCGGGCATTCTCAGGGAATACGGCACAGACCCCTCCCGGGTTATCTTCGAGATAACCGAAACCGCCGCCACCGCCGATTACGAAAGACTCAGCGCCAACATGGATTCCCTTTTGCGCCATGATTTCAAATTCGCCCTGGACGACTACGGCACAGGCTATGCGAACATATCCCAAATATCCCGCCTTTCCTTTTCCGCAGTTAAAATAGACAGGAGCGTGCTTTATTCGGAGAGCGAAACCCCTCAACAGGCCATTCTTTTCAGGCACACGGTGAAAATGCTTCAAGATATGGGCTTTGAGATCGTCGTCGAAGGGGTGGAAACGAAAGGACACAGCGAATTACTCATGCAAATGGGGGTGGACTATGCCCAGGGTTATTACTATGCCCGCCCCATGCCCATAGAGGATTTGGCGGATTTTCTCAAGGATAATAAGAAATGAGCGTATGAGAAGTTATTGACTTCATGGAAACAATAAACTATAATATCAATTATACTTAAAAAAGATAAATCGAGATTACCGCCATGAATAACCCCAAGCGTTCCGTTCCCTACCACATACAGGGCAACTTCGCCTCATATACGAAAAAATTAAGTCTTTCCTTCGAGCAAACGGCTCTTTCGGAGGGGGACTATTTATTATCGCCCCAAATCAAAACAAGGGAGACTTATTTCATCAAGGAAGGAATAGCCGCTTTCGGAGTGAGCGAGGCGGGCAAGGAGAGGATTATCTGCTTTATCGGCAAGAATCAATTCATACCCCTGCCCTATAAAAACGGCGGAATATCCCCCTTTAATTACAAGGGCATATTCGTCAAGGCGCAAACCCCCCTTAAGCTGATAAAATTACCCCCCTCTGCCTGCGAGGAGCTTCTCAAGGAAGAAGCCTTCACCGCCAAGGCTTTGGATAGCCTCAGCGAGCTTTCGGCTCTGCTTCTTTACACAAACATGACCCTATCCTTCAAAGAACCCTTCGAGCGCATCTGCGCTTTTATTTCCGAATATACGACCACCCTCATTCCCCTGGGAATCCGCCTTTCCCAACAACAAATAGCGGGCATAGCGGGAACCACCCTGCTGGAAGTCGCCAGAACCCTCAGATATTTGAGGGATAGGGGTTGCATTTCCACTTCCCTTAAAATGATTACAATCCTCGATGCGGTCAAATTCGAGGAGTTAAGAAAGATAGGTAAAAGGGAGAAGACCTCTTTGGCACAGGCAAGCGGCGAGTTGGCTTGAGGGCAAGGGTTATCTTTATAATGCGTAAGAAATAATTATTTGTTTCGCATTTTATTTAATTCGTGCTAACTTTTTTCGCATTACCTTGACTTTTAATTCTTTTATTTCGCATTTACTATAAAGCATCGCCGTATAATCAGGGATAATCTATTTTGCATTATCTTGTTTTTCGGCCAAACTTTTACGCATTTGCTTTAAGGCAACGCCGTATAAGCATGATAATGTTTTGCGTCGCAAATTGCGTTCGCACATTGCGTTTATGACCCGGTCGGGATTTAAAACTATAAAAAAGCAAGTGACAGCCTTATATATTCTGACCCGGTCAAAAAGTTCAAGGCGTGAGCTTTAGGTATAAATCTAAACCATAAAGAGCAATCGACCCATAAGCACTGCCCGTAATTGCCACGAGGCAATACGACAAAAACACGGTACTTCACCGCCTTTGCATTGCCTTCTTATCTTTTCGCATTATCTTGATTTTTAAGCCAAACTTTACGCATTTGCTTTAAGGCAACGCCGTATAAGCATGATAATGTTTTGCGTCGCAAATTGCGTTCGCAAATTGCGTTCGCACATTGCGTTTATGACCCGGTCGGGATTTAAAACTAAAAAAGCAAGTGACAGCCTTATATATTCTGACCCGGTCAAAAAGTTTACCCAAGGCGTGAGCTTAAGGTACAAATCAAACCATAAAGAGCAATCGACCCATAAAATACTATTCGAAATTGCTTCATAGAGTGACAAAACATTGGCTTTACCATTTTTTTTAGCCTTTTAAGTATATTTAATTAAGGCTAAACCGCACAAAAGAAAAACAAGGAAAAGAAACCCCGCCTTTTGCCTAAATACAAACGGCAA
>JAAYHF010000194.1 GCA_012727485.1 Eubacteriaceae bacterium
CCGCCGTTTCCTTTAATTCGGCCAGTATTCTTTCGCTTTCAGCCTTGTCGGAGTGGTTGGAGAAGGCATAGGCCTTTATCTTCGGCTCCGTTCCGCTGGGACGAATTACCAGTTTCCCGCCTTTGATGTTGTATTCCAATACATTGGAGGGAACCATTCCGTTTATACCCTCATTGTAATCTATGCGTGAGGTGATTTCGTTTTCTCCCATTTTTGAAGGAGGACATTCTCTCAAAGAATTCATTATTCCCGCCATCGTGAACATTCCTTCTTCGCCGGGGAAGGTGAAGCTTTGTGTATCGCACATATAATAACCGTGTTCGGCATAAAGCTCCTGCATTGCGGTGTAAAGATCCCCGCCCCTTGATTTCTCATATTTCGCCATGTCGCAAGCCATCATGGCCGCGCCCACTCCGTCCTTATCTCTGGTGTAATCCCCTATCATGTATCCGATGCTTTCTTCAAAGCCGAAAATAAAATCCTTCTTTCTTCCGATTCTTTCGAGTTCCCCGATTTTTCCGCCGATATATTTGAAGCCCGTTAAGGTGCGGATTACCTCCACATTGTATTTTTCCGCCAAAGCGTCTATCATGCCTGTGGACACGATGGTGGTTATCATATAAGGTCTATCGGGCATGGTGTTGTTTTTAATCCTCATCTTGCATATATAATCGAAGAAAAGCACCCCCACCTCGTTACCGCTTAAGCGATGACACCTTCCGCCGCTGAAGGGAGCTAAGGCCATTCTGTCACAGTCCGGGTCGGAGGCGATGAGTAAATCCGCTTTTGTTTCTTCGCAAAGGGCGATCCCCAATTTCAAAGCTTCGGCCATTTCGGGATTCGGGTAAGGGCAGGTGGGGAAAAGACCGTCGGGCTGTGCCTGTTCGCTCACTATAGTTATATCCGCATTCCCGCATCTTTTCAATATGCTTGTAACGCAGTGCCTTCCCGTTCCGTTCAAGGGGGTGTAGGCGACCTTCAGTTTCGTATCTCCCGCGCCGCACTCCAATCTGTTGGAATAAACGGTATCCAAAAAATCATTTACCGTATCCTCGCTAATCTCGATTATCATTCCTTCTTCCAAGCCCCTTTGATAATCGGCTCTCCCATTTCCGTCGAAATAGCTGATTTTTTCTATCTTCTCGGTTATCAAAGCACATTCTTCGTCCATATATTGGGAGCCGTCCGCGCCGTAGGCTTTATAACCGTTGTATTCGGAGGGGTTATGGCTGGCGGTGATACATATTCCTGCGGTACATTCAAGGTGACGCACGGTATAGGAAAGCACCGGAGTCGGTTGCATGGAGGGGTAAATATAAGCTTTAATGCCCTTTGCGGCAAAAACCGCAGCGGCGCATTGGGCGAAAAGACGGCTGTTTATTCGGCTATCAAATGCTATCGCCACTTTGGCGATAGCATTTTCTTCCGCTATTCTCTCATTCAGATAATCGGCTATGCCTTTGGTGGCTCTTTCGACGGTGTAAACATTCATTCTGTTCGGGCCGGGCCCGAGCTTGCCCCTCAGCCCACCGGTGCCGAAGGCTATTTGGGTGTAAAAGCTGTCGTTTATCTGCTCAAAGTCGTCCTTCATGGCAATGAGTCGGGAATAAAGCTCGTCATTCTCGGGCACATTCTTCAGCCAGAGCGCATATTGCTCCATTATCTGTTCATCGCTGTAATTCTGATTCATCTTTTCCGTACCTTTCGCAATGGTTTATAATATATAGTAAAGTGTTCAAACAGAGTTATCGCTTTCGAGTTTCAAGAGGATTTTTTTTATCTCAAGCCCTCCGCCATAACCCGTGAGGCTGTTGTTTTTGCCTATCACTCTGTGGCAGGGGATTATTATGGGTATGGGGTTGGCGTGCATCGCCCCTCCCACAGCCCTCGAAGCCTTGGCGTTGCCCGAATTTTCCGCAAGTTGAGAATAGGAAACAGTCTCGGCATAGGGAATAAGAGCCGTTTGCTCCAAAACCTTTTTAAAGAACCGGGAACCTTCAATCCTTACGGGTATATCAAAAGCCCTTCTTTTACCCTCAAAATATTCGCGGAGTTCCTCTGCGGTTTTTTCGGTTATCTCGTCGGGAAAAGAGGGCTCTTCAGCTTCGATAAAGTCTATTGCCGTGAGAAATCCTTTTTCCGATATGATTCTAAGCCACCCCACAGGGGAAAAGATACATTGTCTTCCCATCATTCGATCTCCCTGAAATAAAGGCCGCCCGTGCGTTCGAAGGTGGCTTTTTCTGAATTCTCGTATGCCTTTATTATATCACCGCATTGCGAGATATTCTCATCGGTGAAGAAAAGAGTGATAAAATCCAATTCCTTAAGGTTTTTATCCGCTATATAAAGCACATCGCTGTTATGTAAACTCGAGTATTGCTTCTCATGGCAGATTATTTTGAAATTCCTGCCCGTTCTGTCCGTCATTATGCCCTTTCCCCCGCAGTTTTCGCAACTGTTTATCGGACAGGCTCTGAATCTCATCAGCGGCAGAAAACCATAGGCGACAATGCCAATCGGGATTGACCCATTAAGTGCTTTTATTTTTGACAATGAAAGCTCGAAGGATACCGTGGCGTCCTCAAGCCCCATTTCCTCGTATTCGCTCAGGCTTATCGAATTGATAATATTCAGCCCGCTTCCCCCGATAACCCTTATTCCGGCTTTCTTCGCCATATTAATTCCGTATATATTTTCCGCAAGGCATCTTTTTAAGCCCATTTCTTTCAACTGCTCAAGGAGCCTTTGGATTTTCGCCTCGTTTGAAGGCCAAGCCAAGGCGGGTAGCTCCCCCACCAAACTCTCCCCGAAGCGTTTTATCAGCCCCGGAGCTTTGCGGATTTGCTCTATGGGCAGTATTATTCTTTCGTATTCCTCGGCATCAGGCGGTATCTGTTGCGAATTTTCAAAGCGCAGTCTTATCTTTGCGGTCTTTGGCGCCTCCCTTTTTCCCGAAAACTCTTTTAAACTTATTTTCTCGAAGGAATAGGGCTTTATCTTCGACCGCACTTCCGTAAGCTTGTTCAAGGCATTCCTTCTCATGGAATTTACGGCTGATATGCTGAGCATCAAGTCACTGCGGGAAGAAAACAGGAATTCTCCCGGCAGATAGGGAGTGGAACCGGTTTTATAAAGGCTTTTTCTCGCCATTTCCTCCGTAAGCGGGTGTCCCGGGGAAACTGTCGGAGCTTGACCTTCCTCGGTTACGGTGTTTACTCCATCGCTGACGGTGAGCTTTGCGGATTCCTCGTCAAGTTCGAGCTTGAAATCTATGGAAATTCGGCTGTATTCGGAGCCGTAAAGCTGTCTTAGACGACTCAAACTCTTTGCCGAACGCTTCTCGTCCTCCTGTGTTCTGCGGCCGAACATGGTAAGATCCCTTTTGCCCGTTAAATAGCCGTCGGTGAAGCCGCTTCTCGAAAAGACATCCTCAAGGGTTTTTATGTCGTATCTCTCCCCCGCCAACGCTTTCTTGCAGGCGTCCACTGCGGCAGCCACATATTCCGGGCGCTTCATTCTGCCCTCGATCTTCAATGAAGCCACCCCCGCTTCCTTTAATTGGGATATATGGGATATATGGCTCATATCCTTCAGAGAAAGGGCGTAATCCCTGCCTTCGCACCTGAAATCAAGGCGGCAGGGCTGGGCGCATCTGCCCCTGTTGCCGCTTCTTCCGCCAATCATGGAGGAAAGGTAACACATACCCGATATCCCCATGCAAAGCGCGCCGTGAACGAAAACCTCCAATTCAATATCGGTTGTGCGTGAAATTTCCTTTATCTCCTTAAGGGTAAGTTCCCTTGCGAGTATCACCCTCGAAAAGCCAAGGGAGCGCATTTCCTCTGCACCCGCCGAATTATGTATGCTCATTTGTGTGGAAGCATGGCGGGGTATATCGGGGCAACATTCCCTGAAAAGCTTCGCCACAGCCAAATCCTGAAGAATGACCGCATCGGGGCCTGCCTCGGCAATGGATTCGATCAAGGCCATAAGCTTTTCAAGCTCGCCGTCCTTGACGAGGGTATTCACCGTCACCGCCACCTTCACTCCCCTTGCATGGCAATAACTTACAGCCTGCATAAGGGAGCTGTCATCGAAATTCGCCGCCTGACTGCGGGCATTAAAGCCCTTTGTTCCCAGATATACGGCGTCTGCTCCGCTTGCGACTGCGGCGATAAGCTGTTGTTCTCCCCCCACCGGGGCTAAAATTTCTATATCATTCATTTATCGTCACCAATTCCAATTCCTCGGCTATGTTTTTTGCGCAGTGTTCTGCCGTAAAGTTATTATCCGCAACAATATCGCTCATAAGCTCATAAATGGGGTTTCTGTTCTTATACAGTTTGCTTATTTCTTCCTTTGAAGACGAAAGCGGCCTACCCTCGGAGGCTAATTTTTGAATGTCTCTCATTATATAAACGCAGACCCCGCTGTTTTTTATCTTCTTTCGATTATCATTGTCCAAAACCGACCCGCCGCCTGTGGCGATGATACATTGCGTGAAGCCACTTACCCTGGATATGATTTCCTTTTCCAAACCGCGAAAATACTCCTCGGAGTATTTTGAGAATATTTCGGGAATGCTCATTCCCGCCTTATCGACAACAAGGGAATCTGTGTCGAAGAAGAGAAGCCCGGTCATGTGGGACAAGGCTTTACCGACGGTGGTTTTACCGCTTCCCGGCATACCGATGAGGTAAATATTGCCCTTGGCCTTTTTTATCATATCATAAAGGGCAATGGCGGCGGCCGCTTCCACGACAGGTACAGCCCTTAAAGCCACACAGGGGTCGTGCCTGCCCTTAATATAAATACTTACTTCCTCCATTTTCGCCATATCCACGCTCTTTTGCATAATGCCGACGGAAGAAGGGGGTTTAAAAGCGACTTTCATCAATATGGGGCTACCGATGGATATCCCCCCCAATATACCCCCGCTGTTATTGGTTTCAGCCGCTATTTTCCCCTCTTTAATAAAAAAGGGGTCGTTATTTTGCGAACCTTTCATTGCGGAGGCTTCAAAGCCCGCCCCAAAGTCCACTCCCTTGACCGCAGGTATGGAAAAAAGCATATCGGAGAGCTTTCCTTCGATTCCCTCAAAATATGCTCCCCCTATCCCGGAAGGAAAACCAATGACGGCGCACTCTATAATACAGCCCAAAGTGTCCTTCTGCCTTGCGGCTTCGGCTGTCAGTTCCTTCATTTTCTCTGCGGCGTCTTTGTCTATAACCGGATAAACCTCGTCGATCTCGGTGATTTGCGGTTCGCAGGGGTTAAAGGGAGTGTCGGAGGCTTCCCCTATTTTCAAAATATGAGCCGCTATTTTGCAGGAATAATCTTCCTCCAAAAGTTGTAAACATATTGCGCCCAAAAAACACATCGCCGCGGTCAGGCGGGCGGAAAAGGGGCCTCCCCCGCTCATGTCGAAATTTATGCCGTATTTTAAATATGCCCCCAGATCTGCGTGTCCCGGGCGGGGTATGGCTTTCAGCTCATCGTAATCCGCCCTTTTTGCGTCCTTATTTGGGATAATCACCTCCAAATCCTCTCCGGTGAGTATCCCTTCCTTTAATCCGGATATTATTTGAAATTCATCGTCCTCACGGCGGGAGGTGGATAATTCTCCCCTTTCGGCGGGGGCTCTGCGAGCCATAAAAACTTTCAGTTTTTGTAGGTCTATTGTTCTTCCTTCGGGCAGTCCTTGGGCTTTCAGCCCGATATAAGGGCCGTGGGATGTACCGAAAACAGAGAATTTAAGCCTTTGACCATAACTATATTTCTTCATAATCCCCCCCAAGTGCCTTAAAATCCTCCCAGAAGGCAGGGTAAGACTTATCGACGCACTGCGCCCCCCTTATCACGCCGCCCTCGGAAAGAGAGAGGATCATTTGAGCCATTGCCATGCGGTGATCCCCGAAGGAAGAAACCTCCGCATTTTTAGCGGTTCCTCCCTCTATTACAATCGAGTCCTCCGTTTCATAAGCCTTTGAGCCAAAGGAATTGAGAGTTGTAATGCAGTTGCTCAATCTGTCGCTTTCCTTATACTTCAATCTTCCCACTTCCTTTATGACCGTTCTCCCCTGTGCATAGGCGAAGGCGGAACAAAGGGCGGGAACTGTATCCGGTATATCTCCCGCATAAATTTCTAGACCTTCAAGGGGGCTTTCCTTAACCGTGATATTATCTTTATCTGTGCTTATGTCGGCTTTGGCTCTTTGAAGCAATTCCACAACCTTTTTATCCCCTTGAACGCATGATAGCTCCATGCCTTTTAAATCAACCTCTCCCCTAACCGCCCCGGCGCAAATCCAAACTGCGGCGCAAGACCAATCTCGCTGAATGATTATTTCTCCCGGGCTTGTAAAGCTTTGCCCCCCCGGGATAATATAGCCGTTTTGTTTCGGTATGATTTTTATTCCAAAATCGCTTAAAACCTCAAGTGTCATATCCGCATAGGGTTTGGAATAAAGGGGGGTGGTGAGGTTTATCTCACATTCGTCACCGATCAGGGGCAAGGCCATCAAAAGCCCTGAAAGGTATTGGGAGCTGATATTCCCGCTTATTTCATATTCCCCCCCCGTAAGTTTTCCGCTAACGAGGTGATATCCCTCAAAGGAACACCCATGCTTGCTTAGCTGTCCGATAAGTTCCTCCACAGGTCTTTTTGAAAGCGAGCCTTCGGTTAAAAAATCAACATCAACCCCAAGAGAGGCCGCCACGGGAAGCATAAATCTGAGAGTGCTTCCGCTTTGGGCGCAGTTGATCTCTTTTTTTATCGGAAGAATGTCGGGGCTGACACATATTTTTCCTTCTTCCCTCGTCACCCGAGCGCCCAAAGCTTTTATGGCTCCGATGGTGGCCGCTATGTCGCCGCTTATTTCCCCTGCTCCCGTAAGAATAGTGGGCTTATCGCTCAAAAAAGCACATATCAAGGCCCTGTGCAGATGGGACTTGGAGGCGGGAGGGGTGAGTTCGCCCTTGAGAGGGCCGGGGAATATGCGAATATCCATCAAGTTTTCCTTCTTCTGAGGAAATCCCCCTTAAGGGCTTTCACATCGCAGGCAAGGCGCACTATCTGCTTGGGGTGGGGTGCGGCTTCCATTTTCTCTCCCTCGGGATTGATTATCGTTTTCACTGTAAACTCTTCCCCATTTCCCTTTGGCGTTAAAATCTCCAGCTTATCCCACAGCTTGAAATTATTTCTTTGTTCCACCAACAGCATACCATTTTCCCAACCCAAGACCCTTCCGACAAAATCCGCATTTGTGCGGTAAATGCCGTCGTTAAAGGTGTCATGAACCGCATCGCCGTAATAAAAGCCCGTCGAATAGGGTCTGTGGGTCACACATTCCAATTCGTCTTCGAGCTTTTTTAAGTTGTCATATCCGTCTATCGCTCTGCGGTAGGCCGAAGTAACCGTCGCCACATAATAGGCGGTTTTCATTCTCCCCTCTATTTTGAAGGAAGTGATTCCCGCCTGTTTCATTTCTTCGATATGGCTTATCATATTCAAATCGCAGGAGGAAAGTATGGCGCTCCCCCCTTCGCTTTCTTCCACTTCAAAATATTCGTTGGGAGTGTTTTCTTCGTAAAGATGATATTTCCAGCGGCAGGGCTGGGCGCACAGTCCCCTGTTTCCGCTTCTGGCTCTGAGAAAGGAGCTTATCAAACATCTTCCCGAATATGCCATGCACATTGAGCCGTGAACAAAGGCTTCCAACTCAAGGGTCTTTGGCGTCTTTGCCCTTATTTCCGCAATATCCTCCAAAGAAGCCTCTCTTGCCAAGATGATTCTATCCGCCCCCATATCGTGAAATACTCTTGCGGCGGCGTAATTCATACAGCTTGCTTGGGTGCTGATGAAAACGGGCATATCGGGACAATTCGACTTAATCTGAGAGAGAACTCCCAAATCACAAACTATCAGCGCATCAACCCCAACTTCCCCGAGAGATTCGGCATAATCCGAAATAAGCTCGATCTCGCTGTTTTTCGCAAGGCTGTTCACCGCCACATAAAGCTTTTTATTCGCTTCATGTGCCTTTTGCACCGATGAGGCGATTGAGGTCATATCAAAACCCGCCTTTGCCGCGCGCATCTGCATAAAAGGGCCGCCGATATAAACGGCATCCGCTCCGAAGGCCAGCGCCGCCTCCAGGCATTCCGTATCTCCCGCGGGAGAAAGAAGTTCGTATTCCATTCACTATTCCTTTGGTTTTATGAACCATTATAGCATTTTCCCCTTTGAGAATACATAAAGCTCGTTTATAAGCCATAAAAACAACCGAATAAAATTCAAGGCATGAAAAACTCAACAAATACAATCTACACAATCGAGGGAAGCCCACACATCACAAAAAACCCGGTAAGCATAAACCTTCTTTGAGCTTCCGAAGGATTACATTTAAAAACCCGACAATTATCGTCGGGTTTTTCTCTGATTTTTATGAAAAAGCACTTTATAATGTTTCAAACAGTAATGAAGAAAGACACTCGTTAAGGTGAGCCGTTAGCTTAAAAACACAAGGCCTTATTATCTATTGCCAATCCTTGCACACATCCACCCAGCAGGTAAAATTTTGGGAGTATTGCTCCAACTCGTCGCAGTTAAGCTCAATGGCGCTGTTGGAACTGCCGCAGGCGGGAAAGACCGTGTTAAAGCGCTTCATGGAGCAATCCAAATAAACCTTTACACCCTCGTTTATTCCAAAGGGGCATACCCCGCCGACCGCGTGTCCGATCAGCTCCAAAGCTTCTTCCGGGGAAAGCATTTTCGCTTTGTTGCCGAAGAAGGCCTTATATTTATGGTTGTCCACCTTGGCGTCCCCCGCCACCACCACTATTATCGGGCCGCCCGCTGTCATGAAGGAAAGGGATTTCGCTATCCTCGCTCCCTCAACGCCCAAAGCCAAGGCCGCCAACTGAACTGTGGCGCTGGAGGAAGTAAACTCCATTATGTCGTTTTCTCTGTTAAATTGCTTAAAGTATTCTTTGACCTTTTCTATTGCCATTTTTCTTTAATTCGGCTTCACAAAAACCATTCTGCCCGCACTGGTTTGAAGCACGCTGGTGACCGTCGCCACGATGTCCTTTCCGATGAGATTTCTACCGCCCTCCACCACTATCATTGTTCCGTCGTCCAGATAGGCGATGCCCTGCTTTTCTTCCTTGCCCTCTCTTAATACATGGAGCTTCAATTCTTCCCCGGGCAGTACGACGGTTTTAACCGTGTTTGCCAAATCGTTGATGTTGAGTACCGAAACCCCCATTATTTCCGCCACCTTATTGAGGTTGTAGTCATTGGTGACCACCTTCCCCTTCATATCCTTTGCAAGGCGAATGATCTTGTTGTCCACATCGGGTATATCGGTATAATTCTTATCGGAAACAATTACCTCCAGAGGGAGGTCTTTTTGTATCTTGTTTAAGATATCGAGCCCTCTCCTGCCCCGGTTGCGTTTGATCGCATCGGCGGAGTCGGCTATGTATTGCAACTCCTCCACCACCAAGGTGGAAATGACTATCGGCCCGTCTATGAAGCCGGTTTCGAGAATGTCGTATATCTTGCCGTCTATGATGACGCTTGTATCGAGGATTTTCGGCACGACTGCGCTTTTCTTTTTCTGATTCTTTGCCCTTACTTCCTCCCTTTCGGTTTTGACAAAGGTCGCCTTAAGGAAGGTTTCAATCTCCGAACCCCTGTTCATCGCCAAAAGCACACTGCCGTAAACGAGGGCTGTGTAAATCACTATCGCCACGATTATCTTTATCCAGTTGCTCATGGAAATTTTATAGATGGGAGAACAAATCAGAGAAGCTATCACCAGAGCTATTATAAGGAACAGCAGGGTGATTATGAGCTGTACCATGGATATATTCTTAAGGCTCGCTATCCATTTTCTCAGGGATTCGTTGAACATTTTCGCAATGCGGGGAATAAGAATAATAAATATAATACCTAAAATAATACCGCATATACCGCATACGACAAGGCTTGCCACCTGCTCGGAAAAATAACGGGTCATAAAATCAGCCACACTCTGTATTCCATAGAGATCCGCACCGAAATTGAAACCCAAAACAAATCCGCAGAAGAAAATCATATAATAAAAAAATGTTTTCATTTCTTCACCTCCTTTCACATTAAAGCTGATGTTATTATAACATAATAACCCCTGTTTAGGGGTTGGATAAAAGTCATTAATCAGATTATAACTTAATTTAAGCTCAAGGAAGGCGCCGCATTCAGATCCAAGCCCGAACAATCTCCCTTGAGATATTGGTAATGGGCACTGCAGGCTATCATACCCGCATTGTCCGAGCAAAGGAAGTTATCGGGAATGGTTAGCTTATAGCCAAGCAGATCGCATTGCTCCTTTAAATATCTTCTGAGCAGCATATTGCAGGCCACCCCGCCGCAAACGGCGATATTCTTAAGGTCATGGGAAGCCGCCGCGCGCAATGTCTTTTGAACGAGTATATCGCAGACGCATTTCCTGAAGGAGGCGCATACCCCCGCCCTGTCAAGGGTATCTCCCTTCATTTTGGCGCTGTTTATATGGTTTAAAACGGCGCTCTTTATCCCGCTGAAGCTGAAATCGTAGTTATCCTCCTTCAACATTGCCCTGGGCAAAGAAAGATATTCGTCGTCCCCTTCTTCTGCGAGCTTATCCAACTTCGGCCCTCCCGGGTAACCCAAACCGACTACCCGAGCCACCTTATCGAAGGCTTCCCCGGCGGCATCGTCCTTTGTCTGCCCCAACAGTTCGAAGGTATTATAATCCTTGACCTTTACTATCATCGTATGCCCGCCGGATACCACCAGGCATATAAACGGAGGCTTCGCCCCCGCCAAAAATGCGGCGGAAATATGCCCCCTCATGTGGTTTACTCCTATCAACTTCACCCCGAGGGAATAGGCCAAGGCCTTGGCGAAGCTCACCCCCACCAAAAGAGCGCCCACAAGCCCCGGGCCGTAGGTTACTCCAACGGCGTTGAGGTCGTTGAAGGTAACTCCGGAAGTTTCCATGGCTTTATCGGTCACCCGGGAAATCGAAAGCAGATGATTGCGGGAGGCTATTTCGGGAACAACCCCGCCGTAGAGAGTGTGTATATCTATTTGTGATGAAACTATGTTGGAAAGCAGTTCACCGTTTCTTATTACTGCGGCGGAGGTTTCGTCGCAGGAGGTTTCGATGGCAAGAATCGTTATGTTATCCACGCTTCACCTTCTCTGAAAAGAAGTTTTTGAAGTAAAGAGCCGAAAGAAGGAATATCAGACAAGCCGAAACCGCATAAACAGCCAGACGGGTGCAAAAATCGACGAAGAAGCCCTCTGTGTAAATATTAACTATAATATTAGTCTTGGGGCTGAAAAGCCAACTGTCGCCTTCGAAGAAAATTCTATGGAAGAAAACGAAGGCTTTATCGAAAAAGGCGACGAATATCGCCGGTATCGCCGCAGCTCCCGCACAGCCTATCAGCACATATTTCGCCATTTGCTTCGAGCGATTTTTTATCATAAAGTAATAATAAACAGCCGCCGCCAATACACAGATAAACCCAACAGCTTTAAATCCTATGTAAAGCGCCTTCACATCTTCCATGTGGGATTGCTCGTTTTCGTTGAAAATAAGAGTGTTTTTCCCGTATCTTTCTTCGTATATGATCAAATCGTCCGCCTTTGAATTCAAGAAATCAAGGGTACGGTCGTTCACGCTTTTCAATCCTTCCTCGGTCAGCCCGGTACTGCTCGCCACTTCGTATTTCTTAAAACTGCTTTCGTAAAAACGGTCGTCTCCCACAAGCAGTAACAGCCCGAAAAGTATACATACGCAAAATATAACAACAGATGCGGCGAGGGATATTAATATCTTAATTATCGTTTTCATTATTCTCTCCGTTTTTATCCAGATAAAGCCACATTATGAGGGCATCTTCCTTATTGTCCGAATAATAGGCCTTTCTCACTCCGGCGGATACAAAGCCGTATTTTTCATAAAGCGCAATGGCGGGGGTGTTGGAGACTCTCACCTCCAAAGTGAGAGAATACAAACCCCTTTTTCTTGCTTCTTCGATAAGGCTTTCCATGAGGGCACTGCCCACTCCGAATTTGCGAAAGTCCTTATCCACCGCAAGGTTCATTATATGCGCCTCGTCGTAGTTTTTCATCAAAATCCCGAAGCCTATCACCCTGCGCAGATTTGAGGCGCTACGCCGCTTCGAGATGTTGCCCCACAAAGTGGTGTTGCGCCACAATGTGGTGTTGCGCCTCAGAGTGGCGTTTTCTCCGCCAAGGGCGACGAGGGTTGTATAAAGTTCGTTGGTGATGGATTCGAAAAGCAGTTCCCTGCTCCAGGGGATCGGGAAACATTCCCTTTCTATTCTATCAATTCCGCCCAAGTGGAAGATATTGGCTTTTTCTATCTTAAATTCCATATTTAATTCTGCCGCCCCGTCTGCACATCCGCATCTCTCAAATATTCGGGGATAAAATCATTATAGCCGCAGTATTCCCCGGATTTATACATTTCCATCGCCAAAGAAGCGATGACGCTCGCCCGGGGCATCATGAAAGCTTTGTCGGCAAACCTTGCTCTTTCCCCAAGCTTTTCTTTTATCCGCCCGCTGTAATTCATCACGCCGTCTCCGCAGAAAACACAGTTTTTGCCGAGAACCGCCAAGTCGTCGAAATATTTATCCGCCGATTTCACGCTGTCCCCGTCGATTTCGATGAAGCTTCCCCTCTCACGGGTAAAGACAGCCGTATACAATCCACTGCGCTGGGCATCGAAAATTGGAACGATCAATTCTCCCGGGGCGCAGGGCTGGGCGAAGGCACAGGCCTTCAGGGAAGACACGCCTATTATCGGTTTGTTGTGCGGCTGGGCAAGTCCCTTCACCGCCCCCGCGCCTATCCTCAGCCCGGTAAATGACCCCGGGCCCTTGCCCACAGCGAAGCAATCTATATCATCAATGCCGATGTGAAGCCTTTTTAGCAGGTCGTCTATCAATGTCATCAGCTTTTCGGAATGTTTCAGCTTGAAATCCGTGAAAAACTCGCCGTAAAGCTTATTTTCGTCCGCCACGGCGGCACAGGCGGCCATGGTGGAGGTATCCATCGAAAGTATCATCATTTCAAAAGCTCCTTGAGCGCATTATAATCGCTTTCCCTTGAAAGTTTTATTATGATTCTGCGTTCGTTTTCCCTTTCGGTGCGGTAAATATATACCCTTATCGCGCCCTCGTCGAGTATATCCTCAACAATATCAGCCCATTCGATGACGCAAAATTCGCCCTCGGTTATCTCGTCCCAACCCGCATAATAAAGCTCCTCCGATGAAGTCAGCCGATAGGCGTCTAAATGATAGGCCTTTTGCATTTTATCGTTGATATATTCATTTATAACCGTGAAGGTCGGGCTTGAAAAACCTTCAACAAATCCCTTTGCCTCAAAGAGATAACGGCAAAGCGCAGTTTTTCCCGCTGCCAAATCCCCGTATAGAGCGACAATGCTCCCCTTTTTCAGCAAAGCGGCGATGGCTTTGCCCGCCTTACCCGTATCCTTTTCGCTAAACGACATAAACTCTAATTCATACATATCCTTATTATAAGATAATAACATCATCGGGCCGATTTCCATAGTTTGTGCCTTCAAGATACATAATTTTAAGCTTTAGGAAAAGAATTATAGGGGAGGAAACATGAGCGAAGAAGAAAAAAAGGATCAGTTGATCGATACGGAAAGTCTGGTGGAATTGGGAAGCGGCGGCGAAGCTTTACGCGGCGGCATACTGCCCATTAACATCATCGGAGAGATAGAAGGGCATACGGAGCTGGGCGAAGGGAGAAAGGCCACCAAATACGAGCATATTATCCCCCTTATAATCGAAGCGGAGGAAAACCCGCAAATAAAGGGGGTTTTGCTCACCTTAAACACCATGGGGGGAGATGTGGAGGCGGGGCTTGCGATAAGCGAATTGATTGCGGGCATGACGAAGCCCTGCGTCACCTTGGTTTTGGGAGGGGGTCACAGCATAGGAGTGCCTTTGGCGGTTTCGGGGGATTATTCCTTTATTTCCCCCACGGGAACCATGACCCTGCACCCGGTAAGAACCACGGGTCTTGTGGTGGGTATATCCCAAAGCTTTGACTATTTCAAAAGAATGCAGGAACGCATCGTAAGCTTTGTGACAAAACATTCAAATATCACCGAATTTCGCTTGACAAAGCTGATGCTCAACACAAAGGAGCTTGCCAACGATGTGGGAAGCATAGTAATAGGTCAAAAAGCGGTGGATATAGGCCTGATAAACGAAGTCGGCTCGGTGGGGAATGCGATAGCAAAGTTAAAGGAGCTTATTAAACAATCCGAAGCCAAATAGAGTGCAAAAATTAAGCCCGCTGTGGTACAATGTAACCGATAAAATCGGAGGGCATAATGAGCATATTCGAAGCGTTTATATTGGGTTTGATACAGGGAGTGACGGAGTTTCTTCCGGTGAGCAGTTCGGGACATTTGGTTATAACCGAGAATGTATTTCAAATAAAGGAGAGTAACCTTGCCTTTGCCGTCCTGCTCCATGTGGCGACCTTTTTTGCCATTGTGGCCGCCTACCGCCAAACGGTTTTCATGATGATTAAGGAATTCGGCCTTATGGTTTGGGATTTGGCTAGATTAAAGGGCGCCCGCTTAAAGGAGAATAAATACCGCAGATATATTGTCTATATCATCATCGGTTGTATACCCGCAGGGGTGGCGGGAATTCTTTTGGAGGATCTTTTCGATAAGATATTCGGAAGCCTTCCCATAGTCGCCTGCACCCTTATATTAACCGGGTTTGTCCTGCTTTTGGCAGAGAAGATAAGCGGCTCCAACAGCGGCAAGCTCGAAAATTTGGGTTGGGGGAAATCCCTTTTGGTGGGTTTATTCCAAATGTGCGCCATAATGCCGGGGCTTTCCCGTTCCGGCACCACCATGACCGGGGGGCTTGTGGCGGGCTTGAAAAAAGAAGAAGCCCTGGAATTCTCCTTCCTGCTTGCGCTTCCCACCATAGCGGGCAGCGCCATACTTAAAGTCGGCGATATATTCGAAACAATAGGCACGATCTCCCCCCTGCCCGTGATAGTGGGCTTTTTAACCGCACTCATCTTCGGTTATCTTTCGATTGTGCTTTTCAAGGCCATCGTTAAAAAAGGCAGTCTGCTCAGTTTTTCGGTTTATTGCTGGAGCGTTGGGCTGATTATTTTGCTAAATCTGGGGAGGTTTTAATGAGATTAAGAGAAATAACGGAAAGCAACGAACTTTTTTTGCTGGACGGTTCCATGGGGGTTTATGCGATAAAGCTCGGGATTAATCCCAAGAATATTCTTTCCGCCAATATCACCGACCCCGAGGTAATTCAATCCATACATAAGGGCTATGTGAGGGCGGGCAGTCGGGGAATTTTGACAAACACCTTCAACCTCACCGAGGAATCGGCTTGCCAAAGCGGTTACACCCAAAGAGAAATAATCAAAGCCGCCGTCGAAAACGCCCGCAAAGCCCTTGAGGGCTATGATGACGGTATGGTGCTTTTCGATATGAGCCCAAGCGGTTTTATTCCCGACGAACAGGGGGATTTCCCCGAAGCAAAAGCCCTTGAGCTTTACGGCGCTCAGGCGGCTTATGCCCGGGAATACGGAGTTGACGGGGTTTTCATCGAAACGATAGCCCAGGCGGAGGAAATGGCCTGCGCCATAAGGGCTGTAAAGGAGAATACCACCTTACCCGTTTTCGCATCCATGACCTTCAACGCCGGCGGCACCTCCTGGTACGGAAGCACCATAGAGGATTTTGCCCAGGTGATAAACGAATTGAAGCCCGATTGCGCCGGTATAAACTGCTCGATAGCGCCCCGGGAAACATTGCCGCTTTTGAAAAGGCTTTCCTATCTGACCGACATTCCCCTTTGCGCCAAGCCCAACCGGGGCCGCCCCGTTCTTCGGGGAAGCGAAACGGTTTATGAGATGACCCCGGAAGAATACGCAAGCGATCTTTATGAGATTTATCGGCTGGGGATAAGGATTTTGGGGGGTTGTTGCGGCACAGATGAACAGTGCCTGAAGCTATTCGCCCAAAAGGTGATGGGCTGATTCGACGGATTGCATTAAAAACCAACAATTGGTATTTGATATAAAAAGCTGTAAAGGAGCATAAAATGGGCACACTTACAACCTCGCTCTCACAGGACGGCAGTATTAGAATAATATTCTCTCAAAGCACTTCCATAGTCACAGAGGCGCAAAGGATACACAGACTATCCAAAACAGCCACCGCCGCTTTGGGGCGGGCGCTGACAGCCACAAGCATCATGGCTTCCACCCTGAAAAATGTCACCGACTCCCTGACCTTGCAGATAAAGGGCGACGGGCCTTTGGGAACGATTCTTTGCGTGGGCGAAGCGGACGGTTGCGTGAGAGGATATGTGGCAAGACCCGAAACCGAACTGCCCTTGAACGCAAAGGGCAAGTTCGATGTGGGCGGGGCTGTCGGGGCAGGTCAGCTGTATGTTATCAAGGATATGGGATTGAATAAACCCTATGTGGGGGTGAGCAATCTTATCAGCGGAGAAATAGCGGAGGACATTGCTGAATACTATGCGGTGAGCGAGCAGATACCCACCGTTTGCGCCCTCGGGGTGAGGGTGGCCGAGACGGGGGAATGTATCGGGGCGGGGGGATTTCTTCTGCAATTAATGCCCTTTGCCGACAAGGGTTTAATACCCAAAATAGAAGAAAATATTTCCTCCCTCGAATCCATATCTCTTATGATAGCCAAGGGAGAAAGCGTCGAAAGTATACTCAAGAAGATTTACAAGGATATAGCCTTTGACATTCTCGACAGTTGTGAAGCAAAATACCGTTGCAACTGCAGTAAGGACAAGTATGCGGCGGCCTTGATAACCCTCGGGGAAAAGGAATTAAGGGAAATGACGGAGGACAACGAACCGATAGAGGCAAGATGTAATTTTTGCGATACAAAATACATCTTCTCCACAGAAGAAATGAAGGAGTTGCTTGAATACGCCGTTCGGAAGAATGAGTGAATTCCCTTTGGAAAATACCCTATAAAATACTTAAACATAAATCCCTGCAGTGATTTTTCGGCAGGGATTTATTTCCCTGCAGTGTTTTTTCCGCAGGGATTTGTTCGGTTTGGGGGTCTGAAAAACTTAAGGTTATACCGCACTTAAGCAAACCATGGAATAGAAACCTTACCTTCTTATTAAGAGATAAATTGCAATCAAATACTACTCTCGCCTTTGTATAGGGTTGCCTTCATGCGATAAAACTTAAAGAAGCTAAGAGCCCGTTTCCCCTTTTGGGGTTAAATCATGCTGTCTGAATTAATCCTAATTGCGCGGCGTTGCCTTAATTATTCCGGCTGTGGGACAGCTTGGGAAGAAATATAATTCTTATACCAATAATAAGAGTCCTTCGGTATGCGGGAAAAGTCGCTTTCCCCCGTATTGTTCACATAGACCAACCCGGATCTGTTTTGAACCTCTCCGCTTTCGGGGTTGACCATATCTATTGCGCTCCAATACATATAACCCATTATATCCACTCCGTCCCCCGCGGCGTTTTTCATTTCCTCAAGGTGAGATGATATGTATTCTATTCTTTCCGGGTCGTGGATAAGGCCGTCCTCGGTGATAATATCCCTGCCGAAAAAGCCGTTTGCGGATATTAATATGGGTTTTTTATATCTGAAATGGTAATCGTTTAATATTTTCCTAAAGCCCAAAGGGTCATAATCCCCCTTTGCGCTTTGTGAAGTTGCTTCCGC
>JAAYHF010000195.1 GCA_012727485.1 Eubacteriaceae bacterium
AAAACAAAGGAAAGAGCATGGAATTCACCGATACCATAGCCGCCATATCGACTCCGGTCGGCATGGGAGGCATTTCAATAGTAAGAGTAAGCGGGGATAACGCCTTCGAAGCCATGGAGGGTATATTTGTGCGCCCCGGCGGGAAGCGCTTCGCCGATGCCGCCGCCAACTCCCTTTCCTATGGGCATATTGTCGGAGATAAGGGGGAGATTATCGACGAGGTGCTGGTGGGCAAAATGGTATCCCCCCACACCTACACCACCCAAGACACCGCGGAGATAAACTGCCACGGCGGGCTTTCCGCGGCAAAAAGCATACTATCCCTTTTGCTTGAAAAGAATGTTCGCTCCGCCCAGCCCGGGGAATTCACCAAAAGGGCATTTTTGGGCGGAAGGATAGACTTATCCCAAGCGGAGGCGGTGGGGGATATGATTTCCTCCCAAACGGAAATGTTCGCCCGCATAGCCGCAGGGCAGATAGCGGGGGCTTTGAGGGAAAGGATAAACGGGATCACCGATAAGATTTTAAACCTTCTCAGTCAGCTGGAAGTCACCATCGAATATCCCGAATACGACATACCCGAGCTTACCGAAAATCAACTTCTATTTGCATTAAAGGACATCGGGCAGGATATAGAGGAATTGGGCAAAACCTATAAAAAGGGGGAAATAGCCCGCAACGGGCTTAAAACCGCCATCGTCGGCAAGCCGAATGTGGGCAAATCCATGTTGCTTAACCGCCTTTTGAACGAAGAAAAGGCCATAGTCACCGATATACCCGGAACCACCAGAGATGTGGTGGACGAGCTGATAGTCTTAAGCGGCATACCCGTAAAGCTCATGGACACCGCCGGGATAAGGCAAAGCAGTGAGGTGGTGGAAGCTCTGGGAATTCAGCGCTCTTTGGCGGCCATGGAAACCGCCCAACTGGTGCTTTTCGTCTGCGAAGCCTGCAATCCCCCCGCCGAGGAGGACAGGGAGATTTTAAGCAAAACCGAGGGCAAGGACAGGCTGATTCTTTTGAACAAATGCGACAGGGGAGTGAACGGGGAGGCTATGGCCTTCTTCGAGAAATACGATCCCATACTCATTTCCGCGAAAACCGGGGAGGGTATTGATAAGGTGGAGCAGGCCATTGTGGATTTCGCTTCACAGGGCAGCGGGGAGACGACCCAATGCGCCCTTATCGTGAACGAGCGCCATAAAGCCCTGATAGACTCCGCCGCCCAAAGCATATCCCGCGCGGTTGATGCCCTTGAGGGGGGTCTTCCCGGCGATTTGATCGAAATAGATATAAACGAATGCCGCAATCGGCTCGGCCTGATAACCGGAGAGACTGCGGACGAAGACCTGATAAACGATATATTTTCGAAATTCTGTTTAGGTAAATGATATGAGTGAAATTAAAATAAAATTCGAAGCGGGAAAATACGATGCGGTGGTGGTGGGGGCAGGCCATGCGGGCTGTGAGGCGGCCCTCGCCTGTGCGAGGAAGGGCAAGAAAACCCTGCTTCTCACCATGCATTTGGACGCTGTGGCGATGATGCCCTGCAACCCCTCCATAGGGGGAACGGGAAAGGGGCATCTGGTTCGGGAGATAGACGCTCTTGGCGGTCAGATGGGCAAGGTGATAGACAAGACCTATCTGCAAATAAAAACCCTTAACACCTCCAAGGGGGCGGCGGTTCATTCCCTGAGGGCGCAGGCGGACAAGGCGAGATACCACGATGAAATGAAGCGGGTGATAGAGCGACAGGAGAACCTTTACCTCAAACAGGAGCAGGCGGTGGATATTCTCACCGACGAGACGGGGGCGGTGGTCGGTGTGGAGACCTACACCGGGGGGATATACCGCTGCCGTGCGGTCGTCCTCGCTTCGGGTACTTATTTAAAGGGAAGGGTGATAATAGGCGAAGCCTTGACAGATAGCGGGCCAAACGGATTGACCGCCGCCCACAAGCTAAGCTCAAACCTTGAAAAACTCGGCTTTACCGTCGTAAGGCTTAAGACAGGCACCCCCGCCAGAATAAACAAGCGCAGTATAGATTTTTCCAAGCTTATACCCCAATACGGGGATAAAGAAAGCGAAGCCTTTTCCTTTGATGACGACTTGGGAGATAATAAAAAGGATCTCCCCTGCTACCTCGCCTACACCAACGAGCGCACCCATGAGGTGATAAGGGCGAATCTGAGCCGTTCCCCCCTTTATTCGGGGGTTATAGAGGGAACAGGCCCCCGATACTGCCCAAGCATCGAGGACAAGATAGTGCGCTTTGCGGATAAAAAGCGCCATCAGCTTTTCGTCGAGCCGGAGGGGGAATCCACCGACGAGGTTTATTTGCAGGGGCTTTCCAGCTCCCTGCCCGAGGATATTCAGGAAAAATTCATTCGCACCATTGAGGGCTTTGAAAATGCCGAGGTGATGAGATCCGCCTATGCAATAGAATACGATGCCATTGACCCGAGGGATATATACCCCACCCTTCAAAGCAAAAAAAACCCGGGGCTTTTCACCGCGGGGCAGATAAACGGCACCAGCGGCTACGAGGAAGCCGCCGCCCAGGGGATTGTGGCGGGGATTAATGCGGCAGAATATATAGAAGGAAAACCGATGCTCACCTTGACCCGGGCTGACGGTTACATCGGAGTTTTGATAGACGACATAGTCACAAAGGGCGCTCCCGAGCCCTATCGGATAATGACTTCCCGGGTGGAATACCGCCTGCTCCTTCGTCAAGACAACGCAGACGAGCGACTGATGCCCTTCGGTCATGCCCACGGGCTTATATCCGATGAGCGATACGAAAAAATGCTCGCCAAGGTCGAAGCCGTCAGACGCGAGAAGGAAAGGCTGAAGGCGACGACGGTGAGGGAGGGGCAAGCCCTCGAAAGCTTGATAGCCGAAACCGATTGCGGTCAGGTGCGCCCGGGAACAAGTCTTTACAGTCTGCTCAAGCGCCCGAGGGTGAGCTATGAAAGCCTCGCCCGATTGGACGAAAACAGGAATCTCACCGACAAAGCGGTGATAAAGCAGGTGGAAATCCAGATAAAATACGAGGATTACATAAAGCTTCAGGAAGAACAGATAGAAAGATTCCGCAAAACGGAGGGGAAAACTATTCCCGAAGATTTTGATTATAACTCTTCCAAAAATCTGCGCCTTGAGGCCCGCCAAAAATTGGACAGATACCGACCCCTTAATTTGGGGCAGGCGAGCAGAATCTCCGGGGTTTCCCCGGCGGATATAAATGTATTGATGATAGAATTGGCTAAAGCCGAAAGATAAAAAGAAACGGAGAAATCGCTATGGCAAAAATGGTAAAAGAGATAAAGGTAATACCCATCGAGGACATTCAGCCCAACGCCAATCAGCCCCGCAAATCCTTTGACGACGAAAGTCTGGCGGAGCTTGCGGAGTCCATAAAGGCCGTGGGCATAATCCAGCCGCTGACCGTGAAGGAGCTGGGAGGGGGCAAATATTCCCTGATAAGCGGGGAACGCAGACTGAGGGCTTCGAAAATAGCCGGGCTTTCCGCCGTACCCTGCGTACTGCTCAGGGGCGAAGGGGAAGATTTCGATTTGATGAGCCTTATCGAAAACATACAAAGGGAGGACATCAACTATTTCGAAGAAGCCCTCGCTTACAAACAGTTGATAGAGCGCTTCGGCTTCACCCAGCAACAGCTCGCCGCCAAGATAGGCAAGACCCAAAGCACTGTGGCGAATAAACTGCGGCTTTTGAAATTGGGCAGTGATGTGATCGAAAAGATTATCGAATACAGGCTGACCGAGCGCCACGCCAGGGTACTGCTCACCATACCCGATTCGAAAATGCGCCTTGAGGCGCTGGAGAAAATCTACAAGCGGGGATTGAATGTGCGGCAGAGCGAAAAGCTTGTGGAGGATTTGAAAAGCCAGGTTTTGATGAATTCAAGCAAAACCAACATAAAGAATTATTTCAATTACCGCATTTACACCAACACCATAAAACAAGCCTTCGAAACAATAGTCAAAACGGGCTTGGAGGCGGATTATTCGGAGAATAAATTCCCGGATAAGGTGCAGGTGGTCATAACCATTCCCATTGCCCCGACGGGCAATGCCCCTTCGGGCAATGCTCCTACGGGCAATGCACCGTCGGGTAATACAGAAAAGAAGTGAGTTACACCGTTTTCGCCAAAGCGGGCGACACGATAATCGAAAATCTTACGGATTTCGAGCTTTCCCGCATATTCGACTGCGGGCAGTGTTTCCGCTTTGCCCGATCTTGCGAAAATCAATGGACAGGAGCCGCTTTTTCAAGGAAACTCACCGCCCTGCAAACAGGCGATCGCCTCATTTTAAAGGATACCTCCCTCGCGGATTTTTACGATATATGGGAGGGATTCTTTGATTTGAAATGCGACTATTCCCTGATAAGGGAGGCCATATCCACCGACGAGACGATAAACGAAGCCATAAAGAAAGGTTACGGGATAAGAATACTCAACCAAGACACCTGGGAATGTCTGATTTCCTTTATAATCTCTCAAAATAACAACATACCCCGCATTAAAAAGATAATCGAAGCGCTTTGCGAAAGATACGGGGAGGACATGGGCGGAATAAAGGCCTTCCCCACCCCTCAGGCTCTGGCGGCGGTTTGCGTCGAAGAGCTTCACTCGCTCGGCACGGGCTATCGGGATGAATACATATCCCTCGCCGCAAGGAGCGTGGCTGAAGGCAGGCTTGATTTGAACAAGCTTAATGCCATGGAAACCCCCGAAGCCCGCAGCACCCTTTTATCCCTCAAGGGGATAGGGGGCAAGGTGGCGGACTGCATTTTGCTTTTCGGAATGGGCAGAAAGGAAGTCTGCCCCCATGATGTATGGGTGAAGCGGATTTTTGCCGAAAAATACGGGATAACCGCCGTCACGGAAAAGAAGGGCTATGAGTTGGCGAAGGGCAAATGGGGTCAATATGCGGGGGTGGCTCAGCAGTATCTTTTTTACAGCGAAAGGGGTTTTTCTTGAAGCGAGTATATATCCCCTGCGAATTCAATCCCTTCCACTACGGCCATAAATATCTGACAGATACCCTCAAAGAACGGGGATTTACCCAAATTGCGGGGGGAATGAGCGGGCCCTTTGTGCAAAGGGGTCAGTGCGCCATTTTTGATAGGAAGATAAGGGCCGCCGCCGCCGTTAATGCGGGGGTGAATCTTATAATTCAGCTCCCCCATATTTATTCTTGCGCCAACGCCGAGCTTTTCGCCCGGGGTCATGTGCGTCTTGCCCTGCTCACGGGAAGCGACTGCTTCGCCTTCGGGACACAGGATATTCAAGAGGATAAGCTCGAAAGAGCCGCCGATATTATTCTCAAGGGAGAAGCCGAAAAAGCGATTGCCGAAAAGATCAAGGTAAATATCCCCTACCCCGCCGCAAGGATAGCTGCCTTGGAAGAACTCACCGGTTGGGATTACGGTTTTTTGAAAAAGTCCAATAACATACTCGCCCTGGAATATCTCATTGCCATAAGAAAATTTGCCCCCTCCCTCTCCCCCCTCGCCGTCCCCCGCCGCGCCTTCCCCTCCGCCTCCGAAATAAGGGAGGAATATCTTGCGGGAAGGGATATATCCTCAATGTTGCCCCTTGAATATTATGAAGGAAGACTGCCCGCCCCCCGCAGTTTGGAGGAATATTCCATGATATTCAAGGCCATGCTCCTGCTTAAACCCGCCGAGGCGGTGGCCGACACCGCCGATTTGCCCCGGGGGCTGGGCGACAGGCTCATCGCAAAGGCGGGGATTTTGAGCGAAGGTTTGGAGAGGTTTGCCGAAGGAGTCAGCGGCAAGACGACCACCAAAAGCCGGGTCAGGCGCTCGCTGATAAACTGCGCCCTTAATGTCACAAAAGAGGATATTCGCTATTTCAAGGAAAATCCCCCCGATTACATACGCCTGCTTGCCGCCGACGACACGGGCAGGAAAATGCTCAACGATATAAAGGAAAACAACCTCGCCAATATCATAACCAAACTGCCCGACGTGATAAAAAAACTTACGGAACCCTCCCTTAGAGCCGTTAAGATCGATGCGGCGGCGCAGAATCTTTGGGATTTATTTGAGATGAGGGTGAATGAGGATTACAGATACACTCCCTATATTAAGGGGACAGCGTATGATTTGAAATGATAAAAGAAATCGGGCGCATTTATGACCGACAGGCGCTCCTCGAAGGATAGCAGGTTTTCTCTTGCCGTTTTATTTTCTTAAAGTGACTCGGTCTGAATGTGAAAAGTTCTTTAATTTGCATTCTCACAATACAGCCGTTTTTATGCGGTTGTTTATGCCTTTCTTTTTAATCGTGTGCAATTCGGACTACTCTGCCGAAAATACTCCATTAAAAAAACTATTCTTCAATATTAATTTACAAAAAGCGCCCGCAAACCCGAACTTTTGTTATATACTTATTATAATAATAGCCTTACGAAAGGAAAAAGGAAGAAAATGAGAATAAAAAGAGGGAAAATCAAGCGCGCGGCTATAATTGCGCTTTGCCTTGCAATGATAACGGGCATAATGGGCTGTGCAAAGGAAAAAACCGCCCTCGACCCGAAAAACCCGGTCACGGTGACGATATGGAATTATTACAACGGCGACCAGCTCGCCGCCTTTGAACAGCTTGTGGAGCAGTTCAACAGCACCGTGGGCAACGAAAAGGGGATTGTGGCGGTGAATGTGAGCCAGGGCGACATAAATTCCCTTGCGGATTCCCTCATCGCCTCGGTGGAAAAAAAGGCGGGTTCACAGGAAATCCCCACCATGGCGGCTGTTTACTCCGAAACCGCCTATATTCTCGATAAGGC
>JAAYHF010000196.1 GCA_012727485.1 Eubacteriaceae bacterium
CATGTTAAGGAGCAGATATTATGAAGGAATACGAAGATAATCTTGCCTTGGCCCGCCAAATAGCCCTCTTGACGGATCAAGCGGGGGGAAAGGCCTATTTTGTGGGGGGATATGTGCGCGACTGCCTCATGGGAAGCACCCAAACACAGGGAGAGGACATCGACATCGAAGTGCATGGGATAACCATTCCCCAAATGGAGGGTATTCTCGATAAATTGGGGGAGAGAATAAGCATCGGGGAGAGCTTCGGGGTTTACGCCCTGAAGGGGCATTCTTTGGATATTGCCATGCCCCGCAGTGAGAACGCCGTCGGAATGGGTCACAGGGATTTTAAAATTTGCGTTGACCCCTTCATAGGTACATATAAAGCCGCCCGCCGCAGGGATTTCACCGTCAATGCGATGATGAAAGATGTGCTGACCGGAGAGATCATCGACCATTTCGGCGGGAATGACGACCTTAAAGAGGGAATAATACGCCATGTGAACGATGAAACCTTCCCGCAGGACGCCTTAAGGGTGCTTCGGGCGGCGCAGTTTGCCGCAAGATTCGGCTTTAAAATAGCGGAGGAAACGCTCTTTCTTTGCCGCAATATGAATTTGTCCGCCCTTTCCTGTCAAAGGGTGGAGGGCGAATTGAAAAAGGCTTTGCTCAAGGCGGATAAACCTTCTATTTTCTTCGAAGCTCTCAGGGAAATGGATAGGCTCGGGGAATGGTTCGGGGAGTTGGAAGCCCTTATCGGGATAGAGCAAAATCCCCTTCACCATGCGGAGGGCGATGTTTGGGTGCATACCATGATGGTTTTGGACGAAGCGGCGAAATACAGGGATAAAGCCGCGGATCCCTTCGCCTTCATGCTATCCGCCGTCGCCCACGATTTCGGCAAAGCCACCGCCACAAACCTCAAAAACGGTCAGATTCATTCCTACAACCACGAACAGCAGGGGCTTGCCCCCGCCGAAAGTTTTGTTAAAAGGCTGACCAACGAAGGAAAAATTTTGGAATATGTCCTGAATATGGTGCTTTACCACATGAAGCCCAATTCCCTCGCCCATGACAATTCCTCAATCAAATCCACCAATAAAATGTACGACAATTCCATCGACCCCATGGGGCTCATTTATCTTTCCTATGCGGACAGCCTGGGCAAGATCGCCCCCAGACCCTATATATCCTATATGGATTTTCTTTTGGAGCGCCTTGAAATATACAATGAATACATGGCCCGCCCCCATGTCACAGGGGCGGATCTGATAGAAGCGGGTCTTAAGGCGGGCAGTGATTTTTCGGATTATCTCGAATATGCCCACAAACTGAGGTTGGCGGGGATAGAAAAGAACAACGCCCTAAAGCAGACTTTGACCTATGCCCAACAGCGGCGCAGGGATAATGCGGGGTCGGGGCAAGATTGAGGGGTTTGCGTTATCATAAGCTTGGCAAATGTAAGCTTCATATAAAAACGCCATAAGCAACCGCTTCCTTTTTGCCGATTTCCGTCGGTTCAGCGGCGCACCAAAGCGGAAAGGGATTAACCTTAAGCAAACAACCGACCGTCCGGCTATATAAAATACATATCACTGCGAAATGGATATGTTCTTTTCCGCCTTTATGTAGCCTAAGCGTGAAAGCAAGTTTGCCAGCAATTTTGCCAGCAATTTTGCCAGCAAGTTTGCGTGTCCTTTTAACGCCAAAGCTTTTAAAAATACCTTCCCTGCGGCAACAGCGCCCCATGTTAAATTCAGACGCACTTGCGGCGACTTCGCAAGGCGTCTTTCATATTATTTCGTTTTCTCGCCATGCTTCGGCTTATGGATTTCCCTTTGTTCAAACGGATTTTTCTTATATGCCTTATATTGCCTTATGCCTTGTGGGTATTGCCGTATATCTGCGGAATAACCGCTCTCTCCGTAAATTTTCCGCAAATTTTCACACATATTTAAAACCTCCCTTTCCGGGGCGAAAAAGGAGGTTTTGCTTATCGTTAAAATTTGGCTTAAAGCGGTTTTTTAGCCGCTATGCAAACTGTGGGACTGCCCTCGTCATAGGCCCTGCCCGCCACATCTGCGAATATCCCTTCTATCTCAAAACCCGCCGATTTAAACTCATTCGCAAAGCGCTCGGGGGTAAAGAGCTGATTCCAAATGTTATAACATTCGCAATTATCTTCGGTGGCGACTATATACTGATCTAAAATATTGACCCTTTCGTTATAAAACTTACTGCGGCTTATCACCACATGGGGCTTGGCGTTCCAAAAGCCGTATTCGTTGTAATCCGCCCGGGAAAGCTCCACGAAGCTCTCCGCTTCAACGGGGGTATGGGCGTCCATTATGAGAATACCGCCACGCTTTAAAGCCCTATATATTTTCTTGAGCAAAAGGCTTCTGTTTTGCGGGCTGAGAACTCCGAAATCGCAGTATATAAGGGTTACGGCGTCAAACAGATTTTCATAATCCAACTCGAGATAGTTTTTATAAATGTATTCGATGCCGCTGTTATTTTTTTCGGTTTGCTCCTTGGCGTATTGAATGGAACGGCGGGAGAAATCCATTCCCGTCACCTTAAAGCCGCCCCGGGCAAACCTTTCGCCGTAAAGCCCGGGCCCGCAACCCAGATCCAGCAATCTTTTGCCCTCCTTCACCCCGCAGTAAGCGCATATCCACTTTGCAGAGGCGTCCATAAAGGCGAAATTGCGGGAAGCCGCATCCCTTGTGGGATTCAGATGGGCTTCGAGCATATAGGCGGAAATATTATCGTCGTCCCAGAAGGGAGAGGTGCTTTCCGCATACAGGGGGGGGTAATCCTTCATAAAGCCGAGCATTTTCCGAATTATTGTTTCTTGCATCAGGCCTCCTTTTGTTTTGGGCAGTTTATTTTCTTATCGGATATTATCTGAAAAGCTTGCCCTTGGAGAATATCAGCGTGGCGATGACGCTTAGGACAACGGAGATGCCGATTATTATGGCGAAACCGTAAGGGCTTTGGGCGAAGGGCATACTCGCCACATTCAGGTTCATGCCGTAGGCGCTGTAAACCATATTGGGCACCGCCATGACCACCGTCACCACCGCCAATACCTTCATTACGATATTCAGGTTGTTGGAGATTACGGAGGCGAAGGCGTCCATCAGCCCGCTTAATATTCCGCTGTATATATTGGCCATTTCTATGGCCTGTTTGTTTTCGACTATTACATCTTCCAAAAGCTCCGCATCCTCCGGATATTTCTTGATAAGCTCGGTGCGAAGGAGTTTTTCAAGAACGGCTTCGTTGGAGCGCAGGGCTGTGGTGAAATAGACCAGACTTTTTTCCAGCTTCAAAAGCTCTATTAATTCCCTGTTTTGGGTGGATCTGTGGAGAAGCGTTTCCACCTCGTCGCTTTTTTTATCCACATTACGCAGATATTTCAAATAGAGGGTGTCGATTTTATAGAGGAACTGCAAAATAAAGCGGGATCTCATTTGGGTTTTGAAATCCTTCACCCTTCCCTTGCAGAAGGATTGTATTATGGGGGAATCCTCTATGCAAACGGTGATGATGCTGTCGTCCGCCATTATAATGGAAAGCGGGGTGGTGCTGTAAAGCTCCCGTTTTGTTTGCTCCTCCAGGGTGGGGATATTAACCAAAATCATATTATATCCGTCGTCCACATCTATACGGGAGCGCTCGTCCGTATCCAAAGCGGTGCGAAGCACATCAATATCAAGGCCGTAATGCTCGGAAATTGTGAAAAGTTCGTCTTCTGTGGGTGCGACGAGGGAAACCCAGCAGCCTTTTTGGGGGGAAGAAATCTCGATGAGTCTTTCATTCTCGGTGATGTAGAAATTTACCATAATTAAACCTACCTTTCATGGCACCGAACCATGGAAGGCGCGGTGCTAAATCAAATTATTTTTCGGACATTTTCGGTACTTCGTGCAGGATCCATTTTTCTTCTCTTTCTTTCGTCATCAGACGATTATTGCGTTTTGTTGTCTTGCGGGTGCAACCCGCAATTTTTCCCATGAAAAAAACAAGGGCGGTAAAACGCTTTCACATTATCGCACAGATCGTGGGAAAAGTCAATGTTAATATTACCCCGCCGTTACGAAAAAGGAGGGTAAAATCAAACCGATTGGATCTCTTTTAGCCCTGCGGGATAAAATGGGAGGGTTTAATTTGATTTCGGGTAACTTTGGGGGTTCGTTATAATTTATGCCGTCTGCGTCCGTGTGGTTACAGAATTGCGTTAATTAGAATCCATTATAAAAAGGGAAATGCGGCGAATGAGTTTTCAAGCTCCCGCCGCATTATAAGCCCGTTGACCGATTTACCGCATTATTCGAGGAGCTTAACCGCGCCCCAACGGGTTTCGGTTTTAACGCTGAACTTCAATTCGTACCCCGCCTCGCCGTAATTCATTGCGCTTTGTATCCCCGCAATTTCCTCGGAAATGGCCTTTTTATCCGCATACCAGCCCAAGAAGGTGGAATTCTCCCCCAAAGCGGAGGCTCCGCTGACCCCGTAAAGGGCGTATTTCGGTGAATTTTTACCCGTTTTGAATTCTTGGGAGGAGGCGACCTTAACGCATTTTACTATAACGCCCTCATTCGGGGAGGTGATTATAATTTCCCCCGTGAACTCCTTTTTCCCTTTGTCACCGCCGGCAAAACCCGTATCCAAAAGGCTGTCCAGGGAAATATTCAGCTCCTTGCTCATAAACAACAGCTTTTCCGCCTCCGGATAGCCCTCGCCCTGCTCCCATTTGGAAACGGCCTGTCGGCTCACACCCAAAAGTTCCGCCAAATCCTCCTGAGAAAGGCCCCTGTCCTTTCTCAGTTGCTTCAAATTTTCCGAAAAGCCCATGTTAGAACCTCGTTTCTTATGTTGTGAGCAAATATTATCATCAAACAGCGGTTTTATCCACCAACCTCTTTTTGCTTTTTCGCAACCTTGGGTTGCATAAATTTATTATAAGGGAAGTTTGCCGCTTTTAATCCATAAAATGTAAAAGCATAATCTTTTACCTTCTTTTCCGTTTTTCGTTCGAGAAAAGACTATCTCTTTTAAAGATTTCCGAAATTGCCGTACCCTTGCATTATGCCTTGTAAAGGAGCGTTTGCAACCCTCAACTGCTTTTTACGCGGTGTTTAGGTAGAGCAAAAGCTCAAAACAATCACAAAAGAATTTACGAGCTTGTTATATCGCCCCAAAGCAAGACACATCGCAAACAAAAAAGCGCGGCACGACCCGAAAGCCTCCGCGCTTTTATGACAATATAACGAAACTTTTACCCTAATACTTACCAATCGGCGGGCTGACATAATCCGGCAGGGGGCAGATATATTTCCCGCCGTTTTTCAGCTTCAATTCCTGCTTTGCCCTTTGAATGGCATCCGGATCTTCAAGGGTATAAATCGCGGACAAGGCCATGACCTTGGCGGCGGTCAACATTCCCTTCATGCCCGTTTCGCTGTTGGAAAAGGCCGTATTCTGCCAACTGTGACCCACATTGCCCAAGCAGGCGGTGGCGATATTGATATTCACCGCCGGGGTGGCGTAGCCCACATCTCCCACATCGGTGGAGCCGGATTCGTAGGTTTTTTCATTCATGTTAAAGGGGTGTATAACGCTGTCCAAGGGCTTTGCCATAAGTTCGTCCAAACCTTCCGGGGGGAAAATTTCCCCCAAACGCTCCTTTATATCCTTCAAGGTGGATTTGCTGTAAGTGCGAAGCATCTCCGCCGCAAAGGCATAATCGGATTCTTCCCAGCAGGGCGCGCCTATTTCCTTTAATGCCCTGTCGGCAATGACAGCCAAGGTTTTATTGGGCAGATAATCGGAAAAGGCCATTGTCACCTCGTAATTCATGGCGGTTTCGGTCATCAGCGCCGCACCCTTGGCGATGTTCACCACCCTTGCGAAAAGCTCCTGCATATTCTTAACCTTGGGCGCTCTGACCTCGTATTTTATCACCGCATGGTCCTGCACCACATTCGGGGCCGTTCCCCCCGCATCGGAATAGGCGTAGTGAACCCGGGCGGTATCCAGCATATGCTCCCTGAGATAATTCACCCCCACATTCATCAATTCGCAGGCGTCCAGTGCGCTTCTGCCCAGATGGGGAGAGCCTCCCGCATGGGCGGCGGTGCCTTCGAAGGTGAAATTCGCCCCCATTATCGCCACGCTTCCCTTGGATTGCACCTCGTTCATCGTTGCGGGGTGCCATGTATATACAAAATCAATGCCGTCAAAATAGCCGGCTCTGGCTATGAACTGCTTGGAGCCTGCGCCCTCCTCGGCGGGGCAACCGAAATAGACCACCCTTGCGCTAATGTTGTTTTCCTTTATATAACGGGCGATGCTCACCGCGGCGGCAAAGCTCCCCGCCCCCAAAAGGTTGTGACCGCAACCGTGACCCGCCCCCCCGGGGATTATCGCCTCTCTGGAGGAGCAGGCGGCTTTCTGACTCAGCCCGTCCAAAGCGTCGTATTCCCCCAATATTCCGCAGGAAATCTTTCCTGTTCCGACCGTATAGACGGCTTTAAAGGCGGTGGGTATATCGGCTATGTCACTTTCTATCTCAAAGCCCTCCTGCTCAAAGGCCTTTATCAATTCCGCACTCGAAAAAACCTCTGTGTAGGACAACTCCGCATATTCCCATATCTTGCGGGCTATTTGGCGGGTTTTCTCGGAAAGGGAATTCACGCTTTCTTCTATGAATTGTTTTTGAGAACTCATATTTATCCTTTCTGCAAGTTAAGCAGTTTGACTGAATTTCTTTCAAACTGCTTAAACTCATTTTATAACACCTTGCTTAAAAATTCAATGGTTCGCGGGTCGCGGGGATAGGTGAACATTTCGTTGGGACTGCCCTCCTCGGTTATCACCCCGTTGTCCATGAAAAGCACCCTGTCCGATATTTCCCGGGCAAAGCCCATTTCGTGGGTGACGATGACTATGGTCATGCCGCTTTGGGCCAACTCCCTTATGACTTCCAACACCTCCCCCACCATCTCCGGGTCGAGCGCACTGGTGGGTTCGTCGAAAAGCATCGCCTCCGGAGCCATCGCCAAGGCCCGCACTATCGCAAGCCTTTGTTTTTGCCCTCCGGAAAGCTTGCGGGGGTATTCTTCGGCTTTCTCGGAAAGACCCACCCGCTTCAGCAGGGCATGGGCTTCTTCCTTCGCCCTGGCCTCGGGTATCTTTTTTTCAAGCATGGGAGCTAAGGTGATGTTCTCCAAAACCGTAAGATTCGAGAAAACATTGAAATTCTGGAAAACCATGCCTATTCTTTGGCGGAATCGGTTTATATATTTCTTACGCAGGGTCATGTCCTCCCCGTCGAAGAAGACCTTTCCCTCATCGGGTATTTCCAAAAGGTTCAAACAGCGCAGGAAGGTGCTTTTCCCTCCCCCGGAGGGGCCTATGACGGAAACCACCTCTCCCCTATAAATGCTCTGATCGATTCCCTTTAAAACCTTCAGCTCCCCGAAATTTTTGCAAAGGCCCTGTGTACGGATTATCTCAGTCACTTACCGTAAGCCTCCTTTCCACTAAGCTGACCACCCGGGATAATATGAAGGTGACGACGAAATATATCACTCCCGATATTATCAGGGGTTGAAGGGCGAGGTAGGTCATGGACTGCACGCTCTTATAGCTTGTGGTCAGCTCCCCCACAAAGAAGATCGAAGCGAGGGAGGTTTCCTTAACCATGGCGATGAATTGATTGCATAATGCGGGGAGGATATTTTTCACAGCCTGCGGGACTATTATCTTTCTGAGCATATTGAAAGAAGATAAACCCAAGCTCTTTGCCGCCTCCCATTGCCCTGTGTCCACCGCCGAAATTCCCGCCCTGATTATTTCCGATATGTAGGCGGAACTATTGATGATAAGGGCAATTACCACGCAGGCTGTGTCGCTGAAATCCATATTGATTATTTTCGGCAGAACCAGCCAGAAGAAATAAAGCTGTAAAAGTACGGGAGTGCCCCTGAGCAATTCGATATAACAGGAGGAGAGCATCTTTGCCGGGGCGAAGCGGCTCATTCTCAGGAAGGCTATCACCATTCCCAAAACCGTGCCGCACATCACCGTAACCCCGGCCATCCAAAGGGTTCCCCATAGTCCGTTTAAAAAGACATAATAGTATTTAACCCATATTTTTATAATCTTTTCCATAGTAGGGGGACAGCCTTAGATTCCCAGTGAAGCGGCGTAATCTTCGTATTCCTCGTACCATTTGTCTATATCGCCTCTCTCGCGCAATTCGGCTATGACGGTATTGACGAATTCGGTCAGCTCGGTTTCCCCGAGGGGGATACCTATTCTGGTGCCCTGGGTCGTTTCATCGAAGTAGAAAGTGAAGTCATTGGCGATCGCCAACCCCTCGTTGGCCTGTGCATAGAGCCTTCCGTTGGCTATGGCGCAGGCGCAAACGTCGGCTTTACCCTCGCTTACCATCAAAAAGCCGTCGGTGGTGGCGGAAACCCTCTTGAATTCCTTGGCGACGGGGATTTGCTCCGTGACAAAAAGTTCCTGAATTGAGCCGCTTTGCATAACCACCACAGCGTCCTTCAAATCATCGGCGGTCTTATATTTATCCTTGTCCGCCTCCCTGACCAAAAGCCCGTAGCCCTCGTTCTCACCGAAATAATAACCCTCGGACATATTCATGCTTTCTGCTCTGGCGGGCGTATAGGCCAAGGCGGAAATCGCCAAATCATATTTCCCTTCGGAAATTCCAGCCAAGACAGCTCCGAATTCCAGGGGGATAATTCTCAATTCCACCCCCAGCTTTTCGGCTATGACCTTTGCTATTTCCACATCCACTCCCACATACTGCTCATCGGCGCTCTTGGAGGCGTCAATAAATTCGTAGGGGGCGAAATATGGCTCCATAACCACTTCGATATATCCCCTCTGCTTGATTTGCTCAAGCCTGTTTTTTTCTTCGGTCTGCCCGCCGCAGGCGGCAAGGGACAATGTGAGCAGAACTGCCGTTAAAAGTAAGATAAGTTTTTTCATTTATAAGACCTTTCCTTTCGTCTTGACGCGAATTTCTTTTATTCGCCGTCTTGCGTTGATGTTCTTTATTGTAACAGGCAAAGGGGGGGAAGTAAATACTTTATCGCTTTATTTTGTTAAAGCGTTAAAGTATTATTACGGGTTTTATTGTCAAGGGGGAGGGAGGGGGGGTGATTGGCGGTTGGTTTTGAGTAATGGTATATTTGTTCAATACAGGTGAATATAATAACCCTAAAGCCGAGATAGCTGCGACGAGCATTGCGACTATGCCGCATAAAGAAAACCTTAATTAAATAACCGCTTCATCGGCTAAGCAATAAAATGGCAAGCGCAAAATTGCCAACAGCAGGTTTCTCTTGCGTTAATCGCCTAACATATAGGTTTCTTCCATGGGGTAAATACCACACGGATAAAAATACTATGCCGCTTGGGATAAAGCCCGTTGGGAATAGATAAGCATCGAGCCGGGGTAATCATTTTACTTCGATTGTTCGGAGTCTGCTTATGATAATACTCCTTAGTCGATAAGCAATGAGAGATAATACGGCGTAAAAGGGAATTTGCGGTAAAACGCATTTGTGAAATTTGCGGTTATAAGGGATTTTCAGCGATGAATAATTAGCCCGAAGAATTTTTCCTTTCTTTGTAAGGCGCTTACGCAATAAAGACGGAAGCATAATTACGACAGCAAAATAGAAAATACAAATCGCCAACGCAATGGGAAATAGCCGGAGCCATTTCGCTCTTGCGTTGGCTCTTTTGCGTTTTCGCTATTGCGTTTTTCCTTGCTTATTTCATTCCATAAAATATTATATCTTTTGCCCATTCGGAGATAACACCGATCTGCCCCGTCAGCTCCGCCGCCTTATTTAATCAAATCGAAAACAACAAAAATCGGCGGATATACCGCCTCTTTCAATCGGATATGGTATAATAATCCTACTTCAATGCGATAAACCCCTAAATCAAAAGGAGAATGCCGTGAAAAAGGAATTATTCGAAAGCGCTCAGGTAAGGCAGTTTTTCAAGGCGGTGCTTGCCCTCGAAAGCGAGGAGGAATGCCGCATTTTCTTCGATGATATTCTAACCTTAAATGAGCTTAAAGCCCTTTCCCAGCGCCTTGAGGTGGCCCGACTCCTTAAGGGCGAAGCCACCTTTGCGGAAATAGCGGAAAAAACGGGAATGTCCAGCGCCACCATATCCCGGGTGAACCGCTGTCTGCAATATGGGGAGGGGGGTTATAAGACCGTTTTGGAGAGGATCGAAGAAAACAGCGAATAGCCCTCCTGAAGATTAAATAACTATCTGCCCGGGTCTGTAACCGTCGGGGAGGGGTTCTTCCTCGAGGAATTTGAAATTATCGTCCCTGAGAATGGGGAGGAAATATTCATAGGGGAAAAACTCAAATTCACAGCCGTAGTCGCTTTCCCCGAAAAAGCCGCCCTCCTTGCTTTTCAAATTAAGTTCCCTGGCGAATTTTGTCAGGTTGCAACAATCATGCACACATATATCCCAATGCTCCTCGCTCGCAACTTTCATGAATTTCAAAGTTAGGCTTTTGCTGTAAACGGGGGAAATATAACCCAGCCGACAGGAATAAAGAGCCTCGCCGTAAAAGTTTGCGATATTGTTTTCATTCAAATGCAACTCGGCGCAGTTGATGAAATCAAGCCCGGTGGTTAAAATACGCTCCTTTTTTTCCATGAAGCTTTTATAAAAGTTCGGGGTCATGGGGGTTTCTATGCCCACTTTCGGTATATGTTTCTTTGCGATGGCAATGTTTTCGATAACCCTGTCGGAGCAGTCGGTGGCGCCCAAATTGAAGCGTATTTCGTCCAGCCCCGCCTCCCCGAGCAGGCGCAGGTTATCCTCATTTGCCAAAACCCCATTGGTATAAAGATGCTGATGCACCCCGGCGGCGCTAAAGGTTTTGATTATGCCGTAATACTTTTCTATTTCCATGAAGGGCTCCAAATAAACATAGCAAACAGCCTCGGGTTTTTCTTGAATTGTCAAAAGCAGGGGTATGTCCCCTTCGTTGAAGCGGGTGCCGCCTATTTCCCACATATTCTCGCCGATGGGGGGTATGTCCTCCATGTTGCCGTAGTCATAGCAGAATTTGCATTTGAGGTTGCATTTATTCGTCTTTCTTATGGCATTAAGCCCCTTTCCCGTCAGGCAAGCCCGACAGCCATCGGAAAATTTGCTTTCATTGCCCGTGAAGTATGTGCGCCCCTTGAGGGTTTTCAAATCCTTTATCTGCTCGGCAAGGGCATCGTTTTGCGCGGTAACGGCTTCTTCTATTTGGGCAAGCACCGCAAGGGCTATTTCCTGCTGTTTTATCGAAAGGGCTTCCTCTTCCGGGAGGGCGGCGAAGAAGGTGAACCAGAAAAGGGCGTCTTTTTTAGATATTTTCATTTATGTAACCATTCCTTTCATCTTTACGGCGCGGGTATGAGACCTACCATATATCACACAAACGGGTCTTTATATTTCTTTACGATAATAAAGAGGGGTCTTTAATTTCGGCATACCCGCAAAGGCGAAACACTTCGGCTCTTTTTGTCTCCTTCGCCTTTATGCGGCCGATTGCTTATTATAACACAAATCGCCCTCTTACCCCCGATAAATACTCCCCCGCAGGGCAATATCGAAAGCGATCAAAAGCGTCCGTCTTTATGTTTTGTTTGTTTTGTGGTATTATTTATCAAAAGCCGGAAATTTCAAAAGGAGGGAATTATGGATTTGAATTATTTGAAGCAGTACGCCTCGGTCGTGGTAAGACGGGGATTATTCTTGAAGGAAGGACAACCCCTTTATATCGAAGCCTACGCCGAGCATGAAAAACTTGTCTGCGCCATAGCCGAAGCCGCCTACGATGCGGGGGCAGCCAATGTCACCGTTAAATTCAAAAGCGCCGAGTTGGATAGGATCAAGCTCCTGCGGGGCGGGGATAAGCTCTCCGAGGTGAACGAGGCGGATCTTGCGGCAATGGATTATCACGGCGGAGCAAAAAGCGCTTTCCTACGCATCGACAATGTGGATTTGGAAGTATTTAAAGATGTACCCGCCCAAAACATACAGAGAAAGGCGCTGGCGGACGGTCAGCTGAGAAAGCGTTTTTCCGCAAAGGCGGGCATGAGCCAATCCTGCATAATTTGCTGTCCCACCCCTTCCTGGGCGAAGGCCGTATATCCGAATCTTGCCCCCGAGGAAGCCTTGGAAAAGCTTTGGGACGCGGTTTTCGAATGTACCAGAGCAAAACAGCCTGATCCGCTTAAGGCTTGGGACGATTACATCGCCAATTCCCGCCGTCGGCGCAAAATGCTCACCGATAAGCATTACATCACCTTCCATTACAAAAGCGAAAAAACCGACCTTTATTTAAGCCCCACGGATATGCAGTATTGGGGCGGGGGCTGTGTGGATTTCCCTGACAGCGATGAGATTTTCGTTCCCAATGTACCCACCGAGGAAATATTCACCACTCCCCACAAATACAAGGCGCAGGGTCATGTTTCCTCCTCCCGTCCCCTCAATTACCGGGGGCAGATAATAGATAACTTCACCCTTTATTTAAAGGACGGCAAGGTTGTGGATTACAAGGCCGAAAAGGGCGGAGAGGTATTAAAGGGAATATTGGAAACGGACGGCGGCTCCTGTTATTTCGGGGAGATGGCTTTTGTGGACAAAACATCCCCGATAAGCGCACTCAACACCACCTTTTTCACCACCCTCTACGACGAGAACGCCTCCTGCCATATCGCCCTTGGAAATGCCTACGGCGGCGACCCCGAGCAATGCGAAAAGCTTGGGATAAATCAATCCGCAATCCATATAGATTTTATGGTGGGAACAGAGGATATGTCGATTACGGGGCAAACCGAAGCGGGCGAATGGGAAGATGTGTTCATTGAAGGAAGCTGGGCGCCGCAGTTTACTTTATAGCCGCATCGCAGGAAAGGAAAAGAAAATGTCATTTGATTACAAAAAAGAATACAAGGAATTCTACCAACCGAAAAACAAACCCTCCATCGTGACGATTCCCCCGATGAATTACATCGCCGTAAGGGGAAAGGGCAACCCCAACGGGGAGGACACGGAGTATTCGAGGGCTTTAAGCTCCCTTTACACCCTTTCTTTCACCCTGAAGATGAGCTACAAAGGGCCCTATAAGATTGACGGCTATTTTGAATATGTCGTGCCTCCCCTGGAGGGCTTTTGGTGGCAGGAGGGGGTGGACGGGATTGACTATTCTCGCAAGGAGGATTTCAACTGGATTTCCGTAATCCGCACCCCGGAGTTTGTCACCCGAAAGGATTTCGATTGGGCAGTGGCCCAAGCCACCGAAAAGAAGAAGGGGGATTATTCCAACGCCGAGTTCATAACCATAGACGAGGGGCTTTGCGTGCAGATAATGCACCTCGGCTCCTATGACGACGAGCCGGCAAGCGTGGCGAAAATGCAGGAATATATGGCTCAAAACGGCTATGAATACGACTTTTCCGACGAAAGGCTTCACCATGAAATATACCTTTCCGACCCGAGGAAGGTGGCCGAGGAGCGCAGGAAAACCGTTATACGCCACCCCATTAAAAAGGCTTAGGAGGGGAAAGATAATGGTGCATCTGGTATACTGCGACAACACGGGCAGGGCGGGAAGCCGCACCTTGGACAGGATCATGTCCGGGGAAAAGACCATGGTCGTGCGGGGTGCGGCGGGAAGAAAAATCCCCCACAGCAGAGTTTTCGAAGGCGAGATGATTTATTTCATGGAAAAGGGTACGAAGGAGATCTCCGCATCGGCAAGGGTGAAAGCCGTATACAACTATACGGGTCTGAGCGACGAAGCCATTGAGGAAATTCTCGATAAGTTTTCCGCCGAGCTTTCCCTGACCGATAAGCAAAGGGAAAGATGGCATAAAAAGTGCCTTTGCCTGACGGCCTTCGAGAATGTGCAAAGGATCGATCCGCCCCTTTTATTCGACAAACAGAGCAACATGGACGACTGGCTTATTTTGGAGAAGATCGAGGACGCCCTCGTCGGCACGAGCATACCCTATAATTACGAAAAATCAAAGTTAAAGGGCTGATAATAATGCACGAACGAATGCTTGACAAAAAGGCGGCGCCGACAAGAAAGGAGCTTACCGCCCACTGCGGCGCGGCGGGGGAGCTTTTCACCGCCTTAAACGACCATTTGGAACAACTCGGCACAGCGCAGATAATCCGCTTCCCCTACGGCAATAAATACGGCTGGGGGATTTGCCACAGGATAAACAAAAAGCTCATCTGCGACATTTTTGCGGAAAGGGAAAGCTGTTGCATGATGCTTAGGCTCACCCGAAAGCAGTTCGATTATGCCTATCCCTCAATGAACGAAACCACCCGCAAAACCATAGACGACTGCTACCCCTGCGGGGAGGGGGGCTGGATTCATCTGCGGATAACAAACGAATCGGATTTAAAGGATGCGAGGGTCTTGACGGAAATAAAATGCGGGGAAGCGGCGAAAAAAAACAAACAATAGGGGGCGTTGACCGATTAAAGGTTTCAAACGCACCGAGAGAGGAAAGAATAAAATGAAAGAATTCAATGTGAGCGCCTTTGAGATTTTCGATAAAAAGTGGGCGCTGGTGACTGCGGGCAATGCGGAAAACTACAACACCATGACGATAAGCTGGGGAGGACTCGGCACCCTTTGGGGAAAGAGCGTGGCGACGGTTTATGTCAGACCGAGCCGCTACACCTACGACTTCATGGAGAAAAACGACTATTTCACCGTGAGTTTTTACGGTGAAGAATATAAGAAGGATTTGGGCATACTCGGCAGTAAATCCGGGAGAGATATTGACAAGGTGGCGCTCACGAAACTCACCCCAAAGGCGGTGGGGGAAAGCATGAGTTTTGAGCAGGCGCAGGCAACACTGCTTTGCAAAAAAATATATCATCAGGATTTGATTGAAGAAAACATACCAAAAGAAGCCATCGAAAAGTATTACGGGCCCGCCGAGACTATCCACCGTATGTACATAGGCGAGGTTATAGAGGTTATCCGCTGAAACGAAGGGAGAAAAATCAATGCGGGCAGAGGAATTTTTAAAGATAATGCACATGGCCGAGGGGCTTAAGGACGCCACCCGCCACTGTTACACATCGAAGGGAAGACACGAGAGCGTGGCGGAACATTCCTGGAGAATGTGCCTTATGGCCTTTTTACTGAAAGAAGATTTCCCCGAGGCGAATATGGAAAAGGTTATCCAAATGTGCATAATCCACGATTTGGGCGAGGTTTTCACCGGTGATATTCCCACTTTCGCAAAAACGCCCGCAGACGAGCAAAGGGAGGAAAATCTTCTCGATGAATGGGTCGGCTCGATCAGCGAACCCGCAGGCGGCCGCTTTAAAGCCCTTTATGATGAAATGGAGAAGATGACGAGCCTCGAGGCGAAGATTTACAAAGCCCTCGATGGCCTTGAAGCTCTGATACAGCACAACGAATCCGATATAAAAACATGGGCGGACAACGAATACTCCCTTAATTTGACCCACGGCGACGATCGGGTCGCTTTCTCCCCCTATCTTAAAGCCCTGCGGGAGGCGGTGAGGGAGGAAACAAAAGAAAAAATCGCGCGGGGCGAAAAAGGATAAACCTCATGGAATTCACAATAAAGCCGGGTTATGATTATCCGAAGCAAATAGCTAATCTTTTCGGGGAATATACCCAAATGGTAACCCGAGAAACCCCCGGGTTTGCCGATTATTTGAAACAGCAAAATTATGAAGCCGAATTGGCCCACCCCGGGGAGAAGTACGCCCTGCCCGGGGGCTATCTGCTGATAGCCTTTAAGGGCGACAAACCTGCGGGGTGCATCGCTCTGAAGGATTTGGGGGACGACAACTGCGAAATGAAAAGGCTTTATGTGCGGGAACAATACCGTAAACGAGGGTTAGGCACCGCCCTTGCAAAGGCGGTGATCGAAAGGGCAAGGCAGATAGGTTATAAAAAAATGCTCTTGGATACCTTCGACACATTGGGAGATGCGGTGAGGCTTTATGAAAAGCTGGGCTTCAAACAAACGGAGCAATACAACGACAGCCCGATGAAGGGCGCAATATATATGGCCTTGGAATTGTAGGGCAATTCGCCTTATTTAAACAGCACGGCATAACCCCAACAGGTGCTTTCCCTCGCAAGAACGAAATTTTTTTCTTTGTAAGGGTATATCACATAAGAAAACCCTCTTTTGGCTCAATCGTCAAAGGCAAAGAGTTTTTTGCCGTTCGGAGCAATGGGGCGGGAGTCCTTTTAACGGTTTGCCGTTGTGTTGCACAGCCTAAGATAAATCACAAGTCGTTACAGAACAGGTGCGAAAACGCGGAGAAATTTTACGCTTGTGTTTTCGCACCTGTGTTATTTTTATCATTAGGCTCGACAAGGTCGGCGGCTTATTTAAAAGTTTTCTTATACTGCGAATGGCTTTGCCCTGTTTTGCGAAAAAGCCTTATTCATTCATTATCTATTTATCCGCAATGCCCGTTTTCCCCCTGACGAGCCTTAAAAGAGGAACAACCGCGGGCTTTAAAAGGGCATAGAATATATAGCCGATCGACCCGCCGAGGGTATTGGTTATCAAATCCGTTATATCCGCCGATCTATTCGGATTTATCAGCGGCTGGAGTATTTCTATTACAAGGCTCAAAAGGAAGGTGTAAAAAACAGTCCGGGCGAAACCCGCTTTTTTATCCGCCGCAATAGGCCAAAGGAAGCCGAAGGGAACGGTCAAAATCACATTCAGCGCTATCTGCCTTATGAAATCCCCCCGCCCGTTCATAAAATCGTCGAAGGGCGTCATATTCATCGGCGCATAGGAATGATCGAATAAATGCGGCAGGGAGGCGATGACGGGCATTAATGTGAAAAAAAGGACGAAGGAAAGATAAATATACATCAGCGTTTTCACAAGAAGAATATCCCTTCCCTCCCCCCTCCAACGCCGCCAAAGGAAAAAGCAATAGCAAAAAAGCAACGCCGCAAAATCTATCAGCGATTTAATCATTTCCGCCTTCTCCCGTTTTCGTTTATCATCAATATTCCTTCTTCAATTCTTCCCAATCCGCCCCGGGGCTGACGGGGTCGTCCGTGGAGATGATAGTTGTTCCCTTTTTATAGGCATATTTGCCCCTGTTATCCACCCTGTAAATATCGCCGTATCTGTCCGAATATCTCGAATAACCGTTGAAGGCCTCGCTCCAGCGGCGGTTTGCCCTCTCCTGCACACGGCTTGTGTTTTCATAGGTGGAGGATATGATATTGCTTATCTCGTTGTTTTTTTGGCGCACATAATCGGCGGTCTGCTTTGCGGATTCGATTCGGTTCATCTCGGTTTGCAGGTAAATGCGGCGGGCTTGCTCCTTATCGGCCCTCACCGCCTCCTTTTCCCTGTCCTTGAGCGCCATTGCCCGCTTCCTTTCGAGGGTCATCTCCTCCCTTTGTTTCACGGAGCAGGCAAAATCCTTATAAACGCCGCCGTAAAGTTCGTCGAATTTATCCGCGGGGCAGTCCATTTCGGTGCGGTTGTTCACAAACCAAAAATTCACCCTTCTGAAAAGCTGCATATATCTGCCCTTTTCGTCGATGAAAAATCCGGGAGATTGGCTCTTGAAGAAATTCTTCCAATAGGGGTCGCCCTTCATCGAATCGGGAACGGGTATTTCGCTGTGCTGGGTTCTTTCGTCGCTGTCTATCTTTGCGGTTATCACCCTCATTCTTTTTACGCCCTTATACATATAGGAATAAACCCTGCTTAAAGCCTTTATATAGCAACTGTGCAAAACATCGTCCGGATATGTTCCCGCAAGTTCCTCCTTGAGGCGCTCGTATTCTTTCTCGGTAATCCTCCCGTAATCCGCTTGGGGGCTGAAAACCGCGGGCAGGCTCGCCTCCAACCTGAAAAGCTCGTATTCACCTATGGTTTTTTTCGCCGTTTCGTCCAAAAATTCTTCAACGCCGACAAAATCCCTTAAAAGAACATTGTAATCGGTGACGGTGAGTTTTTCTTTGGGATAGCGGGAATCCTGCTCATAGTTGATGGGGTTGGAATATGCTATATAGCTACTCCTCGAGGGATCTTCTATTTTGGCGGTGTAGCCGAAGGGGTAGTTATAGCCGTAATAACCTTTTATTCTGCGCCCTGAGGCCTTCCAACCCCGGGGAACGAGCGCTTCGATAAAGGCAACCCCCTGCTCATCGCAGAAAACCTGTGTTTTCGGGGCGGCGGCCGCCTTTCTTTTGGCTTTCAATCTTTCCTCTGCTTTTTCTTGAATCTTCTGTTGGGCGGCGGCGAGGCGCTCCTTTATATAATCCCCGTATTTATAGCTGTTGCAAAAATCCAAATAGGCGTTGTAATTTTCCTCGAAACGCTCCGGGGCGCTGCGAAGGGCGAATATGAGGAAAACCGTCCATACTCTCTCGTCCTTCAATTTTATATCGCCCCCGGACAGGGTTTCCTTTGTGGCCACATCGCTGGCTTCTATGCAGCAATGCAGGGCATATCTGTATGCCTTACCGTCCTTAATGGCGTCATATATCCTTATTGCGGCATTGTAATAGTATTCCCCGGGGGAATATTCCTCGAATTCGTTTTTTAGCTGAGAGAGCGCCTTCGCATAGTCGGCTTTGCGGGAAACCCTCACCCTTTCCAGCTCCTCAAGATCCTCCACGGCGGGATAGCGCTGTTCCTTCAATATGAATCTGCCCGGCGAGAGGGCTTTCATGAAATCGTCCGCAAAATCCTCGGGGCTCATATAGCGGCGGAAAATGTCCTCGCTGTCCTCGATCATCGTAAGTTCCTTTTTATCCCCCGCATTATCCTTTATATCAACATAATTGCGGGGCGAAAAGGCGCTGATGAAGTCCTCTCCGCTTGGGGAAGTAACCTTAAATGAAAAGCCCAAGGGGTTTAAGCTTCCGAAATAGAGTTTTTCGTTTAAATTATAGGTACTGACCCAATTATCGGGAATTATCGCCTCCGCAATCTTCTTATCCCCGTCTGTTATCAGCTTTTTTGCCATGTCTTTCCCCCTTTTTATCTATGCAAAATATGCCGCTTTAGTTTTACAAATGGATAATAGCACACTCCCGCAGGCACTGACAAGGGCTTTAATGTTATATGAATGTAACGGTTTTCCATTTCAGGGTGTATAATGGACTCATGGGAAAAGAGATCAAAACGATAGAAAATGAATTTTTCACATATACGGGAGAGGTAAAAAGAAACCCTTCGCAAAACGGGGAGGAATATATTCCCGATGGGCGAGGTAAGATCATTTATAAAAACGACGACTATTTCTTCGAATACGAAGGGCAGTTTGCGGAAGGCATCGAGGAAGGAATAGGCACTTTAGTCACCTCGGACGGAGTTTACAGCGGTCGGTTCGCAAAGGGCGCTCCCGAGGGCGAAGGAAAGATGCGCTATCGGGACAACGGCTGTTTCTTCGAGGGAGATATTTGCGAGGGGCTTTTTGAAGGGGGCTTTGCCGAGGGGCAGGGCAAGCTTTATTATGCCGACGGGAGCATATACGAGGGAAATTTTAAGGGCGGCTTTCCCATGGGAAGGGGAAAGCTCACCTATTACGACAAATCAATATATGAGGGGGAGTTTGACAACAAACCCAACGGCAAAGGAAGGTTGACGACCTCCGAGGGAGCCGTGTCGGAAGGCTTCTTTGAAGAAGGGGAATTTATGGGGGAGGACGCAAAAGAAGGCTAAAATAAGCTGTCCTCGGGAATGATCATTCCCCTTATGGGCAGATCTTCGGGGAGAAGACCCTTGCCGATTTGAGCCAAAAACAGTATATAAGCCATATCCATGGTAAGCCCCCTTTTGCGGCTTATGGTGAGGATTACCTCATCTTCCCTTTCTTCGATCCCCTTCAGATCAAGGACATTGGAGCCGCTGCGCTCATCGTTGAAAAGGATAATCAGGTCGTTTTCAAGGAAATATTCCTCGTCATAGCCGCCCATCAACTCGCAGAGGGACTCGCCCTCCTCCCGACTTATATCAAACAGGGGTTTTGCCGCTTCCGTAAATTCCCTTAAGGCGGCGGGATCAGTGAATTTTTTGGCGAAGACATATTCATACCGAGGATAGCCCTCACGGGAAGGAGGCATCTCGCTTTGAGAGGCTAAAAATTCGCTTTGTGCTTCACCATAGGTGATAAAAAGTCTTAATTGCTTTAAAATGAAGTTTTCCATTGTTCCTCCGTGGCGGCTGTGGTCGTAACGCCGCTTATGCAAAGGAATTATATCATAAATAAAATGCGAAAAACCCAAAAACACACAGGGAGTTATTAATGGCAAACATAATGGATTATTTGGCATGGAGGGGAGATATCACAGTCGCCGCCTCCCCCATGGGAGAGGTGGACAGCCTGATTTTATGTAACCTTAGCTGTATTGACCTGACCGACTTTGCGCCGGGGAAGGACAGCACACAAAGCGCATCGATAGGCGAACTATCCGAAAAATACTTTTCCGGCAGGGAAAACGAAAAAATGCGCCTTGGGGCATTACAGCCCGAAACGGCCCTGCCCATGTTCAAGGAGCTGAAAAACCACGCCCGCTTTAAGGATATGAGAATATCCGATTATGTAAACAAGGTGGACGGCAAGGGGGAGGAGCAGTTCTGCGCCATGTGCGTTTCCCCGGGGGACGGGGTAATAACCGTCATATACCGGGGAACGGACGACACCATTGTGGGCTGGAAGGAAAACTTCAACATGAGCTACCTCGCCTCGGTGCCCGCCCAAAGGGACGCCGCAAAGTATCTCACCGAAATAGCCCGCAAATACAGCGGCCCCATAAGGGTGGCGGGACATTCCAAGGGGGGAAATTTGGCGGTTTATGCGGCGGCCAACTGCGAAAAGAGTTTTACAGAGCGCATAGTCGAAATATATAACTACGACGGGCCGGGCTTTCGCCGCGCGGTGATGGAGCAGGAGGGATTTTCCGCAATAACGGGAAGGGTCAAGACCATTGTTCCGCAAAGCTCTGTTGTGGGAATGCTTTTGGAGCATGGAGAAAGGTACGATGTGGTGAAAAGCACGGCCTCCGGGGTTTATCAGCACGACGGCTTTTCCTGGGAAATTCTGGGAACGAAATTCATTCACCTTGAAACCGTGACCGAAAGTTCCCGCTATATAGACAGAACCCTCAGCAAATGGCTGGAGGGGCTGACGGAGCAAGAGCGCAGGCAGTTTGTGGACACGCTTTTTTTGCTTTTGGAATCCACCGGGGCAAAAACCCTGACGGAGCTTTCCGAGGGCGGAATAAAGCAGGCCATCGCCTTGGCGGAGAATATGCGCCAAATGGACGAAAACTCAAAGGCGATGATGCGAAAGGCCATGAAACTTTTGCTCAAATCCGCCGCCCCCCGATTCGAATTGCCGAAGAATAACAAGCTTCTTGCGGAGAAAATCAGGATTAAAAAGAAAATCCCGATTAAAAAAGGAGAAAATCCCGCCCGTTAAGGGAATACGCCAAACCAAGCTTATAATTTCGCCGCCCGAAAAGGCACGCTGTCATAAACGGGGCAAACAAAAGCGGGGCAACCACCCGCCCCATAAAAAACAAAAAGCCGGGCAATTAAACCCGGCTTTATATGTTTGCATAAAAAGGTTACTTGGCGGGAGAAACGGCGGTGATGTGGGGATTGACTCCGTTATACCAATAAAGGAAGCCCTCGGTGTTGATTTTGTTTCCGATGTTAAGGGTCTTGACTGCGGCGTAAACCTCGGTGGTGTTGTCGCAAAGATAGGATTCGACGGTGAAGGTATAGGTAACGCCGTTCAGGGAAACATTGAAATAAAGGTCGTCTCCGTCCTGACCGGAACCGTCGTACTTATAAAGATAGGGAACATCATTTCCGTCGGCGTCCTTGGAGGCTTCAACGGTCAGTCCCTTGAAGGCGACGAATTCATTCTGATGCATGATGAGATCCTCTGTTCCCAAAAGGGCGGTGGCATCAAAGACTTCGGCAACATAATTGCCTTCCTGAATTTCAAAGGTGGCGTCGGTTATTTCGATTTCGCCGGACCATTCGGATTTGTAACCGGTGACTTTGATCTTAGTGCCCGGGGTCAGCTTGGCATAGTCGGTTTCACTGCAAGCCATGTTGTAAAGGAAGTAGGCTCCGTCCTTATCCTGGGTGTAAACGGTGGCCTTGTTGTCCCACCAGGACTGCTTGGCCTGAACATAGGTTTCCACAACGACCTGGGAATCCAGCGCCGCGGCGACATATTCCGCATAGGTCATAACGCCCTCGGATTTGACATCGGGCTTTTCTTCTTCGCCGCCCTTGGTGCAGCCTGCCACGGCCGTCACAAGAATAAGGGCGAACAGTAAAGCAACAAATTTCTTCATTTAATTATCTCCTCTCGTTTTTCTGATTTTTCATCAGAGCATTAATATTATACAACTTATTTTAATATAATCAATCTCAAAGCGCCTTGTTTGACATTTTCTTCTTCTTTATGAAGCTTAAAAGGAAGTATGTGCCGATGAAAACCCAAACTGTCGCAAGGGAAATCAAAAGGATCAACGAGGGGGCGGGCAGTTTGCCCAACTCGAGGTTCTTTTCGGCGTTATCCCCCTCCCTTGAGATTTGATCCAACCTGTAAAGGGAAATCATATCGGCGTAAAGATTTTCGTAATATTCGTCGTTTATGGGTTGGGAGCGTCTGACGGTTTTGACCACATCTTCTATGAGCGCCCCCGCCGCATTCCTCAGGGAGGCACTGCCGTTGAAAACGGGGGTGGTGAAGGTGTTTTCGGTGTTTTCGATCAAAAGCTTCGAGGAAATTATTTTCACATCGTAATAAAGCTCGTTGTCCTTCCCTTCGCTCGCCATATAATCAATATATTCCTTATTTCGGCGGGCCTTTTCGGTCACGGGAACATAGCCCTCGGTTTGGGAATAGGCAATCTGCACCCCGTCGGTGAGAAGATATTGGGCGAAAAGCCAGCTCGCCAAAACCTCCCCGGGGTCTTCTTTATTGAATATGCAAACGCTCGGGCCCTGGGAAATCATTTGGGGATTGTTTATATCGAATTGGGGAATGGTCATCACCGCCGTTTCGAAATCCACAAAGGCTTCCTCGCTTATATCCGCCAAAGGGGCATTTGAACCCATCCATGTGGCCCCGGCGGTGGAATCCACCGCAAAGATGCACTGCCCCGCATTCAGGAAATTGGCGGGATAGCTCGATATTTTAAAGGTGGAAAAGGCGCCGCTTTCGGCATGGACGGCAATTTCTTGCAGGCATTGACGGGTGGTGTCGTTAAAGAGCATAATATCCCCCGCCTCGCTTGAATAGCCCGCCCCCCTTTGGCGAAGCATCTGTATCATCATATTGTCGGTGGATTTATAGATAAAGGGGATCATCACCTTCTGCCCGTTCACTATGAAATTACCCCCGCTGTCCTTGGCCATGGCCGCCTCGGAAACCTCCCAGATAAATTCCCAAGTAAGCTTTTCGGGCAATTCGTAGCCGAGGGCTTCCACATAGGTTTTATTCACATAGCAGGCCTCCGTGGAGCGCATGAAGGGAATGGCGTAATAAGCGCCCCCGAAGGAACATTCCTCCATATATTTCGAAACCATCTCGTCAAAGGAGGGGCTGTCGTATTTAAGGGCGCTGCCGCCCAAGCCGTATTTCTCATCTTCGAAAAGTTCGTTCAAGGCGACCACACTGCCCCGCCCGGTCAGATAGGTGGCTATGTGATCCGGATAGGTTATGCAGACATTGGGGGTGGTGCGGGTGGAAATGTTGGTTATCACATCGTTGTAAATCCTGCCGTAGTCGGTGTAAAGCTTCAGGGTTATTTTGATGTTCGGATAAAGGGCCTCAAAATCCGCCATAGCCTTTTCGTAAATGCGGGTTTGGTTCACATTTGTGTCGTTTTTCGCCCAAAAGGTTATTTCGTAAAGGGCATTTTCGTCGAATTCATCGGGCATGACGAATTCCTCCAATATATCCGCCCCGTGACAGGACACAAGCCCCGCGCAAAGGACGACAACCAAGATAAGCGCAATAATTTTTTTCAACCCTTTGTTCCTCCCCTCGCCACGCCTTCCATTATTTTTTTGCGGAAAATCAGGAAGAGCAGAATAAGCGGCACGGATATTGCCACCACCGCCGCCATCATCGCGGGTATGTTTTCCCGCCCGAAGCCGCTTTCCCTGATGGTCTGTATGCCGTTGGAAACAAGGTAATAATCCTTGTCGTCGGTTATCAGCCTGGGCCAAACATAGCTGTTCCAACACTCTATCACCTTTAATATCGTGATGGTTATGATCGTTGGGCGGCATATCGGAAGCATCACCTTCCAAAGATATTTGAAGTCGCTTGTTCCGTCCACCTTGGCGGCGTAGTACAGCTCATCGGGAATTTGGGAAAAGTTTTCCTTAAGCAGATAAATATAGAAAACCGAAGCCACCCCCGGCAGAATGAGTCCGGTGAAGGTGTTACGCAAATTGGTTTCGGTTATGGTGACATAGTTGGTTATTATAACCAGCTCGTTGGGAATCATCATCAGGGATAAAAACAGGGTAAAGGAAAGCTGTTTTCCCTTGAAATTCAATCGGGAAAAGGCGAAGGCCGCAAGAATAGTCACCATGAGCATCAAAAGGGTGGTTACGACGGTGAAGATAATCGTGTTGCCGAAATATCGGGCAAGGTTCACCGAGTTGAAAGCCGTGATATAATTCTCCAAAGTGGGGGATAGGGTAAAAAGTTTGGGGATATATTCGGAGTTATAAGAGCCGTAGCTTTTAAGGGAAGTCAGGCACATCCAATAAAAGGGGAAAAGCACCGCCAACCCCCAGAGGGAAAGCAAAATAACGGTGAGCGCCTTTGAAAAATTCCTGCGGCGCAAAGCGGCTTTTTCTATTTTTTTGAAATTTTCGGAGTTATCCATAATGCCCCCTTAATAATGAACATATTTTTTGCTCACGATCAGATTTATGCAGGTTATCGTAAGCACTATGGCGAAAAGAATAATGGCGGCGGCGGAAGCATAGGAGGGATAGCCGCCGGAAGAACCGTAAAGCATATCGTAGACATAACCGACGATGGTGTTCATTCCCGCTGAGTTCAAATCCGTGCCGAAAAGGGCCACCACATCGCTGTAGGCCTTGAAAGCCCCGATGAAGCCCGTGATGATTAGATAAAATAGCGAGGGTGAAATCATCGGGACGGTTATTTTCGTGAAAATCCTCAGTCGGCTCGCCCCGTCCACCTTGGCGGCATCGTAATAATTCTTGTTTACGGAGCAAAGGGCGGAGGTCAGAATCAATATCTTAAAGGGCAACACCACCCATATCGTATAAAAACACAAAACGAACATCTTCGCCCAATAGGGCCCTTCCATGAAATCTATGGGATTTACGCCCACCGCACCCAAAATAAGGTTCACAAAGCCGTCTGTATAGGGGGTCTTTTTAAAGAGGATCATGAAGACGAGACCCACCGCCAAGGTGTTGGTGACATAGGGCAGAAAATAGACGGTTTGGAATAAATCCCTGAGCTTATCCAGCGAGGCCAGCCCCACGGAGATGAAAAGGGCGATGGCTGTGGAAAGGGGGACTGTGATGACGACCAAAATAAAGGTATTTTTCAGCGCCCTGAGAAAATAGGGATCGTGGAGGACATAGGAATAATTATAACCGCCTATCCCGAAATAGGTCTGGGAAGTGAAGTTATAACCCTCCTCAAAGGAATATATGAACACATCCACAAGGGGATAAATCATGAAAAGCCCCAGAAAAACCAATGCGGGCAGAAGATAAAGCCAGCCCTTTGTACTCTTTTTTTCCATTCTTCCCCCTTAAGCGAGTTCGAAGCGGATACGCCGCTCGTCCTCTTTGCCGAAAAGATAGACCTTTTCGGGCTTCACCGAGAATACCGCATTTTCCCCGTTTAATTCCGGCAGACTTTCCGAACCGACGATTGCCCTATTCACCCCCACAAGGGAGGCGGGGTTGGTGAAAACGGCGCTTATATCCCGCCCCATCACCTCCACGCGCACAAGAGAGCAGTTAAAGCTCCCCGCAGGGTCGGGAACAAGCCCCTCCGGGCGAATTGCCGCATAAACGGGGCCTTCGGGAACGCCGCTTACCTTGAAAAGCTCGTCCTCCCCTATTCGGACAGCTCCGTTTTTAATTTGCGCTTCGTAAACATTAATGGAGGGATTTCCCAAAAATTTTGCGACGAAAAGATTGATCGGATCCTCATAGACCGCCTGGGGCTTGCCTATCTGCTGAATTATGCCCTCCTTCATCACCACTATCATATCGGATATGCTCAGCGCTTCCTCCTGATCGTGGGTCACAAAAACGGTGGTTATCTTGGTTTCCCGCTGTATTCTCCTTATTTCCTCCCTCGTTTGCAGGCGCAGTCTGGCGTCCAGATTGGAGAGGGGCTCGTCCAAGAGCAGGATTTTCGGCCTTTTTACCAAGGCCCGAGCTATTGCCACCCGCTGCTGCTGACCGCCGGAGAGCTGGGCGGGCTTTCTATCCATCAAATCGTCTATCTGCACCAACTTTGCCGCTTCGGTGGCCTTTTCCAGCATTTCTTCCTTGGTGAGCTTGTTTTCCTTTTTAAGGTTTTGCAGGGGAAAGAGTATGTTTTGCAACACGTTCAAATGCGGATAAAGGGCATAGTTCTGGAAAACCATTCCCACTCCCCTGTTTTCCGCGGGCAGTTCGGTCACATCGTCCTCCCCGAAGAAGATTTTCCCTTCGCTGGGGACAAGAAGACCGCAAAGCAAATTCAAAGCCGTGCTTTTGCCGCAACCCGAAGGGCCGAGCAGGCCCACCAACATACCGTCCGGAATTTCGAAATTAAAATCATTGACGGCTATCACCTCCGGGGCGTTTTTCGTTTTCCCGGGAAATTTTTTTGTCAGATTCTGCAATACCACTTTCATATTATGATTGTTCCTTTCGTGTCAAAGGCGGGCAGACCGCCTCGGCTTCAATCGTTATCGGTGAGGGTTCTTGCACCGCCTTGATTTTATCCCAGAGGGCGTAGCAAGTCAAGAAGCGATTTGCTTGCGGTGGGTGCTTATTGGGGCGAATGATTGACATACTTTGAAATATACGCTAAAAGGGCTACCCGACAAAGGGCGGGCGATATAGAGAGTAAGATTTAAACTGCAAAACATCTTTAAAGCCTTATCTAACAGATGCAATTTATCAAGCGCACGCCAAGCGGCAGGTCACAACGAGATAATTCAAGCCGCAAAAATAATCGGCAACCCGCACAGGTGGCAATATGCGACATAGGCGATACATACTCCCGGCAGGCACTCCCCCGTAAAATAGACCCGATGTGGTTATCTTTAGGCGGTACTTTCTTTTATTTATTGACCGTCTCGGAGCAAGAAGTCCATTAATGGAATAACCGAAGCGGGCTTATTCGCCCCCAAAATTGCGGGTCTAAGCAAGAAGTTATTACATAAAGAAATCTACCCGTTATATTGCGTTTATTGTTGCGCTTTTTCCCAAAGTGACCGGGTCAGAATGTTAAAATTTAAGTTCGTGATGTTACTTAAGCAATTCCGCAAAACGGGCGGAGAAACCTCCCGCCCCTGCGAAGGCGCTTTACGATTGTTTAATTTTAGGGCGGTATGCCCTCGGTTAATTACCATTTCAAACAAAGGGGGCGAAAAAGCCCGCTTCGGCTATTTCTCCCC
>JAAYHF010000197.1 GCA_012727485.1 Eubacteriaceae bacterium
ATAAAAACCACCCCCCTTTTCAGCCACCCCCCGAATCTATTCCCCCCGCATAAATAAACCATACCCCACCCCCGCTCCAACCTCCTTAATTATTAAGCTTTTATAAACAACCCCGTTTTAAGTTGCGAAAAATCAGCCCCGGTGTTATTATTAGTATCAAGTCGCTTACTTTTGTGACAATATCGGGGAGCAAAAATGGCCAAGATTATACGCACTGAAAGCATACATAAAATATACCATGTGGGGGAAACCCTTGTTCATGCGCTGGCGGGGGTGAGCCTTTCCATTGAGCAGGGCGAATTTGTGGCCATCACGGGCGCCAGCGGCAGCGGTAAATCCACCCTGCTTAATATGCTTGCCGGGTTGGAACATGTATCCAGCGGACAGATTATTATCGGCGGTGTGCATTTGGAGGACATGAGCGAAAACGAGCTTGTCACCTTCCGTCGGGATAATGTGGGCTTCATCTTCCAATCCTTCAACCTCATCTCCACCCTGAATGCGGCGGATAATGTGGCCTTACCCCTGCTTTTCAAGGGTATGAGCGCCTCCGAGAGGTTAAAACAGGCGAAGGAAATGCTTAAGATTGTGGGGCTTGGCTCCCATGCGGGGCATAAACCCATGCAGATGTCGGGCGGTCAGCAGCAAAGGGTGGGAATTGCAAGGGCGTTGGTGGTAAAGCCGAAGATTATCTTTGCCGACGAGCCCACAGGCAACCTCGACACAAAAAACTCCGCCGAGGTCATGGAAATACTTAAAAAAATCGTCAAAGAGCAGAACCAAACCGTCGTGATGGTAACCCACGATATGAAGCTTGCGGCCATGTCCGACAGGGTGATAGAGCTTTCCGACGGTAAAATAATCAGGGAAACAATAAATTAACAGTATATATAAATTAAGCTCAAGGAGATTAACATGAGAAAGATAACGATGATAGCCATAGCGGCGGCTGTTTTGATCGCCATGATGCCCGGGGCGGCCATGGCGGCGGAGGAATTTATCATTTCCCCGGGAAGCATCACGGGAACTCCCGAAATACAGCAGGGCAACGCCTTTGCGGGGGGGACTATAACCATTACCAACAACACCGCTTACGAGATAACGGTCGCTTCCTATGAATTGGCGACGAGCATAGACGCCTCGGTTTTCCCCTTTGAGGTGACACAGCTTAATTACCTTTATCCCTTCGAGCCGGTGCAAACAGTGGCGGCGGGCGGAAACTTCACCGTAACCTTGCCCTCCCTCACCCTCAGGACAGATGCGGCGGCGGGTTATTACACCCTTCCCATTATAATCAACTACTCTTACCCCGATGTGGAAAGCGGAGATATTGTCGTTGACGATTACACCGCCTCCCTTCCGATCAAAGTAACTCAGGCGACTGCACCCCCCGAGCCCCCCGCCAATGCGCTGGTGCCCAAGGTGATAATCTCCTCCTTTTCCACCTCCCCTTCGCCGGTGGTGGCGGGAAATAATGTTACACTAAAGGTCACCTTCACCAATAAGGGGGCCACCGAGGTTTCTTCCCTGAAAGCCTCCATGTCCGGCGACGGCACCTTCTCCCCGGTTTCGGGTTCTTCCACCCTTTTCATCAGTAATCTTGCGGCGGGGGAAAGCAAGAGTGTTTCCATCAAGCTTGCGGTGCGTGCGGACGCGGCTCCGGCTTCCTACGGGGTTTCCTTTGCCCTGAATTACGACGCCCCGGGGGCAAACGATAATCTTCCCGTTTCCGACAACGAAACCCTCTCCATTCCCGTCATACAAGTGCCCAAGATATCCGTGGGCGAATTGCAGGCCACCCCGGAGGTGGTTTATGTGGGCAATGAGGTAAATCTCATGACCACAGTCAATAACACCGGCAAATCCATTCTCTACAATGTCACCGCAACCTTTGCGGACGAAAGCGGCGTTTTTGAAGGCACTTCCGCTTATATAGGAAATATCCAGCCCGGAGCCACGGGTCAGGTTGATGTGTATCTGCCCGCCGTGTCGGTGGGCGACGGCATTGTGGCGATGACCATAAGCTATGAGGACGAAAGCGGCAAGAAATATACCTACTCTGGCAGCTACACCGCCTTTGTGGGCGAAAAACCCGCTCCCGTTGACCCGATCAAGCCCGATGTGCCCGAAGAAAAAAAGAAGGTGATCTGGCCTTATATAGTGGCGGGGGCTGTCGTCGGCGGGATAGTGCTGATCGTCGTGATAAAAAAGAAAAAGACCAAGGCCAAAAGAGAAGCCGAAAAGAAGGAAGCCCTGGAGTTGGAAGCCCAACTTTTAAATAAAGACGAAGGGGAAAATTAAATGAAAGCCTTGGATCTCATCATTTTCAGCTTTCAAAATCTGTGGCGAAGGAAAAGCCGCACGGTTTTGACCCTGCTTGGCGTGATGATCGGCGCGGCTTCCATTGTGGTTATGATGAGCCTTGGGGTGGGTATGAATAAATCCTTCATGGATTCCGTCACCGACAGCGGCACCCTCACCATGATCACCGTATACACCGATAACTATTGGAACGGCCCTTCCGAGGAAGGAAGCACCGTCAGCATCACAAGAGAAAGCACGGCGGATTTCAAACTGATAGACCATGTGGTGAGCGCTTCCGTCATATACGATTTTGATATAATAGCAAAATGCGGCAAGTATGAGGGTTATATGAACATAACCGCGGTGGAAAGGGATATGCTGGAAGCCATGAAGATACCCTTAATCCAAGGGGAAATACCTTCGGCGCAGGACGGTTTTAAAATTATAGCGGGTAAAAGGATAGCCTATAATTTTTATGATCCCACCGCCACGGATTATTATTACAAAGATTTCTCCGAGGATGAACCCCCCGTGGATTTGATGAACGACTCCATCTTCGTCATATACGACACTCAGGCCTATTACAACGCCCTTTCGGGTGTCGGAGAGATGCCCAAGAAGTATCTTTTGGACGTGGGCGCCATTTCGGGGATAGCGGACAGTGAGATGTATTCCAATTTCGATTATGGTTGCTATGCGGATTTGGACGCGGTGGAGGAGCTTTTCAACAGGGTATTCAAACATTCGGCTTGGCCCAATCAAACCACGGACGAAAAGGGAAAGCCCGTCACCCCGATGACTTTCAGACAGGCCTATGTCTATGTGGACGATTTGGAACACGTGGAAGAAGTGCAAAAAACCATAACGGACATGGGTTACAGGGCTTATTCGGAGGCGGATTATTTGGAGAGCATGAAACAGCAATCCCGCCTTATCCAATATGTTTTGGGCGGAATAGGCAGTGTTTCCCTCTTTGTGGCCGCCATAGGCATTACCAATACCATGCTAATGAGCATATACGAGCGCACCAAGGAGATAGGCATATTCAAGGTTTTGGGCTGTTCCCTGGGAAATATACGCTCCATGTTCCTCTTTGAAGCGGGCATGATAGGTCTGGGAGGGGGAGTTTTGGGTCTGGCTTTAAGCTTCGGCCTTTCCTTTGCCGTGAATATGGTGATAGGGGAGACAATTTCCGTTATCCCGCTGTGGCTTGCGATGCTCGGCTTGGGCTTTTCGGTGTTGGTGGGCATGGTGGCAGGTCTTTCCCCGGCTCTGCGCGCCATGAGGCTCTCGCCCTTGGAGGCCATAAGAACCCTTTGACGGCAAATGCACTTCGAATAATATGACGGCGGATTGCCGAAACAATGAGATATATATTATAAGTAAAATAAAAAGGCGCTTCGGGATTGGGCATGACCCAAGTAAGCGCCTTTTTTATTACACGCTGAAACAGATTGTAAGGCTAAAGTCAATACAATCCCCCGCATAAGGGACACTGCGGATCCCTTTCAACGGGCATTTCAAAAACCCCGCCGTTGAAAATATCCAACATCAAGGCTTTATTAAAAACCCCCTCCCCAATGCTCAAAGCGGCTTTTATACATTCCGCCGCTTGAAGGCTCGCCACAGCCCCCGCCGCCGCGCCTATGGAAGCAATCGGCTTGCTATCGGGCTTATGGGGGAGTTTAAGACAACCGTAACAGGCACAGCCCCTCTTTACGGACATTACAAAGCCCGAAAAGCCGTTTATCCCCCCCTCCGCCAAAAACTTATCGAGTATAAGGGCGGTTTTGTTTATCAGAAAACGGGTCGGTTCGTTGTCGGTGCAGTCCGCTATAATGTCATATCCGGAAAATATTTCCCGGGCATTATCTTCGGTTATGTGCGGGTGGGGGGTGAATTGTACGCTGTCATTGAATTCCCTCAGCCGCTTTATGGCGCTTGCCGTCTTGGAAAAACCGATCTGCGAAGGGTCGTAAAGTATCTGCCGATTAAGATTGCTTACCTCCACCGCCCCCGAATCCGCAATCCCAATCCTACCGAATCCTGCGGCGCAAAGGTAGTAAAGCAAAGGACTTCCCAACCCGCCTGCTCCAACGATCAAAATAGAGCTATTTCCCAACTTCTTCTGCCCACCGGGCGGAAATAAGCCGACTTGCCTAATATATCTATCGTTCATTTATCGCACTCCTTTGCATAGGCGGGTTTACCTGCCTGCACCAACGATCAAAATAGATGATTTTACCAACATTTCCTGCCCACCGGGCGGAAATAAGCCGACTTGTCTTATATATCTATCGTTCATCTATTGCGCTCCCTCACATAGGCGGGTTTGCCGCCTGCACCAACGATCAAAATAGAGGTATTTCCCAACTTCTTCTGCCTACCGGGCGGAAATAAGCCAATCTGCCTAATATATCTGTCGTTCATTTAACACACTCCCCCGCATAGGAGGGTTTACCTGCCTGCACAAACTATCAAAATAGAGGTATTTCCCAACTTCTTCTGCCCACCGGGCGGAAATAAGCCGACTTGCCTAATATATCTATCGTTCATTTATCGCACTCCTTTGCATAGGCG
>JAAYHF010000198.1 GCA_012727485.1 Eubacteriaceae bacterium
TCCATCACCACCACTATGAAAAAGGCCGTGGCGGAAAACTCCATTCCCGCCGCACCCCCGGAAAGCAGCTTTCCCGCAAGGCTTCCCGCCCCACAGCCCAATATCCAATAAATATGATTTATCAGCGCTATATAAAAAGAAGCCTTCTTTTCGTTCAGCTCCTTCGGATAATTCACGGAGCATAAAATCGAATAAGTTTCGTCGGTGAGACTGAATACCATATAGGGGTAGGCCGCCCCCATGCTCTGAAACTCATCAATAAAGCCCAACCCATAGAAGATGTGGCGGGCATTGACGAAAAAGGCGGTCACCGCCAAGGTCATAAGACTCGCCCCGGCTTTGATAAGGGGAACCATCACTATCTGCATCGAACCCGCATAAATGAAAACCCCGCAGGCGATGGATTCCAATGCGCCGTAGCCGGAGGAGTCCATCATCATGCCGAAGGCAACGCCGATGAAAATATAGGTAAAAAAAATCGGGAATGTTTGCTTAAAGGCGAATTTCAATTCGTTCATGCTTCCTCCGGGCTTTATTATAATGCTTCGCATTATACCCGCTTTGCAAGCCCTTTTCAAGGGTCTTTTGCGGGGGGAAAGGCTTTGGGAGCGCGGGAAAAATACAAAAATAATAGGCTCGTAAGGGGAGGGAGGGAAGCCCCTTTTTATATTGACCCGGTCACATTGAGGGGAACGCAATATTACGGTTGCTTTTTGCCGACTTCTTTTCCGGCATCGGTCGCTTTTGGATATAACACGGTATGTATTGACCTTATTGGTTTTGTCGTGGGTGGAGTTTCCCTCGGAGGGGTGTATACCGATTTTGTATAACATCATGCGAATTGTGCGGTGTTGCCTTATATGTCGCTTCGAGAGTTTTCATTATGACCGGGTCAGAATGTGAATTCTCTCTGTGAGCAAATCTATCTTTACAAGCATTTTTTTAACTGTGACCAGGTCACTATACAAAATTATTTAAGTTATTTTGTTGTTATGACCAAGTCACAGGCAAGGCATCTTCTCAACCGCACATCGCAAAAACACCGCCGCATAGTTTTTCCATTATGACCAGGTCAGAATAGAAAATCTTTCTTTAAGCAAGCTCGCTTTTCAAACCATTTTTTCCATTATGACCAGGTCTAAAAGTAAAAACCTCGTTTAAGGTTCTGACCCGGTCAAGAAGTAAACACTCTTTCATATCTGACCCGGTCAGAATGATAAAAAGTAAGATTGCTTCCAGTTTATAGCGCAGGGGGCATAAGGGAGGGGGAGTTTCTTCTGCCCCGGCCAAATCACAATACCGAGGGAAGGGGTTTTGACGAAGTGACCGGGTCACAGACGAGTGATTTCCCTTCTTTGCATCTCAAAACCACCGCCGCATAGATTTTTCCATTATGACCGGGTCTAAAAGTAAAAACCTCGTTTAAGGTTCTGACCCGGTCAAAAAATAAAAAAAGTGAATGATTGCCTTTTAATTCCGATTTTTTCGGTCATGATGTAAACACTCTTTCATATCTGACCCGGTCATAATGATAAAAAGTAAGATTGCTTTCGGTTTATAGTGCAAGGAGCATAAGGGAGGGGAAGTTTCTTCTGCCCCGGCCAAATCACAATGCCGAGGGA
>JAAYHF010000199.1 GCA_012727485.1 Eubacteriaceae bacterium
AAGTTCAAGGTCATCGTCGGCGGAGCCCCTGTTACCCAGGCATTCGCAGATGAGATCGGTGCAGACGGATATGCTCTCGACGCCGGCGCCGCCGCTGTCAAGGCAAAGGAAATGGTTAAATAATTAACCCGATATACTTAAAGGATAACCCGGGGCATTCTCAGATAGCCTTGGGTTTATCCGCAAAATCAAAAATAGGAGAAAAAAATGGCAGGAAAGAAATATCCTTACGATGAAAAAGAAATCAGCGAGGCCGAAGTAAGGCAAGGCCCCTGGGGTCCCTCAAAGATATTAAAGAAACCCTGTACCGATAAAGAAAACTGGGAAAGAGCTTATCAGGGAGATCCCGTTTGGATGCCCGACAGCTTCCAGGGAATGTTCTGCCCCGCAGTTATTCCCGATAACATCGCTCGTCACTTCGTGATCGGCGCGAACGCCCCCAAGGATCCCAACTATGCGGGAAAAGATATGTTCGGCTTGGATTGGGTGTATGTTCCCTCCGCGGGCGGCTCCATTGTCAAACCCGGCAACCCCTATCTTGCTGATGCCAACGAATGGTATGACAAGGTCGTATGGCCTGACATCAATACCTGGGATTGGGCAGGCGACGCCGAGGCGAACAAAGCCATGCTCAACAACAACAACGCCAACTTCCTTTGGTTCCTGAACGGTTGCTGGTATGAAAGACTTATCTCCATGATGGACTTCGCAGAAGCCGCCGTGGCTCTCATCGACGATGACCAGAAGGACGCCGTCAAGGACTTCTTCCAGAAATGCACGGATCTTTATTGCGATATAGTTGACAAGTGCTGCGATTATTACGGCGACGGCCTTGCGGGCTTCACCGTACATGACGACTGGGGCGCCCAGAAGGATTGCTTCTTCTCACCCGAAGTCGGCGAGGAGATGATAGTTCCCTACATGAAGCAGCTCACCGACAAGATCCATTCCAGAGGCAAGTATGCGGATCTGCACAGCTGCGGAATGCTCGAAAAGCAGGTCGGCAACTTCGTCAAGGCCGGTTGGGATTCCTGGACAGGTATGCCCATGAATGACTCCCAGAAGATCTACGCTCAATACGGCGACAAGATCATGCTCGGAGTTATCCCCGACAAGGTTCCCGAGGGAGCAGACGATGAGACCAAGAAGAAGATGGCCCGCGAATTCGTGGACAAATTCCCCAAGGCAATGCTCAGCTACTATGCAGGCATCACCGATACGGTCTACAAAGAAGAAGTTTACAGATATTCCCGTCAGAAGTTCGCGAAATAAAGTAAAATGCAGACGAGGTTGCCGAAAGGCAACCTCTTTTTAGTGCGCTAAATATTCCGCCATGGGAGAAAAAAAGCATAAGCTTTCGCTTATGCTTTAAAGCATCCGAATTTGGTTGGTACGATTGTTCAAGCCGCATTAGCAAATCAAGGGGGATGCTTTATATTATATATTTTAGCACACACAAAACGAATATGCAAATGCCGTATCCTTTACAAGGCGAAGTATTGCGGGGAAATAAGCTTATTATCGGTATTTATCGTATACCGATTGGCTTCGCCTGATTTTAGCGGCGTTGCCTTAATGCCCCGACCTTCGAGCGCCTTCGTACTCAACCCGAAAAATAATCTCTTATCCATGCTCTGTGCCTACCTTTTGCGAGAAGGGATACATAAGGCTGTTACGGAGCTAAATCAATCATGCTTTACCGCAAATTGCGCCGCAAATTGCGCCGCTATTTGCGTTTTCCCTTTATAAGAAAAGAATTATCCCCATAACCCCGGAAACGACAATCAAAATAATGGGTGAGATTTCCTTTTTCTTTATTTTCTTCCATGTGAGGGATATGGCGACGACCAAAGCCATAACCCCGATGGATTTGATGTCAAAGTGAAGGGCGCTTTCGACGGTTTTAAGCCCGAAGAAAATCTTTAAGCCCATGGTGGCGGCGGTGGCGAGGATAAGCCCGGAAATGGAGGGGTGCATACCCCCGAGGAAGGCCTGAACCCCCGCATATTTCATCAGGTTTTTAAGCAGGGAAGCGATGATGAGTATTATCACAAAGGAAGGAAGCACCACCCCTATTGTTGCGATAAGAGCCCCTAAAAAGCCCCCCTGTTCATAGCCCACATAGGTGGCCATATTAACGGCTATCGGCCCGGGAATGACGGTTTCCACCGCCAAGAAGCTTAAAAGCTCCTCCTCGGTCATCCAACCGTAGGAAAGAACGGAGGCGCTGATTATGGAAATCATGGCGTAGCCCCCGCCGAAGGTGAAGGCCCCCGCCTTCAGGAAGGTTAAAAAAAGTTGTAAAAATATCATATACTATGCCCTCCCTTTCTTTTTGGAATCTATCAAATATACGGCAATCCCCACAGCCGCCCCGAAAAGAATGAAGACCACTGACGAAATTTCCAAGGAAAACAGGCTGACTGCTATCATGCCAATCCCCGTTATAATGAGAACGCTCAAATTTGCGGGGGTTTTCTTGATTTTCTTAAGAATTTTTATACCCGCCGAGGCGATTAAGAATATCACGCAAACCTGAATACCCTTGAAGGCGGCGTAGATAAAGCGGTTTGCCATGAATTGATCGTAATAAAGGGAAACGAGATACATCAAGAGGAAGGAAGGGCCGCACATTCCGGTTGTGGCGACAAGCGAACCCCAAAAACCCTTCAATTTATATCCCACATAGGTGGAAACATTTATGGCTATCGGCCCCGGGGTACTCTCGGCTATCGCCACCACATCCATGAATTCGCTGTGGGTAATCCATTTCTTTGAGCTGACGAATTCGTTCTCGAAAAGGGCAATCATCGCATAACCCCCTCCGAAGGCGAAAAAGCCGAATTTCGTCATGGTCAGAAAGATATTAAGGAATAGACCCAAGCCGTTTTTGTTTTTTCCCATTTCCGATACCTCCTCGATAAGGGGCGGACGGTTCTTGCGAACAGATGCCCAACGCTTATTAAAGCATATCATAAAGTTCAATGCAACAAACAGGGCGGGATAAATGAGGATCAAAGGAAAATCAAAAGAAGATCGAAGGAAAATTTTTATGAAGCACATTCGTTTGTTTTTCCGAAAAAGGCATAATTTTAAAGTCGGGAGTGGGCAAAAGCTCCGCAAAAATTAACCCGTTATTATATTAATAACCGAGCATTACGACAAAAATAAAAGCCGGCTTTAGCTAAGGCAAATGCTTTATACACAAGAAGGGCGGAATGAAAAAGGCTTGAACGATAAACGGTGTTTAGGCTTTAAAATCGCGCCTTAAAGCGGCATATAAGGCTTATATCCTGCTTATTTGCCTTATAACACAGGTTCGATGATTAACAAAGAAAAACCGACCCATATCCGAAGAAAGAGCCGGTTTGAATAAGTATCTATATTTCGGTTTACTTGCAGGACAACTATCAGGTGTTCTTGAGAATGACCCTTTCAATGGCATCGGAGGCCCTTTCACAGCAGTCAAGGCAGTTATCCAGCCCCTGAATTATGTTTTTCCACATGATGAGGCTTTCGGGCGCACAGCCCTCGGTGAAAAGTCTGCGGGTTCCGAGGAAGAATACCTTGTCGCCCCTTTCTTCGATTTCATTTAATTCGATCAATAGGGTGTTGAGGGTCTTGGTTTTCTTGTAATTTTCGAATTCCTCGCAAATCTCGCAAAGCTTCCTCGTTCCTTCAACGAAAAGTGCGCCGTATTCGTTTACTTCGGAGCGCAGTTCGGTTATGTTGTAAACATAAAACTTGGTGAAAACTTCCTCAATGGCGTCCACAACATTGTCTATTTCCTGGGTTAGGGCCAAAATATCCTCCCTGTCGATGGGGGCTATGAATTCCCGGGCAAGCTTTTCTAAAATCTCATGCTTCTTGATGTCCGCCTGATGCTCTATTTCGTGCATTTTCTCGGCTTGTTTGCGCAGTTCGTGGATATTGAAATTGTCTGTGTAATCCTTGAAAGCTTGGGCGGCATCGGCGCAGTATTCGGCCTGTCCCAATATGAGCTTAAAGTAATTGGTATTTTCCTTTTTCATATTTAATTCTCCTGTTATATTTTAGAATATCTTCAAGAACAATTTAGCCATTATCCAACCTATCACACCGCAACCCGGGAAGGTGAATACCCAGGTCAGAACCATTTCCTTAACCAAGCTCCAATTCACGCTGCTCATCTTCTTTGCCGCGCCCACGCCCATTATGGCTGTGGTTTTCGCCTGAGTGGTGCTGACGGGAAGCCCGTAGGCCGTGGCGACATAAAGGGAAATTGCCCCCGCGAAGTCGGCGGCAAAACCCTGATGTTTTTCCAGCTTTACCATATCCATTCCCACGGATTTTATAATTTTGTAGCCCCCTATGGAGGTGCCCAGCGCCATAACTATGGAGCAGTATATCATCAACCAAGTGGGTATGATGAATTCCGTGGAGGTAAAGCCCTTCGCCATGAACATTCCCAACATGAAAACCCCCATGAAGCCCTGACCGTCCTGGGCCCCGTGCATGAAGGCCATGCCCGCCGCCCCGAGTATCTGCGCTCCGTTGAAAAATCCGGTGGTCTTGCGTCTGTCAAAGTTTTTGGCTATGAAAACAGTCAGCTTGGAAATGCCCCAGCCCAGCCCGAAGCCCAAAACGGTGGAGAGGATAAGTCCGTATATAACCTTGACCCATTCATTCCAGTTTATACCTTCCACGCCCCCCATTATGGCTATGGCCGCCCCGGAAAGCCCCGCTATGAGAGCGTGGCTCTCGCTGGTGGGTATTCCGAAGAACCAGGCCGCCGTCGCCCATACCACTATCGCCACCAATGCGGCGCAAAGGGCAATTAAGGCCATTCTCGGATCATCACCGAAGTCCACCATGTTTGCGGTGGTGGCCGCAACCTTCGCATTAAAGAGGGTTAGGATATAAACCCCGAGGAAGTTGAGAACCGCCGCCATGATTATCGCCGCCTTGGGCGTCATTGCTCTGGTGGAAACGCAGGAAGCAATGGCATTGGGAGCGTCCGTCCACCCGTTCACGATGATTACCGCACTGGTGAGTATGGCAGTTACCAATAGGGGAAAATTGGAGGTAATCTCGCTCAAAAATTCGAAAAACGTCATTGTCATGATATTTACCGCCTTTGCCGGTTTACGGCTTTTTGTCTGTTTAGTTGCATATATGTACCCTTTTACCGATCCCGCCTTGGGCGGGACTGCTTTGGGGATTATATTAAGCCCTTGTTAAAAAAACACTACCGTAATTGTAAAATATCTGTAAACTCAAAGCAAGGTTGCTTTGTGCTTTTTTCGTTACAAATCGCATTTATCACTTCCCCGAAGGGAAAATTACGCTCATGACGGTGCCTTTTCCCGGCTCACTTTCGACTTTTACCTGTGCATTCAAATATGCCGCGGCGTGTTTTACGATCGAAAGCCCCAGACCCGTGCCGTTAATTTCCTTTGAGTGACTTTTGTTAACTCTGTAAAACCTTTCGAAAATTCTGTTTAAATCTTCCTTCGGTATTCCTATGCCCGTATCGCTCACCCTAAGGATTACCTTGCCCTGCTTTTCGCTGACATTTACGGTCACTTCCCCCGAGGGTCTGTTGTATTTAATCGCATTATCCACAAGATTGTATATAATCTCGTCCACCACCTCGTCCGCCCCCACGATAATGCACCTATGCCCCGTCAGAGTGCATTTGACATTCAACCCCTCTGCCTTGGTCTTTAACTCGGAAAGAATGGCAAAGCAGGATTCGTAAAGGTCGATGGGTTCGTTTTTCACCTGAACGGCCCGCTCGTCGAATTGGGAGAGCTTCATTATTTCTCCAACGAGTATTATAAGCCGCTTTGCCTCGTCGTAGATGCTTGCGGCAAAGGCCTTCACGTCCGCGGTTTTCGCTATGCCGTCCTTTATAAGCTCCGCATAGCCGGAAATGCTCGTCAGCGGCGTTTTTAATTCGTGGGAAACATTTGCGGAAAATTCCCTTCGCATTTTATCCTGCTTTTCATGCTCGCTTTTCAAATGCTCCATTTGAAGGTCGATCTCGTCGTTTTTCTCCCTCAGCCTGCGGATAAGACCGGTGAATTCGCTGTAAACCTTCGTTTCGTCGGGGTCGTCCAAATTTATCGAGTTAAGCGGATCCATGATGCTCTTTGATATGGCGGCGCTCAATATCAGGGAAATGACGGCGGCAAGCAGACCCACCATAATTACCCAGGGCAAAAGCGAACGGCTCACGGAGATCACCGTCAAATGGGTGCCGGAGACCCTCAACACCTCTCCGCTTTCCAATAAAAGCGCATAGTTGATGGTCTGCGTGGCGCTCGTCGCAGAATAGCGGTTGCTGTAACCCTCTCCGCTTTCCGAGGCCTCCTTGAATTCCTCCCTGTCGGAGTGACTCGACATTTTGGAGATGTCCTCCTTGTTATCGTAAACGACCACGCCGTCGCGGGTAATAACGGTTATGCGATAGGAAGAAGGCCAATTAAGCTCATATAAAACATCGGAAGCGCTTTTATCGGTTTCGGAGGTGCTGTTTTTGATCGCTGTCTGTAAATAGAAGGCTTCGCTTTTCATTTCGTCCAAATATTGATCCGAAAAATAGTCGTACATCGCCCCCATTATCACAGCGAAGCCCAGAGAGAAAATTATCATAGCGGCGGCAAAAATGCTCAAAAATATTCTTTTTCTCATTTGTTCCCCCATGTTTTACAGCCTTTGCCAAGGGCAGGGCCGATTATATTCATATATAAATGACAAATAATACTTTCCATAAAATAACCCAAACTTGCACTTGATGACAATACATAAGAAGGCATAATGAATGTGCGGGTAATGCTTTTGTTATCTGATACCTTGTCTTGCATACGGTAAACGGCCTTAGCCGCAAAAAAGTGATAAGCATATTCTTTTATTTACTTTTCCGAGCCTGTGGCCTGCGCCTGCGGCATTAAGCCCTTTTCCGGATATTCCGTGCCAAAGGGTTTAAACACCTCTGTTGCGGAGCTGAGAGGGCATTAATCCCTGCTGTCACGGAATATGCCGATGAATTATTTCCTTTATCCGCTCTCTGCGCCCTATATCCAATACAAGGGTCTTTAATTCTGTATTTACGGTAATACTTACCTTTACTTACTTACCTCTACGGTATACCCGATGCAGGGATTTTTATCTCTGCATTAAGGGAGATTGAGCTTATAAGCAGTATCCTTTATTTGCTTTCTCCAACCGTATACCCAATGCAAGGGTATTAATTTTTGCGTTTACGGAAGATAGTATATTAAGCGTTATTCTCTTATTACTCTCTCCGACTTTATACCCAATGCAGGGGCATTTATTTCTGCATTTACGGGAGATTTGAGCTTATAAGCAGTTTCCTTTATTTGCTTTCTCCAACCTTATATCCAATACCCCGAACGGTTTCAATCAATTCCCCGGCTTGCATGAGCTTTTGCCTCAAGGTTCTTATATGCACATCCACGGTTCTGTTCTCCCCGTCAAAGGAATAGCCCCAAACATGGTTCAGGATTTGATCCCTCGTCAGCACGATCCCCCTGTTTTCCAGCAGATAGCAAAGCATTTCGAATTCCTTTTTCGTCAGGGAAATGTCGTTGTCACCGACCTTGACGATATGCCTGTCAGGGCAGACATAAAGGGAGGCTATGCTGTATTCGGGCTGTTTTTCCGATATATCCGCCCGACGCAACAGCGCCTTCACCCTGGCGACAAGCTCCATCATTCCGAAGGGCTTGGGAACATAATCGTCCGCCCCCAAATCCAACCCCAAAACCTTGTCGTATTCGCTCCCCTTGGCTGTTATCATCATCACGGGCAACTTGCGGGTGGCGCTTTGCCCCCTCAGCTTGGTGAGTATTTCCAGCCCGTCCTCCTCGGGAAGCATTATATCCAGCAGTATGAGCTGGGGTATATTCTCCGAAAGGGCTTCCCAAAAATCCGAGGGCAGGGCAAACCCTCTGGCTTCAAATCCCATGCTGTTTAAAGTATAGACCACAAGCTCCCTTATGCTTTTATCATCTTCCACAATGTAAATCATAGTGCTATTATAGAACTTCATATTTAAGAAGCATTGTTAAATTTATGTAAAGTTGCTTGGGAAGGCGTTTTTTCGTTGACTTCGGCTTTAAGGCGGCGGTTTGCGGTTTACCGATTCGCAGTGACGGCTTGCAACCCTTCGCCCCGTCAAGCCTTACGACGGCTTACAGCCGATCGCAAGGCTTGACGGGGCGAAGGGGTCGATTGCGCCCGTTGCTTGGGCAAATAGCGCAATTTCCATTGTTTTTCGGAAAGCTATCTCGTATATATTAAGCGCATAAATCAAACGAGAACCGAAATCGGTTAAGCGGCAATGTTACCCGATGCAACCCGCCCCGATCCCCGCCCCGCTCTCCCGTCGATAATCGCGCCCGGGAATACGGGAATAAACTGCCATATAAATTCAATGACCCCGAAAATTCTCCTTTCGAAAGATAAAGTTTTGTTGCTTCTTTTGTGTTTCTGCCGAAAACAGTATTCTCACCGAAATATGCGCCCATATAATTTTCTTCCCGCCGAAACACATTATATATGCAAGCTTCACTTCGCCCCTTCTTGCCGTTAAGCGCCGTTTTCGCCCTTCACCGTTTGCTTTTATTGTGCGTCTTACGACCTTTCCCGTTTTGCAATCGGCGTAGTATTTGCTAAAATGGTCTTTAAGAAATATAACCCAAAAGGAGAAACATATATGAGCAATTTAGTACCGCTTACGATCCTGCATTCCAACGATATGCACGGAGATTTTTTGGCGGAGGATTTGGACGAGAATTTGGTCGGCGGGGTTTCCCTGCTATCGGGATATGTGAATAAAGTCCGCAACGAAAACGAGAATGTGATCTACACCATTTCGGGAGATATGTTCCGCGGCTCCATAATAGACAGCGAATTCAAGGGCATCTCGACGGTGGATATTATGAATATGCTCTCCCCCGATGTGGTAAGCCTCGGTAATCATGAAATGGATTACGGCATCGCCCATCTGCTCTTTCTCGAAAAATGCACCAAGTTCCCCATAATCAATTCCAATCTTTACATCAAAACCAACGGAACCCGCCTTTTCAATTCCCACCAGATATTGAAGGTGGGCGGAATGAGCATTCTTTTCATCGGCATACTTACCGAGGAGATAATGGCGAATGCCAAGGGAGATACTCTCATCGGCACTTTCATCAATGTCAATGAAGCGGCTCAAGAGGTGGGAAAGATATGCAACATCTACAAGAGCGTGGATATAGATTTGACCGTGCTTTTGACCCACATAGGATTCGAGCGGGATAAACAACTCGCCCAATCCCTCGATAAGGCTTGGGGGGTGGATCTTATCATCGGCGGACATTCCCACACCATTTTGGAGAAGCCCGTGAAGGTCAACGACATACTCATAACCCAGGCGGGCATGGGCACGGATCAAGTCGGCAGATTCGATATATTGGTGGATATGGACACGAATTCGGTGGATTCCTATAAATGGCAGCTCATTCCCATCAACGAGGACACCTGCCCGAAGGACGAAATGATGTCTAACCTCATTAAAACCTATAAAGAGGAAACAGATAAAAAATACAAAAGGCTCATCACCCGCCTTAAAAGAAGGCTCACCCATCCCATTCGCAACGAGGAAACGGAGCTGGGCAATCTCTTTGCGGATATTTTCGCCTCCTCGCTGGGGGTGGATATTGTCTTTTTAGGCAGCGGAAGCATAAGAAAGCCCTATCTGGGGCCTGTGGTGGAATACGGGGATTTAACGGAAATATTCCCTTACGACGACAGCCTGCACATGATAAAAGTCACCGGGGAACAGCTCAAGAGAATGGTGAAATATGTTCTGCGGGACGACGCCTACACCAACGAAACGGAGTTTTATCAAATTAACTCTGATTTAAGGATAGATTATTCCTATAAGAGCAAGGAAATTTTATCCCTCACCTTCAAGGGCAAGAGCGTTGAGGATACGGACATCTTCAAAGTGGTGCTTCAAGCCTTCCATTTCAATAATTTCACGGGCTTTTTCGGAGTGCCCATAGAGGAAATAATTAAAAACGGAGCCGAAAAGACCGTTTCCACCTCCTGCTTTGAGATTTTGGAGGAGGATTTGTCCCAAAGCCATTTGGCAGATGCACGGGTGGAGGGAAGAATCACCATATCGGACAGACCGGACAGATAATCGGCATCACCGCAGGGTAGATAAAAAACCAAGAGCCACCGCCGGGATACGGCGGTGGCTTTATGTGCTTTACGGTGTTAAATCGGGTTGCCTGCGGGAAAAGTATACAAGAGCTTGCGGGCAAATGGGCTTGTTTGTTTAAAACTGTTCGTTTAAATCGGGGCTTATCGTCGGCTTAAAGCGAATAACCCGCATTAATGTCAAAGGGGGCGATCAAAAGCCTTTGCAATTCCTTCATGTAGCTTTCGAAGAACCATTTTACGGCCCTGCCGTAGTTCTCCTTGCTGTCAAATTCCCAAAATGAGTAGTATTTCACGCATTTGACTATCCTCGTCAGCTCTCTGGGCGCGTCTCCAAGCTCAACGCCGTCTATGGTGTAAAAGCGTTTCATGTATTTAATGCTAACACAGCCCTCCGCCTCCCTTTGCGCCCTGCTTATTTCCTCGGCAATTTCCTCGAAGCGCTCGATTTTGTCGGGCTTCACCTGAAAAAGTTTTATCTCGCAAAAGGTTTTATCCATGGTCGGCTCCCCTTTATTTCCCTTTATTCTTATCGGCGGCGCTTTCCTCAAGACTTAAGAGCATCTCGAAATAAAATCTGTCGTTTTCCTGCTTTATGCTCATTTTGCCGTTGTATTTCGCGGCGATGTTTTCCATTATCATCAGCCCGTAGCCGTGCATTTCGGGGTTTTCCTTGCTTGTGGCTATTAAGTTGCCCTTTATATCAAGCTTTTCCTTGGCGGCGTTGTCGGATTTTATGACAAGGTAGCCGTTGCTTGCGGCGCAAACAAGGTTTATCACCCTGTCGGCGTCCTCGTAATAATCCTTAACCGCCCTCATGGAGTTATCCAAAACATTCGAGAACACCGAGCAGAGATCCATGGAGGAAATGAGTATATCCTCCGGCAGGAAAAGCTTGGAGTTGATGGTTATCTCGTCTTTTTGGGCGAGGGTAACCTTATAATTTATCACCGCATTCACCACCGAGTTTTCGCAGTAAATGCGCTTTTCCGAGGTCTTGATTATGTCCGAAAGGGCGTTTAAGCTTTCCTTTGCGGCTTCTATCTTGTTTTCGGAAAGGAGCATTGTGGCGGTGACGAGCTGATTTTTCAAATCGTGGTTTATTATCTGCTGACGCTTTTCTATGGCGGTTATGTTCTTTAATTCATCGAAGCCGCTTTGCTGTTGCTGTTCCAAAAAAGCGAGGGTGGCTTCAATGCGGTCGGTTTTCCGCAAATCCCTGTAGGTGATAACCAAAAGCACATCTCCGATAATAGCCACCGCACAGCCCAGCCAGCCGAAGGCGTTGGAGGGAATATTCAGGCGGTTGGCGCGGTAATAAAGCATCAAAAAGCTTGCGAAAAGGGCTATCTGCGAAACCGGCACCAAAACGAAGATCGAGCCGGTGAATTTTATCTTAAGGGTGAGAATCCGTTTGAGAAGGATATAGGTGATATAATTCACGACCACATAAAGCACCATTAAAATCAATAAGGTGACAAGCGAATAGGCGTAATGCTCCTGCGACGGGTTGTTCGGGTCGATGATTTGTCTGTAAAAAATCGACCATTTTTGCTCTATTGCCATAACGAGAAATCTTATAA
>JAAYHF010000200.1 GCA_012727485.1 Eubacteriaceae bacterium
AAGTTCAAGGTCATCGTCGGCGGAGCCCCTGTTACCCAGGCATTCGCAGATGAGATCGGTGCAGACGGATATGCTCTCGACGCCGGCGCCGCCGCTGTCAAGGCAAAGGAAATGGTTAAATAATTAAATTTAACTGAATTCTCATTTACATAAAAAAAGCTCCCGACAAGCGGGAGCTTTTTTCATTGTAGGGAGCTTTTCCCCGTTTGCCGGGAACTTTTTTCTTGATTTCACCGTCGCATCGCATCAGGTGTTTTTACCAATCGAAACAAAGCTGTCGGTTTTACAACAGTCTTCACATCGCCAATGAACATTTGTATAAATAAAACAGCTACTTTCTTTACGGTTTAAGGCAAATAGTCCGGCATCTTTCACACAAATTCGGCAGAATACTCCCGAAGCCGCCAAACCCTATTTACCCTCATTCTCATCAAGTATTTTGCGTATCTGATCCGCTTCTTCGGCGCTCAGGGGCTTGACAGAGGTGAAGGCCGCGATAAATTTGGACAGAGAACCGTCGAAAAGTTTATCCACAAGGCTTTCGGTACGCAGAGCATAATAGCCGCTACGGGATATTACCGAGCGCACCGTGCCGTTGTCGTTCTCGAAAATACCGCCTTCGCTGAGCCGCTTTAGTACGGTATAGGTGGTGGAGCGCTTCCATTTGAATTCCTTCTCGCAAAGCAACACCAAATCATAGGTGGAAATCGGCTCCCTCTCCCAAACCAAATCCGCAAAGCGGGATTCCATTACCCCCAATTCCTTTTTTTCCATATTTTCCTCCCTTCTACCTACTGCTTGTAAACATATTTAGTTTACTATCTGTAAAAGGGTTTGTCAATATGAAGTTGTCTGAAAAGGGGAAAGGGGGCGGGGATAATTCGGTTTTTTTAGTGACTCGGTCACAGAAGCAAAAGTTAGATTATCGGTGTGTGACTGTGGGGGGGAAGGTTTATTTCGTAGACATATTCAAGAATGTATATGGTTATAGCGCTTGCTTGAGGGGAAGGAAATTACAGTTAAGCGTCTTTTATGTGGGGGCGGGGTTGCCCTGCCCGTTAGATTTTGTGATTGTGACCGGGTCACTTCGTAAAAAGACTTACTTGAAAAAAGATCGCCGTTATAGTTGTTCTTTCTATCAAAAAGAAGTTGTTTCCTTTTTATCATTGTGACCCGGTCAAAATATGAAAAGTTAGATTTCTTTATGTTCGGGAAAAAATATAAAATTGATATATATGTAAATGCGTAACGGGAAACCCATTCTATGCAATTATATCACTTACTTGGGGGAAGGAAGAAGTCACGAGCAAGCGCCCTTTATATAAGGGCGGGGTTGCCCTGCCCGTTAGGTTTTGTGATTGCGACCGGGTCACTTTGTAAAAAGACTTACTTGAAAAAGTATTGACAATATGGTTTTTCCATCAATCAAAAGAGGAACTTTCCTTTTTATCATTGTGACCGGGTCAGAACATGAAAAGTATGATTTCTCCATTATCGAGAGAAGAAACAAAATTGACATATTGGGGCGAAAACCCGTTACCTACGGTTATACCGCTTGCTTGGGGGGAAGGAAGAAGTCACGGGAAAGCGCCATTTATGTGGGGTGCGGGGTTGCCCTGCCCGTTAGGTTTTGTGATTATTACCGAATCACTTCGTAAAAAGACTTACTCGAAAAAGTATTGACAATATGGTTGTTCTTTCAATCAAAAAGAGTAAGTTTCCTTTTTATCATTGTGACCCGATCAAAAAATGAAAAATAAGATTTCTTCATGATCGACAGAAGAAGTAAAAAAACATATTGGGACAGGAAACCCGTTCCCTGCGGTTATATCGCTTGATTGTGGGGAAGGTAAGAAGTCACGGGCGATAGCCCTTCTTGTGGGATACGGGGTTGCCCTGCCCGTTAGGTTTTGTGATTGTGACCGAGTCACTTCGTAAAAAGACTTGCTCGAAAAAAGTATCGCCATTGTGGTTGTTCTTTCAACCAAAAAGACTAAGTTTCATTTTTATCATCGTGACCGGGTCAGAACATGAAAAGTATGATTTCCGCCATTATCGGAAGAAGAAACAAAATTGACATATTGGGGCAAAAACCCTTTCTATACAGTTATATCACTTACTTGGAGGGAAGGAAAAAGTCACGGGAAAGCGTCTTTTATGCGGGAGCGGGATTGCCCTGCCCGTTAGGTTTTGTGATTGTGACCGGGTCACTTTGTAAAAAACTTACTCGAAAAAGTATCGCCATTGTGGTTGTTCTTTCAATCAAAAAGACTAAGTTTCATTTTTATCATCGTGACCGGGTCAGAACATGAAAAGTATGATTTCGCCATCATCGGGGAAAGAAATAACATTTACGATTCCGATCAAGTCACTTCACAAAATAAACTTAATACAAAATTCCACAATCGGGTTAGCCAAAAGACCGCATAATCTAAGCCCCACCACACCCATATT
>JAAYHF010000201.1 GCA_012727485.1 Eubacteriaceae bacterium
ATCAAATCCCTGCCGTTTGCGGAACCAAAGGCCAATCGGGAGCTTATTCTTTGAATATCACAGGTGCGCTTCAGGAAATACTGCAAGTCCTCCAAAAGCATCAAATCCCCGGTGAGTTCGCTGAGGGCGTCCTGCCTTTCTTCTATTTTATCTCTTTCCAATAGGGGTTCGTTCAGCCAACTGTTCAAAGTCCTCGCCCCCACGCTTGTCACGGTTTTATCCATTACCCATAATAAAGAGCCCTTCTTTTCGCCCCCCCTTAATGTTTCGGTGAGTTCGAGATTGCGCTTCGTTGCGTAGTCAAGGTGCATATTGCCCTTGTTGGTAACGACTTTTATTTTGTTTATATGCTTCAGGGAGTTCTTTTGGGTTTGGCGCAGATAAGCGAAAAGAGCGCCGCAGGATTTTATCATCTCATCACATTCCTCAAGCCCGGCGGCATTTAGTGAATAGCAATCGAGCTGGGTCAAGATTTCCTCAACGCATTTATCGTAAGAAAACTCCGAGGACGCAAGCGGGGTAAACTGCCTTCCCGTAATACGAAGCGCCCTTTGCTTTAATTCTTCGGATTGGAATATAACCCCGTTGACGATTATTTCCGCGGGATTAACAGTGCTGAGTAAATTGAAAAAGCTCTCCGCGGCGTCTTTGCCGGTGAGGAATTGGGCTGTCATTTCCCCTGTGGTTATATCGCAGTAAGCGACCCCGAAGGAAAGTTTGTTGTAATAAACGCACATCAGATAATTATTGCGATCTTCCTTAACGGCGGAAAGATCGGTGAGAGTACCCGAGGTGACTATTCGGGTTATTTCCCTTTCCACCAATCCCTTTGACAGCTTCGGATCGCTCGTCTGTTCGCATATCGCCACTTTATAGCCCTTATCCACAAGTCTTGCTATGTAGCTGTCCACCGCATGATAGGGAACACCGCACATGGGCGCCCTTTCTTCGAGTCCGCAGTCCCTGCCCGTTAAGGTCAAATCCAGAAGTTTGGAAGCTTTTATGGCGTCATCGAAAAACATTTCATAAAAATCTCCCAGCCTGAAAAGCAGAAAAGCGTCCGGCACGGTTTCATGAATGGCGAGATATTGTCGCATCATGGGAGAAAGCTTGCTTTGGGTTTCTTCGGTCATTGTATCATTTCTCCGTAAAGGTAATATGTTTTGGCTTCGGTTATCCTCACTTTGACGCTGTCCCCCACCCTGCAGTTGCCCTTAAAATTAACCAGCTTGTTGGAAGGCGTGCGCCCACTCATGATTTCCGGGTTATTACGGGATATTCCGTCTGCTATAATCTCTTGCACCGTGTTTTCATACTCCTTCGCTTTTTCGCTAAGTATATCCTGCATTTTGGCGACGAGCCTGTTGAATCTCTCCTTGACCGTGTCTTCCGGTATCTGCCCTTCCATTGCGGCGGCCATTGTGCCTATTCTCGGGGAATAAATAAAGGTAAAGGCGGAATCGAAGGAGCATTTCTCCACAATATCGAGGGTATCGAGAAAATCCTCCTCGGTTTCAGTGGGAAAGCCGACTATAATATCCGTGGATATGGTCACTTCGGGAATGGCCTTTCTTATTCTTTCCACAAGAGATATGTAATAATCCCTGTTATAATGGCGGTTCATGAGCTTTAAAATCCTGTCACTGCCCGATTGCACCGGCAAATGTATGTTCTTGCATATCTTTTTGCCTTGTGCTATAGCTTCGATAACCTCGTTTGAAAGATCCTTCGGGTGGGAAGTCATAAACCTGATGCGTTCCAAAGCCTCAATCTTATCGACTTCCTTCAAAAGTCGGGCAAAGGAGAAGGGGGTTTCAAGTCCCTTTCCGTAGGAATTAACATTCTGTCCCAAAAGCAACACTTCCTTGCAACCGTTTTGGGATAGGCTTTCGATTTCGGCTATAATGTCCTCCGGCTTACGGCTCTTTTCCCTCCCTCTTGTGTAGGGAACGATGCAATAACTGCAAAAATTGTCACAGCCGAAGGTAATGCTCACAAAGGCCTTGTGTATAAACTGCCTTTTACAGGGAAGGTTTTCGGGTATATAATCGGTGTCCTCAAGAACCTCTGTAACTCTTTTCCCGCTACCTTCATACTCTTTCAGAAGCCTTGGAAATTCGCTGATGTTATGGGTGCCGAAAATAATATCCACAAAGCGGTATTTTTCCTTTATCTCATTGCGGAAAACCTCCTGCTGCATCATACAGCCGCAAACCGCAATGACGGTTTTCGGGGAATTTTTCTTCACCGCCTTATATTCTCCGAGCGTACCGAAAAATTTATCGTCCGCATTCGCCCGTACCGAGCAGGTGTTTATTATGATAATGTCCGCTGTTTTGTCATTTTCGCAGGGTGAGTATCCCATTTGTTCGAGCATACCCGCAAGCTTTTCGGAATCGTTCTCGTTCATCTGACAGCCGAATGTTATAATTGTATAGGTTTTGGTCATATTTGTCTCCGTTCGAATAAATATTATAGCACAAATACAGCCTTTATTCGCCATGTAATCCGTTGACAATTAAGGGGAAATGTTGTAACATTCATTCATCGAGGTGTAGCGCAGTTTGGTAGCGCGCTTGCTTTGGGAGCAAGATGTCGGGGGTTCAAATCCCTTCACCTCGACCGTTTAAATGATCTCATACGGGGGTAGCTTCTTTACAAGAATACTTAAAATGCGTTTCGTTTCTAACGATTTTCGGCTTATTTTTATCGCAAACATACCGAAACCCGACAATAAAAGTCGGGTTTTTATAGTTTTTAATACATAAAAACAAAATCATCTACCAATAATTTTGCTTCTTCTCACCTTTGCCCGCACTAAAAGCCAAATTCCTGCGCCCACCGCAAGAATGCTCAAATATTGCGATGTCGAAAGACCTCCCCATACTCCGCGCAGAATATCGCCCCGCAGAAATTCCACGGCGAAGCGCGCCGCACCGTACATCAAAAGATAACTGCCGAAAAGTGCCGCCGCAGTTTTTTCTCTCCTGCGTATGACTGACAATGCCGCAAATATAATCAAATCCACCGCCGCAGAAAGCAGTTGTACGGGAAATCGAGAAACCTCGACGGGGTTAGCCGCCGAAGACGGAAAGGTTACCGCGCCGAAGCCTTCGTATTCTATTCCGTAACAGCAACCCGCCAGAAAACAGCCTATTCTCCCTATTGCGTGCATTAGCGGAATACCGACGAAACCCGCCGAAAACAGGCGATCTATATTCGAGGCGTTAATACGGCAGTAAATCCTTACTCCGATAAGCCCGCCGATCACCCCTCCGTAGTAAACGAAGCCCGAGAATAGATAAATAAATCCTTTCGCAATTCCCTCTCGAAAGTGGACGGCGACTTGATATGTGGAATTCAAAAAAGTAACGAGGGCGTAAAGCAACTTTGCGCCGATGACACAACAACCAAGCACAAATATACCGACGAATAACAGCTCCCTTTTATCAAGGCCTTCCTTTTTTCCTTTATATAACAATAAAGCGAGAAAAACTGCCGCACCAAGACAGAGCATCAGGGTATAGCTCGGCAGTGTAAGTCCGAAAAATGACAAATTGGGGAACATGGATATACTCCGTTTCATTTAAAGCCCGAGCCGATGCGGTTCGGCTCAGGCTTTTTATTTTATATAAATATGGACATCATGATATTACTCAACGCTTTTCGGCATGTTTGGAGGCGTGATAAGAGCAATAATTGCGGTCAATCCCTTCCCCGGAATAAAAATCATCGACATAGCAATTTAAAGCCAATTCATTGCAATATGGATCGTGACAGGTATGGTTAAAACAGCCTTTTTGTTTATAACCCGCCCGGGAATGGAACACCGGCAAATCGCAGACAACGCAGGTGCCTTCGAGATGTTCCCCGCAGTACTGCTGACCTTCAAGACTTTGATTTTTACAGCCCGTTTCCTTGCACATATGCTCCCAACAATATCTGCTCTTATCGGTCACTCCCTTTCTCGCCCATTCCCCGATCCTGTCGCAACCCTCTGCGGCGCAATGTCCCTCGGGCCAATGTTCGAGGCAGACCGTGGAATATTTTCCGCCGTAGGTCGGGGCAATGATGCTTGTACAGCCTTTTATACTGCAGGTGTGACGACGGCAATAATCGCTGTCGCTCAAGGCGAGTTCCCTGCAGTTTCTCATACCCGAGGAAAACTTACAGCTCTTATTTGCATGGATATCGCATAAATCGGTGTTTTCGTTGAAAACAAACTCGGTACAGCCCTCAAAGGAACAGGGTACCGCGGATTTTGCGTGCAGTTCGCAGTAATTCGAGCCGATAACTCTCGCATTTTTGCAGTATGCCCCATTTGATGTACGATATTGGCATTGATGTTTATAGCAGTAAATCTCCGAGGTAATCTCGGTGCAATCGGGATAGGAACATTCCCCGACATATCGCGTTGAGCCATCGCAACTGTCACAGCCGGCGCCGAGCAAAGCAACGCAAAAGGCACAAAGGATAACGGTTGCTATTTCGAATTTTGTCCTTTTCTTCATTAAAATCACCTTATTCACCTTCTCCGCTTTCGGGGGCGGAATATTCGTCTTCGCAGGTAAAATCGTAGTCAATTCGCACTGCTATGATATAATCTGTCCTGTCGCTTTCCAATGAGAAGCGCACCGTATCATCATCAATAAATTCCACCACATATCTTTCACCCTCAAGGGTAATTCTGTTGGAGTCAAGGGAAATATCTTCCAAAAGCGAGAAGGCGGGTATATGCCACTGATCCTTTTTCCAATTTCTTACCGATAAATCATCTTTCTTGGGATAGGCGAAGCTTGTGGCGGCATAGTTTTTGTTAAAATAAAACAACTCAGGTATTAAGCCGGAAAACTCATCGTTATCTTGAGCCCATACTCCCTGAAGGCGGGAAACATAATCAATTTCTTCGGGTTTTTCAAAATCGAGAGCCACCTTTTTTTGCGGCGCATACCAGAAGAAACCGGGAAAGGGCATACTCTCCATGGGTTCGAAACGGGGGCTTTCTTCCTTTGAGCTTTTGTGTCTTTTGGCATCTATCTCCAAAGGCGTTGCGGAAATATAACCCTCGCTTTTCAGAAACACAGTAAGCCACCAACTGCGCTCACCGGCAAACTTAAGCTTTGCGGGCAGACCCGTCACAAAGCCGGATAGCTCGTAATCATAGGTGTATATACCGAGTATAAGGTCGAGATTTGCATCGTCTCCTTCTTCCTCCCCGCCCTCGGTATCAACTGCTTTTTCTATTTTTTTCACCTTAAAATAACCCGCAAGAGCCTTATTCTCTCCGATATACAGCCAAGCTGTCCCCTCTCCTTTTTCATCAACATCAAAGAACAGTCTTCCTTCGATCAAGAAAGCCTCGGTGTCGCTTTGAGGGACTGTCGACTCGGAGTCCTCTGTTTGTTCTTCGACAATCGGCTGATGAAGCTGAACCTTCCATTCACCGTTGAATTTTTCCGGCTTTACGGGTCGGGTGAGTAACCAAAAGTAACCCATCACTAAAAGAACCAAACCGAGAAAAATTCCGAGGATAATAAGAAAAATGCCCAAACAGCCCTTCTTTCGAATGGGTTCACCCTTTTTGTTAAGTTTCGGGTTGCCGTTTTTATCGAGCTTGAAAGGGCGCTCCTTCTTTTTTTTCACAGAAGCTGCTTCGTTTGCCTTGGCAGTTTCGTTTGATCCGGCGGTTTCTTCTGTCTTGGTAGTTTCTTCGGCGGTTTCGTGCGCCTTTACATCGTTTGAACCATTTGAATTTTCAGAAAGATCCTTTTGTGCGGCGGCATTTTCATCGGCGGCAAAGTCGGCTTGTTCTTCAGCCGCCGTTATCGCTTCGGTTATTTCGGAATCAGCCTTTTCCCCGCATTTCGGGCATACCCTATCCTCGGCGGCAAGTTTCTGCCCACAATGAGTGCAGTATTTATCCATATTGCTCCTTCGTACAATGTATGATTTTCAGTTTATTTTAACTTCGGGGGATAAAAGCTACAAGGTTTGACAGGAAACTGTCCGTGCCAAAACGGGCATGGTTCGTGCCACTTGAAGGCAAAACGGATTACAAACAAAAACGGGAGGTCACTCTCCCTTTTCTTTGGATTTTATTCATTCCTTGCCGTTAATGTTATGATAGCAAGCCGATATTATCAATGCGGTTCATTTCATGCGCTTTTCGATAAGTGGGACTGTAACGACGATATATATTTCAGTTTGCTCCTTTTTGAATTTCCCCCTGCATGAGGCGTGTTTTTAATATGTACACACAAATATGGCGGCGTTGCTTCGGTGTGTGCGGTAAGAGATTGGGCTAAATCATTCACCCTAACAACCTTTATTAAAAGCGCAATATAAAAAACAAAAGTATCGGGCATTTTGCCTGTCTGAAGGTTTCCAAAGGTTCTTTTGGTATGGCACATTCGTATATATTCAGGAGAGCTGTACAAAAAGGAATAATTTACCAATGAAACCGAAGTTTGATCTATATTGTGGGAGGACTGCGTTTGCCGATATTGCGTAGCTAATCCGACCCGTCATTTTCATGTAAAGGTATAGATAATGCCAAAAGCTATAAATTAGCCTTTGGCATAAAAAACATATAATCAGTTTAGATATGGTTCGAATATTGTATAAGTTCGGTGGAGCCGGCGGGAGTCGAACCCGCGTCCAAAAACACATCCAAAAGAAATTCTCCGGGCGCAGTTCATTGCATTATACCAAAGTATATGAGCCGCAAATAAACAAAGGCGCATAACCTCGGCTGATTGTCACAGCACGGTTATCAGCTTTGCCGTACAGTTACCCTCTATATTTTTGTGCTTCCCAAAAGCCTAGAGGGGCAACTTGGGGGAAACAGCCGCATTAAGCGGCAAGTGCAAAATTATTATTGTTTGCGTTTGTGTTTAGTTTGCCCTTTTTATAGATGTAAGGCGCATCTGCCCGCTACCCTTTATTCAGCATCCCTGTCGAAACCATTACGGCCCCTTATGAATTTTTCAAAGCCCTGTCGATGTCCCTGCCCATAGCCCGCTTTGCTTCGCTTTCCCTTTTATCGTAAAGCCTCTTGCCCTTCGCCACTCCGATATTTACCTTCACATAACTGTCCGAAAAGTGTAAATCCAAAGGGATCAGGGTGTAGCCGTCTTTTTGGGAGGCTTCTTGAAGCTTTCGAATCTGGCGGGAATGAAGCAGAAGTTTCCTTTCCCTGAGGGGGTCTTTGTTGAAGATATTGCCCTGTTCGTAGGGGCTGATGTGCATATTCGCCACATACATCTCCCCGCCCTTCACATAGGCGTAACTATCCTTCAAATTGACCTTACCGGCTCTCACCGACTTGACTTCCGTTCCGCTTAAGGAAATGCCCGCCTCATAGATTTCTTCGATGAAGTAATCATGATGGGCGGCTCTGTTTTTGGCTATTATTCTTATCGAATCATTTTTATCAGCCATGACATATCCTTTCTTAAGCGCAATAGATTATATAAGCTTTGGAGCGCCTTGTCAAGCCGATTAATTCTATTCTAACTAATCGGGGTAAATATTGTAAAGCTCCTTCGCCAAAATCCCGAATAATCCCGCCGCTTTAATGCCCGAAGTACCCTGCTCGATAAAAACGCACAAAGAATACTCGGGGGAATTTGCGGGAAAATATCCCGTGAACCAACCGTGGGGCTTATCGGAGGCGTTTTCGGCGGTCCCTGTTTTTCCCGCAAAGCCCCCTGTGGCATTCAGATCGACCCCGGCGGCTGTTCCGCTTATCGCGGTTTGCAACATTGCGCCCTTCAGCCATTCGATAGTTTCCGCTTTTAGCCCGAGATCGAATACTTTTTCGTCCTCCAAAGGAACGATGTTTCCCGCGGCATCGGTTATCCTATCCACAATTTTCGGCTCGTTCATCACACCTCCCCCGGCTATTGCGCCGGTTATCTTCGCCATAATCAGGCAGGAAGCCTGCGTCCTTCCCTCCCCAAGGGCACAGTTGAAGATATCCATTTCGTTGTAAAGCATCTCCGGCACAAAGCTGTAATGTTCTTCGTATTCGAGGGGAAAGCGGTCTTTATTGGGTTGGCCGTAGGAGGAAAAACCCCACAGGCGGGCTTTATCCAACACATAACTGCCCATCGCTCCGTTTGGCAATTCATAGGTAAGCTCCTTCGCCAGAGTATAAAAACAGCAGTTACAGGAAACCCCCAGCGCCCGAGCTATGGTGATATTTCCGTGAACAGCTCCCCCCGCACAGCCCCTTTCATGCCCGCCCACATCGACTTTACCATCACAATCGTAAGTGGTGGATTCATCTATCAGCCCTCTCTCATAGGCCACCGCCGCAGTTATAATCTTCATGATACTCCCCGGCTGATAGGAAAGCACCGCATTATTCATTTCACCGCCTTCGGAAGCCATGGCAAGGATATTGCCCGTCTTTATTTCGATAAGTACCGCACTAAGGTTTTTAACATTGTTTTGGGCTGAGTATTCCTTCAATACTTCCTCGTATCTTTTTTGAATATGGTAATCCAAGGTAAGGTAAATATCGCAACCCTCGTTTATATGGTCGTTTAAAACATAATAGCCCGCATCGGTCACATTACCCATGGCGTCCACATAGGCATTGAGCTTAACGGCGCTTCCCCCGGATAACAGGCTGTCATAAAGCGCCTGTATACCGCTTATGCCCTTACAGCCCTCTGATGTGGTTTTATCTTTGTCAATGGCAACCTCCCCCACGACATTCTTCGCCACCGCCGCGGATTCGGCCTTGGAGGGAGCATATATCCCGCAGATGCCTTGGGTATTAGTGAAGCGAATACCCCGGGAATCGTAAATGTTTCCCCTGGGGTAGAATATACCCACCGGCTTCACATATTGATCGGAAAGGGCGCTGACAACCTCCTCCGCCCCCATCATGCGCTTATATAAATTAAAGGCGTTAACCAAAAAAAGCCCGGTTATTACAAAACACATAATTCGGATTCTTCTTAAGGTAACAGCCCCTCTGCCCTTTTTCGGTTCTTTTTCCTTCATGCTTTTCATGAGTTTAATTTTGACTTAAGCGGCGTTAAGTATTCATGGGGAATAAAAACGCAGGAGAATTATTTCGGTTTTGAAATAATTCTCCTGTTTGCAGAAAACTTACATTTTAAAATTGCATAACAACGAAGGTTATTTTTGATTTTCCTTGCGTGCCTTGGCGTCCGCAATTATCTTTTCGCTCTGGGAAACGGGCACTTCCTCATAACGGGCGAATTCCATATCGTAGGAACCTCTGCCCTGGGTCATGGAACGAAGCTCCGTGGCATATTTGAACATTTCACCGAGGGGTACTTCCGCAGTGATTGAAACCTTTCCGCCGTTGCTGTCGCTTCCTATCACCCTGCCGCTTTTCTTGCTTATGTCTCCCATAATATCTCCCATATAGCTGTCGGGTACGGTTACTACCACGGTGTAAATGGGTTGGAGCAACACAGGGCTTGCCAAAGGCATTCCGGCCCTGTAAGCCAAGGTAGCCGCGGTTATGAAGGAGATTTCATCGGAGTCAACCGGGTGATACTTGCCTTCCAAGAGAGTGGTCTTTAAGCCCACAACGGGATAACCCGCCAATACTCCGGCGACGACGCACCTTTGCAGACCCTTTTCGACTGCGGGGATAAACTGTCTGGGCACCGTTCCTCCGACCACCGCATCGACAAATTCAAGAGCCTGATCCTGATTTCCGCTGGGTTCAAAATCAATATATACGACACCGAACTGACCGCTTCCGCCGGATTGCTTTTTATGCTTTCCTTCCACGTGTTCGGCCTTCTTGCGGACTGTTTCCCTATAAGGCACTATCGGTGTATCCAATTCCACATCAACTCCGTATTTGGCCTTGAGCTTGGAGGCGACAACGCTGATATGCATCTCTCCCATGCCCGTGATGAGGTTCTGATTCGTTTCCGAATTTCTTTCAAAGGCGATGGTGGGGTCTTCTTCCTTAATACGGGCCACGCCGTTGCCCAGCTTATCCTCGTCGTCCTTGGATTTCGGGGTGATGGACATTGACATTATGGGTTTGGGGAAAGCGATCTTTTCGAAATTCACTTCTCCGCTTTCAGCCGTAAGAATGTTATTGGTAACGGTATCCTTCAGCTTCGAGAAGGCGCCGATATCTCCGCAGTTAAGCTTTTCCAGCTCTATTTGCTTCTTACCCGCCATGGTATAAATATGGTTGATGCGCTCCTTGGTTTCCGTGGTGGTGTTCTTAAGTTCCAAATCCGTGGTGACCTTTCCGTTCATCACCTTGAAGATGGAAAGTTTGCCGACATAGGGGTCCGCAATGGTTTTGAATACGAAAACAGAGGCGGGCTTTTCGGGGTCGGTTTCTTCACTTGCCGCATCAAGGGGCGAAGGAAGAATATTTATAATGGCGTCCATGAGCTTGTCTATACCCACGCAGTTATTGGCCGCAACCGTCATAATGGGAATCATTTCGTCCGCTAAAACGGCCTTCTTTATGCCCGAGTTTATCTCGGTTAAAGTCAGAGTTTCGCCCTCGAGGTATTTCTCCATGAGTTCCTCGTCGGCGGAAACCGCTGTTTCCATCATTTCTTCGCGGTAAGCCTCCGCTTCATCGGCGGCGTCTTGGGGAGAGTCGATCTTCTTCGATACGCCCTTTTCGTATTTGTATGTATCGGCGGTGACGACTTCGCAGATAGTGTCAAAGCTGACTCCCGCATTCACCGGGAAGGTGTAGACAGAAGCCATTGAGCCCACCAATTTCTTTATGGATTCGTAGGTTTTGTTGAAATCCACATTTTCTCTGTCAGTTTTGTTTACGACGAAAATAGCGGGTACACCGGCATTTTTTACGAGTTCCCAGGCTTTTTCCGTTCCGACTTCAACGCCGCTTAGGGCATCAACGACTATAAGCGCCGCATCGGCAACCCTCAGGGCGCATACTTGCTCGCCCACAAAATCGAAGTAGCCGGGAGTATCCAGCAGGTTTATCTTAACTCCCGAATATTCCAGAGGCAGTATTGCCATGGATATGGAAAATTGCCTTGCCTGTTCCTCCGCATCGAAATCGGAAACAGTGGTTTTGTCATCGACCTTGCCCATCCTGTCGATGAGTTTTGCCTTGTAAGCCATAGCTTCGGCGATAGTCGTTTTACCGCTCGAGCCATGGCCGAATACCGCTACGTTTCTTAAATCCTTTGATTCGTAGATCTTCATAATAACCTCCGTGTTGTTAGCTTATGGATATCATTTATTATTAGCTTCTTTGCGAAGCTTTTTTATCTGTCTGTTCATTCTGCGATTTTTGAATACCCTTATGATGGCAAGGGCGGTTCCCGCAGCGCTGATTATTTTATTGATTTTTTGATTGGCAAAGGTATCCGGCGTTTTATCACTGCCGGATACCTTATCTTTAATTTTTCCGATGGAATTTTTGACTGCGGTAACCGCGCCCTTTGCTTCGGATGTTATTATCCTTGTGTTTTGGGCGGCTGTTTTCGTTTCGCTCGCTATCGTAACGGCGTCTGCGGAAACGACGGTAACCTTCTCGGAGATGGTATCAAGATTATCTATGATACCGTTTATCTTCCCGGTGTTGGTCTTGATGAGTTCATCCGCGCTGTCCAGCACATCGGACAGTTTTTTCAGCACGGTTACGGCATATACCAAAAAACCTATCAAAACCGCACCGACGGCGATCACAACAAATTCCCAGGGTTGCATTATTCTTCCGGCTTATCCTGCGGCGCTTCTTCAACCGCGCATACTCCGTCGGCGCAATCTTCGGTCTTTTCTTCCTTTTCGCAACAGCACTCTTTCTTCTCGGCCTTGGTGCCTTCTTCCTTGCAGCAGCACTGCTCGCCTTTTTTGCATTCGCAATCGTCGTCGCAGTCACAATCATCATCGCAACAACATTCATCGCAGTCACATTCGTTGCAAAGCAGGGACTGCTTAATTTCGTTGAATTGCTCCTTTGCATATTCGATATAATCGCTGACCTTCTCAACGAAACCGCCTGCCAGGGTAGAAATTTTTCCGGAAGCATACTGCATGGCATCTCCCACGCCTTCCTTTACCCCTGCGATTTTTTCTCCCGCAACAGCCTTAACTTCTTCCTTGTTGTCGAGAAGATATTTTGCGGCTATACCCACCGCCAAACCCACGATTACTCCGAATCCGAATCCGTTTTTCTTTGACATTTTAATTATCCTCCGTATTTATTATTTACCTGTCGGACAGGTTTATTATATCACACACCATTAAATAATCAATCGTTTTACGCCGTAGTGTCCTGTTCGGCGTTTACGCCGTAGTACCTGTTCGGCGTTTATGCCGTAGTGACCTTGTATTGCGTTTCAAACTTGCCGTTGTTACGCCTTTGTGTCCTCGTCCTTCTCGTCGTCGGAGCTTTCTTCGTCCTTTTCGGCCAAACTTTCCGCCTTGCGCACTATCTCGCCCGCGTCCGGAATCACGACCTCCTCGGCATCATCGGTCAAATAAGGCGGCCAAATTTCCACCTTTTTTCTGTCGTCGGTGTTTTCCTTTTCGCTTTCTTCCGGCTCCGCTGAGCTTTCCTTTGCAACTTCCGTTTGCCCGAAGGTAAGCTGTTCTGCTTCGGGTTGCTCGGGAGCAACATTCTCCTGAGGCTTTTCGAATTGTTCCTTTGAAGAGGCGTTTACTCCGATAAGCTCTCTGAATTCGTTTCCGCTCAAGGTTTCCTTCTCATAAAGCTGACGGACCACAAGCTCAATCTTCTCCCTGTTTTCCGTGATTATCTTTTTGGCCACGGCGTAGCAATTATCCATTATGGATTTCATTTCCGCATCTATCTTGCTGGTCATGTCCTCGCTTAAGGTTTTTCTGGTCATCAAATCCTTGCCTATGAAAACATCGCTGTTATCATCTCCGTAGCTTATGGGCCCCAGGGTTTCACTCATACCGAATTCGGTTATCATTCTGCGGGTGATGGCGGTGGCTCTTTGAATATCGCTGATTGCCCCGGCGAATATATCCGAAAGCATAACCTCCTCACAGGCTCTTCCTCCGAGCATCATTGAGATCCTGTTTAAAAGCATGGTCTTGCTGATGTGATTATCGTCCGAATCGGGAATATCTATGGTGTAACCCGCCGCGCTTCCCCGGGGGATCACGGATATTTCCATAACCGGGTCACATTCGGGCAGATAGCTTGCCACAATGGCGTGACCCACCTCATGATAGGCGGTAATGCGTTTGTCGTTTTCCGTCACCACCATGCTGCGCTTTTCGGGCCCGGCGATCACTCTTTTGATGGATTCCTGAATGTCCGCCATTCTCACATTCTTTCCCTTGTTGCGAGCCGCCATAAGGGAAGCTTCGTTCATCACATTTTCCAAATCCGCCCCGGTCATTCCGGTGGTGAGTTTTGCCACGGTTTTTAAATCCACATCGTCGGCCAAGGGCTTGTTGCGGGCATGAACCTTTAATATTTCTTCCCTGCCCTTCACATCGGGCACATGAACCGTCACCTGACGGTCGAATCTACCCGGACGAAGCAGAGCGGGGTCGAGTATATCGGCTCTGTTGGTGGCGGCAAGAATTATAATGCCCTGATGGTCGGTGAAGCCGTCCATTTCAACCAAAAGTTGGTTTAAGGTCTGTTCCCTTTCATCGTTTCCGCCGCCGAGGCCTGCGCCCCTGTAACGGCCCACCGCATCTATTTCATCTATGAAAATTATGCAGGGGGCATTCTTCTTGGCGGAATCGAACAGATCCCTCACCCTCGAAGCGCCGACGCCCACGAACATTTCCACGAAATCCGAACCGCTTATGGTGAAAAAGGGCACTCCCGCCTCCCCGGCGGTGGCTCTTGCCAAAAGGGTTTTACCTGTGCCGGGAAGACCCACCAAAAGCACTCCCTTGGGTATTCTCGCACCGAGTTTTTTATATCTGTCCGGGCTTTTCAGGAAATCGACTATCTCCGACAGCTCCTGCTTTTCCTCGTTTGCACCCGCCACATCGTCAAAGGTGACTTTTTTATCACCCGCCTGGTAGACTCTTGCCTTGCTCTTGCCGAAGCTCATCACCCGCCCGCCGCTGTTGCTGGCGGACTGCTGACTGATTATGAGAAACAGCGCAAAGCCTATCACGGCAAAGGTGGCGATGGTCATTAAAATACCCGTCCAGCCGCTTTCGTTGAGAACCTTATACTCCACCTCCAACGCCCCGGGGTGCTTTTGGTCATAGCTGTCCAAAAGCTCCGTGAGTTTATCCGAAGGTATATAAAGGTTGATGGAAGAAACATTCTCGCTGGTGGTGGCCTTTAGCTGAGCCTTAACATAGCACACCGAATTGGAACCCAGGGAGACGGTCATGGATTTCAATCTGCTGTTGGATAAATATTTTTCAAATTCGTTGTAGGTGACGGTTTCCTGTTTACCGCTGCCGAAGAGCATATTCCCCGAGGCGGTAATTATAAACACATAAGCGCCGATGAGAATAAGCACATATAATATCAGCGCTCCGAACCCTCTTCTTTTTTTCAAAACACACACTCCTTGAATCAATGGTACGCAATGTAGTTTACCATTGCAATGCTAATTTGCAATAAACAAAGCGTTCCACTAATATTAAATTAATATCAGTTATTAAGCGTACACTTCCTCTTTCAAAACTCCGATATAAGGAAGGTTACGGTATTTTTCGTTGTAATCCAAGCCGTAGCCCACAACAAATTCGTCGGGACACTCGAAACCGACATACTTCACATCAACATGGCGCTGTTCGGAAGGGTCGGTCTTTTTCTTCAAAAGCAGGGCGCATATATTAATGGAAGCGGGCTTGCGGGAAGAAAGCTGTTGGATAAGATAGGAAAGGGTCAGCCCCGTATCCACTATATCCTCGACAATGAGAATTTCCCTGCCCTCTATCGAGCTTTCCAGATCCTTCACGACCCTCACTTCCCCGGTGGTTGCCGTACCGCTGTAACTTGACACTGCCATGAAGTCCATTTGCAACTGCACTTTCATGCTTCTTACTATATCTGCCATGAACACACTGCCGCCCTTGAGTACGCAGAGTACCAGAGGGTTCTTGCCCGCATAGTCGGCGGTGAGCTTCTCGCCCAACTGCTCCAATCTTTCGCTTATCTGCTGTTGTGAATACAATACCTTTTTGATGTCGTCCTTCATTTCATCGATAATTGTCATTTCCCTGTGCCTTTTCGTCTATTTTAATTATTTCTATTTTTAAGAGCCTTTTTGTTTTTTCATCCACCATAAAATCCGCCGAGGTTTCAAATCCCGTGACGGCAGCTATTTTATCCCCACTGACAACGAGCGCAACGCCGTCCCTTGAATTTTTGTCAACTTTCCTGTCGATAAAAAGCCGATTTACGCTTTTTGTGCCCGTGAAGTTGATTGGCCTGAAGCTGTCCGATTTTCTGCGGTTTCTGATATAAACATTATTAATTATTTTATCATAGTCGATATAAGTTATATGCTTATGAAAATCAATCTTTTCGAATTTTTCAATCAGGGTTGCCCTTAAGGCAAAACCCGCCGAGGGACAAACGATGAAGGAGGGTATTTTCAGCCTGTAACAAAACGGCTCAATTACCTTAAGCGCCGCCGTCGAAGCGATGAGCTTGTCATAACGGCGGTAAAAATTCACGCCGTTAAGGGAAAGCTCCCAGATAGTGCTTGCCTCCTGCCTTATTTTATCCGTCAGCGCCGTAAGACTTTCAAAACCCACATCGGTCAAACCGGTGTTCGTATTCTCGCACATTCTTTCTATCAGCTCGTGCAAAACCGCGCCGTTAAGCCCGATGAGGCGCCTATATTCGCAAACGCATCTTCCCCCCTCTTTTTTCAAGGGGATTTTCAACGCCTCGCCTTTCGCCAAAAGGACATATTGCGAAGCTATTTCGGAAAGCCTTTCGGCTGACCGGGCGAAGGAGGGGTTTTCCTTTATTATCATCGGCATGATGTTCTGCCTCACCCTGCTCCTGAAGGCCTTCTGCTCGAAATTCGTTTCGTCTGTGGCGTAGGGAATATTTCTTTCTTCCAGATAATCCGTTATTTCGCCCTTGGTGAAGCAAAGCAGGGGACGGATTATATAACCCTCCCGAATTTTGGGTATTCCCGAAAGCCCCTTGACGCCGCTGCCCCTTATTATGTGCATTATAAGGGTTTCGGCATTGTCGTCGGCGTGGTGGGCGGTGGCGGCTTTGCCCCTTTCCCCCCGCAAATCCCTTATTATTTCATAGCGGCGGTTCCTGCCCGCCTCCTCCTCGGATATGCCATTTTCCCGGGAAAGCTTGCCTATGTCCTCCCGATAGACTTTAAGGGTTATTCCCTTTTGCTCGCAAAGTTTTCTGACAAGCTTTTCGTCCGAATCCGCCGAAACGCCCCTGAGCATATGATTTAGATGAAAGGCGCTCAACTCAAGGGAATATTCCTCTTTTATATCAAGGAGCATATAGGTCAAAAAAACCGAATCGCCCCCGCCCGAAAGAGCGATCAATATGCTGTCGCCTTTTTCGATAAGTCGGTTTTCTTTTATATATTCCCTGAATTTCTCACAGGGGCTTTTTTTGTTCTTCGCATTTCTGACCATGGCTTAATTGTAAACCTCTTGGGCGAACAAACAAAGAATTAATCGCCTTATATTATTTATCTATTAAATGGCAGATAATCAAAGAAAGCCATGTTATAATATTTCGGTCAGGAAAAGAGGGAAATTATGGGATTGCTGGATAAGATCACAGGCTCCATCGAAAACAGGGAACTGAAAAAATACAAGGTCGTCGCCCAGAAGGTTACGGCGCTTGAAGAAGAATATGCCGCGCTCACCGACGAACAGCTTAAGGATAAAACCTTACAGTTTAAAAAAAGGCTCGCCGAGGGTCAAAGCCTTGAGGATATACTTCCCGAGGCCTTTGCCGCCGCCTCCCAAGCCGCATGGCGCACGGTGAAAATGAAGCCCTTCCCCGTTCAGATAATGGGCGCCGCCGTTTTACATGAGGGGAACATCGCGGAGATGAAAACCGGAGAGGGGAAGACTCTTGCCGCCACCATGCCCGCCTATCTGAATGCCCTTACGGGAAAGGGAGTGCATATAATAACCGTCAACGACTATCTCGCCTCGAGGGACTCCCGCTGGATGGGGCAGATATATGAATTTTTGGGGTTAAGCGTGGGACTTAATGTTCACGGAATGAACCCGGCGGAAAAAAGAGCCGCCTATAATGCGGATATAACCTATGGCACGAACAACGAATTCGGTTTCGATTACCTTCGGGACAACATGGTGAAATCCCGGGATAATTTGGTTATGCGGGAGCTTAATTATGCGATTATAGACGAGGTGGACTCCATTCTCATAGACGAAGCCCGCACCCCCCTTATCATTTCAGGCAGTTCCAAGGACAGCTCCAGACTTTATTCCCAGGCGGACCAATTCGTTGCCCGACTGAGGAAGGAAACCGACTATACAATAGAAGAAAAGGATCGCACCATAAGCCTCACCGAGGAAGGCACGGCCAAAACCGAGAAATATTTTAACATTGAAAACTTAAGCGATCTTTCCAACATAGCCCTTCGCCACCATGTCAATCAAGCCCTTAAGGCCAGATACATCATGAAAAAAGATGTGGATTATGTGGTGAGGGAGGGAGAGGTCATCATCGTGGACGAATTCACAGGGCGACTCATGCCCGGCAGAAGATACAACGAGGGACTTCATCAGGCGATCGAAGCAAAGGAAAAGGTTAAGGTGGCGGGGGAAAGCGTGACCATGGCCACCATCACCTTCCAGAACTTTTTCAGGCTTTATAACAAAATATCGGGAATGACCGGCACAGCCAAAACGGAGGAAAGGGAGTTCGAATCCATTTACGGAATGAAGGTCATCTGCATACCCACCAACAAGCCGATGATAAGACAGGATTTAAACGACCAGGTATACAAAACCGAAAAGGCCAAATTCAATGCGGTCATCGAAGAAATAAAAAAGCGCCATGCCACGGGTCAGCCCCTGCTGGTGGGTACAATATCAATCGAAAAGAGCGAAGTTTTAAGCAAGATGCTTAAAAGAGAGGGCATTGTCCACAATGTACTCAACGCCAAAAACCACGAAAAAGAAGCCGAAATCGTCGCGCAGGCGGGGCAAAGGGATACAGTCACCATTTCCACCAATATGGCGGGAAGGGGAACGGACATCGTTTTGGGCGAGGGGGTGGCTCGACTCGGAGGGTTGCATATTATCGGAACGGAAAGGCACGAGAGCAGGCGAATAGACAATCAGCTCCGGGGCCGCGCAGGTCGTCAGGGAGACGCGGGTTCCAGCCAATTTTTCATTTCCCTTGAGGACGATCTGATGAAAATGTTCGGCAGTGAGCGCACCTTAGCGATCGCAAACAAACTCGGGGTTGAGGACGATATGCCCCTTGAGGCGAATATACTCTCCAAGGGAATAGAAAATGCCCAAAAGAATGTGGAGGGCCGCAATTTCGGCTCAAGAAAATATGTTTTGCAATACGACGATGTGATGAACAAGCAAAGGGAAGTTATCTATGCCCAAAGAAGGACCGTTTTGGAGGGTCAGGACATAAGCGAAAAGATAAACGAGATGATAAGGGATGTTTGCGCCGGTTATGTCCATAATCAGCTCGCCTTCACCCATGAGGATTCCTCCCCGGACATGGAAAAGCTTGAGGAGAAATTCCGCAAGGAGTTTTCGGTGGAAATAAAGTTTCCCCTCTCGCAGGACAACAACGCCCTCACCGAAATTGCCTACGAAGCCATGATGGAAAAACGCTCCGAGAGGGAAGAACTCATAAGCCATGAGATGATGAGGGATATCGAAAGGATAATCCTGCTCACTGTGGTGGACAACAAATGGATGGACCATATCGACAACATGGATCAGCTTCGTCAGGGGATCGGCTTGAGGGCTTACGGTCAACAGGATCCGGTACAGGCCTATACCCAGGAGGGGTTTGAGATGTTCGAAGCCATGAACGAAGCGATAATCGAAGAAACCGTAAGGGTGCTTTATAACTTCAAGCTCACCTCCGCACCCGCCCCGGACGACTCCAAGGTACCGACAGTCAGCGAAGGTGGCCCTGCGGTAAATAATACGGTGACAAAAAAATATGTCCCCTCCCCCGGGGAAAAACCCATAGCCAAGAATGCGAAATGCCCCTGCGGCAGCGGAAAGAAATATAAGCAATGTTGCGGCAAGGGATTGTTTAATAATTAAAAACAGAAGGGATGTGATGATTAATGCTGTTTATTGACGATATAAAAAGGGAATTATCGGATATCGACACGCAAATCGACGAAATGGGGTGTTCTCTTTGACGTCGCAGGCGCCATGGAGGAAATACAAAAATTAGAAGGCGAAATGAGCGCTCCCGATTTCTGGAACGATCAGGAAAGCTCGCAGAAAACCGTTTCAAGGATAAAACAGCTCAAGGCTAAGCAGGATTCCTTCAATAAAGTCCGCGACGAGTGTGACGAGGTAAAAATACTCGTCGAATTCTTCGAGGACGAAAGCAGCGAGGAGAATGAACTGGAGCTTACGGAGGGCTTCAACAGCCTCAAAAAAACCTTCCGCTCCTTCAAACTTTCCACCCTGCTTTCCGGCGAATACGACTCCAACGACACCATTTTAGCCATACACCCCGGAGCAGGCGGCACGGAAAGCCAGGACTGGGCCGATATGCTTATGAGAATGTATCTGCGCTATGCGGAGAGAAACAATTTCAAGGTAAGCATTTTGGAATGTCTGGACGGAGATGTGGCGGGGATAAAAAGCGCCACCCTCCTTTTCGAAGGCAGAAATGCCTACGGCTACTTAAAATCCGAAAAGGGAGTCCACCGTCTGGTGAGAATCTCACCTTTCGACTCCAACGCCCGCAGGCAGACCTCCTTTGCCTCCGTTGATATTATCCCGCAGATCGAAAACACGGATACGGTGCAAATAGACCCCAAGGATCTGCGTATAGACACCTATCGCTCCACCGGGGCGGGAGGACAAAAGGTGAACAAAACCGACTCCGCCGTAAGAATTACCCACATTCCCACGGGAATTGTGGTGGCGGTCCAAAACGAAAGAAGCCAATTCCAGAATAAAGACAAGGCCATGCAGATATTAATATCCAAGCTCACCGCCTTAATGGAGGAGGAACATAAGGAAAAGCTCTCCGAATTGCAGGGGGATTACGGACAGATAGCCTGGGGAAACCAGATACGCTCCTATGTTTTCTGCCCCTACACCATGGTTAAAGACCACCGCACGAAATTCGAAACCGCCAATGTTCAGGCGGTGATGGACGGGGATATAGGGGAATTCATCGAAGCTTATCTGAGAGCGAGTTTGGGCGAATAGTCGGTTGACGAAGCAATAATGAAATAAGCCTGTCGGTTCGGGGCATTGCGCCGGATCGACGGGTTTTTATATTATCGGGACATCGGCGCGCAAAGGAAGGACAGGGCATAACATAAGCAAGATGGCCTCACCGATAATCCATTTAAACTAAGGAACCACTGATTAAAATCCCCCACACAACCCCCAACCACCCAAAACACCCCTCAACAGCCCTCAAAAAGCCAAAAAAGGCCAAATTCTCCGCCCCTTTTCACCGTTTTCCTAAACCTTTTTCATGGGATATTATGACAACGCCGCACGATTCGTTTTAAACATTGCACATCATTACATTCACACAACAGGCTTTTTTCCGTATAGACACATTTCTTTTAAGTTTGATGCGTGGGAACAACCCTCTCCAAGCTCAAGCGCAAAATGTCAAGAGTGTTCCCTTTATCGTTCGGTGTAAATAGGGCGGTCGCTTTTTTACGGGGTTTAATATCGTGCGGTAAATCCATATATTAAAATGAAACAAACGGCTTTCGCTTTCTCTTAGCGGGGAAACGGCGGGAGGGTAAAATTAACCTCCGCTTTGTCGAAATGTTACTATTTATATGTGATTTTGATATAAGCCTCATATTAGGTATGTCATAAAAGGAGGAAACGGAAATATTTACCGTTCTTGCGGAGAAAACTTGAAAACACCGACAGGTTCTGCCAAAATGCGAGCGGACGCCGCAAGCGAGGATTAGCTTTGCGAAAGGCTTCGGTACTGCGTAAACTCAATAAGAATGTTAAAACAACCAAGCCGAATAGTTTTCGGCTTGGTTGCATTAACGGGCTGATTCCAAATATAAAGAACCGCCCCGTTTCGGATATTACTCCCTGCGGGACGGCAATATTATTTTTATTGTTTTCGGCTTACTTTAAGAGAAAAACACTCCCATGGCAAAGACCGCAACGGCGAGAACACCTCCGGCGATTACGGTGATGCGCTGGAGAGTTGCATCAAGGGTTTTCACCCTTCCCTTCCCGAAAAGGGAATTGCTGTTTCCCGTGATGGCGCTGGACATTCCCGAATCCTTGGCTTCCTGAAGCACAACGGACACTATAACGGCGACGCTGCTGATAAAGATTATAACAGCCAATAAAGTTTTCATAATTTCCTCCCTGTTTACAATGCAAACACTAACAGATTATAACACATAAAAAAAACAATGCAATTATATAAAGCGAATAATTGCCGAAAAGAAAGGATTAATATATAATTGTAAAAGGATTAAAACCATTGCGTTTTTTGTTCGGGGGTGCTAAAACAATATCGTAAGCGATAAGTTTAAGTCAGTCCGGCGGAATACGCCGGACTGACTTTATGAAAGGCCGAAAAGAAGTTAAAAATACAGCTAAGGGAGGCAATATTATGGACTTGCAAAAATATACCCAAAAATCAATAGAAGCAATACAGGAATCGCAGAAGCTGACCGAGAGTTACTCGAACCCTCAAATCGAGCCGGTTCACCTTATGCACAGCCTGATTACCCAAAAGGACGGGCTTATCGGAAAGCTTTTCGATAAAATGAACGCCCCTGCGGATCAATTCGCCCAAAGGCTCCTTAAGATAATCGAAAAACTGCCCAGATACCGCACTTCAAACAAGGAAATGGGCAAATTCTATATTTCCGAAGCAACCCAAAGGGTCTTCGAGGAAGCCGAGCTTAAGATAACCCAAATGAAGGATGATTTTGTTTCGGTGGAGCATTTGGCGCTTTCCGTTATTCAGTTGTCATCGGGGGAACTTAAAGACCTTTTCGATGAATACAATGTCAACGAGGCAGATTTCTTAAAGGCGTTGGCTCTGGTGAGGGGGAATGTTCGGGTGGCGAGCAACAATCCGGAGGATTCCTACGACGCACTGGAAAAATACGGCAGTGATTTGGTGGAGGCGGCCCGTCAGAACAAATTAGACCCGGTGATAGGCAGAAATACGGAGATCAGGAACCTCATTATGATATTATCCCGCAAAACCAAAAACAATCCCCTTCTCATCGGGGAAGCGGGGGTGGGAAAAACCGCCATTGTGGAAGGACTTGCCATGAGGATTTTGGCGGGTGATGTTCCCGCAGGCCTCAAGGACAAGCGGATAATATCCCTCGATATGGGCTCTTTGATTGCGGGAGCAAAATACAGGGGCGAATTCGAGGAGCGCATGAAGGCCGTTTTGAACGAAGTCAAGGCAAACAGCGGCAACACCATTCTTTTTATAGATGAGATCCACACCATAGTCGGCGCGGGAAGCTCGGAGGGTTCAATGGACGCGGGCAACCTTTTGAAACCCATGCTGGCAAGGGGCGAATTGCACTGCATCGGAGCGACTACCCTGGACGAATACCATAAATACATCGAAAAGGACAAGGCCTTGGCAAGGCGCTTCCAGCCCGTAACGGTCAACGAGCCGAGCGTTGAGGATACGATCTCGATTCTTCGGGGTATTAAGGAAAAATACGAAATTCACCACGGGGTCAAGATACACGACGGCGCCCTCATAGAAGCGGCAGTGCTTTCCGACAGATACATCACCGACCGTTTTCTGCCGGATAAGGCCATAGATTTGGTGGACGAGGCCTGCGCTTTGGTTCGCACCGAAATGGATTCCATGCCCGGGGAGTTGGACAGGATAAGCCGTGAGATAATGCAACTTCAGATAGAGCAGACCGCCCTTTCCTCGGAGGAGGACGACGACAGCAGGGAGCATCTTAACGAAATCGCAGAGGAAATCAAGGGGCTTCAGAGTCAGTTCGATGAAATGAAGGAAGAATGGGAAAGGGAAAAGAGCATCATTTCCTTAACCCAAAAATTGAGGGAAGAAAGGGACAACCTCAATGCCGAGATAGAAAAGGCGGAGAGGGAATATAATTTGGATAAGGCGGCGGAGTTAAAATACGGCAAACTGCCCGAAACCGAAAAAAAGCTCGCCGAAGCCGAACAGATGCAATATGAGGAAATGAAGGAAAATATCCTCAGAGATGCAGTGACTCGGGATGAGATAGCTCAAATCGTGGCCAGATGGACGGGAATACCCGTGGCAAAATTAGTGCAAACGGAAAAAGCCAAGCTTTTGAATATCGAAAGTCTGATACACCAAAGGGTCATAGGGCAAAACGAGGCGGTCACCACCGTATGCGACGCAATACTTCGCTCAAGGGCGGGTATAAACGACCCGAATAAGCCCATAGGCTCCTTCCTCTTTTTAGGGCCCACGGGTGTGGGTAAAACGGAGTTGGCAAAGGCTGTGGCGGAGTCCCTTTTCGACAGCGAGAAAAATTTGGTGCGAATAGACATGAGCGAATATATGGAGAAATATTCCGTTTCCCGCCTCATCGGAGCCCCTCCGGGATATGTGGGTTACGACGAGGGAGGACAGCTCACCGAAGCGGTACGCAAAAGGCCTTACAGCGTCATTCTTTTTGACGAAATCGAAAAGGCCCACCCCGATGTTTTCGATATAATGCTCCAGATATTCGACGACGGCCATGCGACGGATTCCCAGGGAAACATCGTCAATTTCAAGAACACCATAATCATAATGACCTCCAACCTCGGCAGTGACTATCTTTTGGAGGGCATTAAGGAGGACGGCAGCATTTCCCAAAGCGCCAAAGATGCGGTCAACACCCTGCTTAAGGCCACCTTCAAACCTGAATTTTTGAACAGGATTGACGAAACGATTATGTTCAAGCCCCTGACGAAGGAGGAAATGAAGGGGATAATGGATTTACAGCTCAAAAAGCTCACCGAGAGGTTGGACGACAAGGATATAACCCTCAAACTCACCCCCGCCGCGCAACAGTTCGTCATTGACAACGGTTACGACCCGATTTACGGCGCAAGACCCCTCAAGCGATTCATTCAGCACAATGTGGAAACGATGGTGGCTAAATACATCATCGCAAACGAATTGGAAGAAAACACCTCAATCACCATAGATGCAGACGGAGAAAAGCTGTTTTTCACCGAATAACCAAAGAAAACCGAGTAAATTACTCGGTTTTCTTTTTCTCCGCTCTCACCCGATAAAATAGCGTCTTAGGTATTGTATATTTTATAGTCACATTTTTATCGGCGCATTATAATATATCGTATATTAAATGCTATAATAACAAGGATTTATTGCATTCGGAGGAATTATGACAGCAGACATACCCCGCAAATTTCTTTACCACACCTTAAAAACACTGTTCGGATGGGCAATATGCCTGTTATACGGCTTTTCTTATAAAAAATACAAACCCGAAGCCGAAAATTTCATTATGATATCGAACCACCTCACCGATGTGGATTTTCTTTGTATGGTCAAATCCTTCCCGAACCATTTTTATTATGTGGCCAGCGATGCCATCGGGAGAAATTCCTTCCTTCATAATCTGCTCACCCTGCTGGTTAATCCGATATGGCGCAAGAAGACCACCAACGACCTGACCACCGTTTATCAAATCTTAAAACGCACCAAAGCCGGAGAAAGCGTCTGTATATTTGCGGAGGGGGGGCGCAGTATGGACGGGCGCACCCTGCCTGTGGCTGCTTCCACGGGAAAGCTGATCAAGGCGGCGGGGGTTGCCCTTATTACCTATAAAATCAAGGGCGGCTATTTTATACAGCCCCGCTGGGCCAAGAAATTCCGCAGGGGCAAATTTTCGGGAGAGGTGATAGGGGAATACAGCGCCGAACAGATTAAAAATATGAGCGCACAGCAGGTGCAGAGCATCATAGAAGAAGACATTTTCGAGGACGCCTACGCCACCCAACGGGAAGTTATGGCTAAATACACGGGCAAAAACATTGCTGAAAGCATCGAAGTAGCCCTTTATTTATGCCCCGAGTGCAAGGGGCTTTCCACCCTCCACAGCAAGGGGGATAAATTCACCTGCGAAAGTTGCGGACGGGTTTTTAAATATGATGAATACGGCTTCATTGAAAGCGCGGACGGGGGAGTCAATCATTACGATAATCTGGCGGATTGGTATCGCTGGGAAAAGGAAGAAATAAGAAGCAGAAAGGACGAATACCTTTCTTATGAAGAAACAAGGCCGATAACAACGGACAAAAAACAGCATTTGACAATCCTCGATAACCGCAGTCGCCGGGGCGACAGGCATATCTATGGAGATGTTACCGCATACCGCGACCGAATGGAATTTTTAAGCGAAGAAGGGCAAATACTCTCCTTCGATTACAACAACTTTTCCGACACCGATGTACTCAACAGGCAGTCCCTCATCTTCACCATAAAGGGCGGGGCAAGCTATATATTGAATTCCGATGTCACCTACACCAGCCCCTTTAAATACATTGAGCTGATTTGTATGCTTCGCACGGACGGCAGAAACAGCAGATCCGGTTGATAAGCCCGGGTTAAGGCGGGTTAGGGTTTTCTTTGTTTTGGTCTTTTTAGGTATTTTCGTTTATTGTGTTTCCCTGTTTTCCGGAAGTAGTCTGCGGCGGGAGTGAGCATTATCCGAGTGCTTTTGTCTTTGTCGCTTTTTTGTGCGTTCGAAGCTCGAACCGGTTGGGTACACCGTGAAAGCGCTCAAATCGCTATTTCATTATATAGTATTATTTAAAGGCAAGAGTCTTTTCCCTCACATGGGCAAAGCTATTGTGCTTCTTGCTCTTTGTAAGGTAATTTACGCACTAGTGAGGGGTCAAGGTTTACTTATGCGGTATATCCTTATCTTTTCTATCCCATAATGCGGTAAGGGTATGCCTTTACAAAAGTTAATGAACGATCATATTCTTTTCAGACTTCATATATTTACAACATACGCCGAAAAAGAGAGATACACCTCAAGCGCGTATTTTTTTCTTCCCCGAAAACAACCTATCTTCGATTAGGCTTGATATATAAGCCAAGGCGAAGCTACCGATGATCACCGCCAACATCGCCCACAGCCCCGTCATTATTCTCGTTTGGATTATTATATTCACAAGGATCATATGGTAGAGATAAATCCCGTAAGTATAATCCCGCTTTATTTTTATACCGCCGAATTTATAACCGACGGCGAAAACGGAAAGAAGCAAAAGCAAGGCGGCGAGGGGGTTGATATAGGTTCCCGACAAATCTATGTTGTATATTCTGATGAAATAATACAACGATAGCGGTACATACCAAAATTTTGCCAAAGGGGGAATAAGAGTGTTTCTGAATTCATAAACAATTACACCGGTAATAAAAAGCCCGAGATAAGGGAATATCGTCTGCCCCGCAAGCTTGAAAAGGGTTTCGGGCAAGAAAGGCTCAAGACGGGGATAACCGACGGAGAAAACAAGCGAAGCAAGCATAATGATAATCCATAAAGCCGTCCGCTTCGTTATCGAGCCTTTCCGCAGATTAGCCTTTTTATACCATCTGTACGCCGGATAGGCTAAAATATAGAACTGCACATAGGTGCTTATTGTCCATAGAGAGCCGTTCGGCGTAGAGCAACCATACCCCCTCAGGCTGTCGGGAGTCCAAAATTGCAGAAAAGTGCTTTGAGTTATACAAAATAGAACGAATTGAAAGCCCTTCACAGCCTCGCCGTATAATATGAGAATTGCCGCCGCATTGAGCGAAACTGCGAGCCACAGCTGAGGATAGAGCCGCTTTATCCTCTTTTGGGCGTATGTTTTCAGCTCGTCGTTTCTATCCAAAGATGACCAAATCAAAAAACCGGTCAGCCCGAAAAACACAGGGACGCCGACCACCATTCCCAAGGTATGTTCATATATGCGGTAAAGCAAACTCGTTGTATCAAGAGAAAAATGCTTTATGCAATGCCCCGCCAAAACCTGAAGGGCGGCGAGATAACGAATCAGCGTAAAACAATTATCGTTTATGTTCACGCCCTCTTTTGAGGATAATCCCTTATTCATGCTTTGCCTTTCCGCCGTATTTCGGCACATTATACAAACACTGAATTTATTATAACAGGATAAAAGGAAATTGCCCTGCCCGAGCAGAGGATTTCACAAATATGCCGCCGTGAAAAAAGCGGTCAATCAACAAAAATAAATCTCCCCGTTATTCGAGGCGCAAGCCTATCATATCGGGGAGATAATCTTTATATTAAAGGGATTTTTCCGTAAAGCAGAGAAAAACCCTATTCCCGAGGGGTCTTTACTATCTTTATCAGGCTGTCCGCTATCCTTTCGGCCTGTGCGGGGGTGTTGTTTTTTCCCAGTGAAATACGCACCGTTCCCTTCGCATAGCCTTCGGGAGTGCGGATAGCCTTCAGAACATGGGAAACTTGGGTGTTCACGCTGTCGCAGGCGGAGCCTGTGGAAACGCAAATACCCATCAAATCCAGCCTGTGAAGAATCGCTTCCCCCTCCATATTGTTAAAGGAAAGGCTTATATTTCCGGGTATATGCTCCCC
>JAAYHF010000202.1 GCA_012727485.1 Eubacteriaceae bacterium
AATCGTAATACAATAAAATATGAAAAAAGGTATCAAAAAAACAAACTAAAAGGGGAAAAGAAGATGAAGAAAATCAGAAAGATTGCCTCGCTGTTCATGGTCGCCGCTATTTTATCGGCGGCGTGCGCCTGCGGGGGAGGGGGCGAAAAAGAGGAGGAGAAGGCAAAGAGCTTTGAATTCACGGAAATAGGCACCTTCGAGGACATATACAACACCCTCGTCAGTTATGCTCAAACCTCGGGCAACGATGTGATGATAGAAGAAAACACCGAAACAAACAAATTATATGCGGTATATCCTCCCGGCACTGGAAAAAGCATGATTTACGACGCCTATATAAAGATGAGCGTGATTTTGAGTGACGATGGCAGTATAAGCAGTTGGGGAATGAATATGCCCTATAATACGGATTGGGTCGCGGACGGAAAGCTCACTCCCACTCATCTTTTGGCCTTCGGACAGATATTCATAAGGGCTACTTTTCCGGAAATGACCGAGGAGCAGTTTTCCGAAATGCTCAATTCCCTCCAATGGCCCGACGAGGAAGTTTTCAAGGAGGCGGTGACGGAAGGGAAGGATCCGGGAACCGAGGGAGGAGCTGTTATTATCGTCAACGGTGGGGAGAGGTTTTACACCCTGACTCTTATTTTCAATGAGAATCATAATTCCTTCCAACTGCTTTTCATGGAAGGTTAAGCGCTCGGCTTTATTTCAACCGACCCGCAAGCATAAGTAAATCTGCCCGCCCGCAAAGGCGGGCTTTTTAATGCGGGGAAAGTAATTTGCGGGTCGAGTGGTTCTTATTATGTTCTCCTAAGCCAAAACCCGTATTTGGCGTTGGTGAGCCAATCAAATGTCACCGCCGATGTGGTGCTATCGATGGTGACAACTCGCCCGGTTGTAATTAACCTGCGGGTCACCCCGGGTAATGTGGTGGATTAAAACCTGCCGCAGATACAACTGTCCCGGCGAGAGCCGAGGCGGGTTTTTTTCCGCTATTTGTTATTATAATTATACAATCCGTATACAGTTTTAGGCGACGCCCCTTTTATACATTTTTCACAGGCATAAGTATCAAATGATACACAAAAAGCCCATATATAAGGGCTTTTTTAATCCTCGTTATTCGGTTGTATATCAAAATATACAAAAACCAAACCGTAAAAACGCAAACACGGGGCTATAAGTTCACAAAACCGACACAAAACGAGGTAATTATACAAATCCTATGCAGTTAGTGCTTGCTTATTCAAAAGCCTTTCTATATACTTATATCAAGCGATACATAATTAATGGTCTTCATCTTGTTGCTCTCGCCTTGTAAAGCCGCGCTTCAGGAAGTTGGCATTCAAAAAGTCGGGAGCTTTATTTAGTTTGGGGTGAATTATGGAAAAAAAGAAAAGTTCGACATTATTGAAAGAAAAGGAGTTATCCGCAAAGCAAAGCGCGGATTACGGCAAGGAGCTTCTCCAAAACGACAAGCAATTCCGCATAAAGGCGGTGAGTATCCTCGTCAGTGTCGGAGTTGTGGTTTTTATCATCTCCCTGCTCAGCGGGAGATACCATTGCTCAAAGGCGGACATTCTAAAGGCCTTGGGTTACGGCATTACGGAGCTTTTCATAAAAGCCGCCGAGTTGCCGGGCAAACTTTTCGGAGGGGGATACGATATAAAAAATCCCATTGCGGTCAGTTGGAGCAGTGATGTGGATACGATCCTCTGGGTGGTGCGTATGCCGAGGATAATTGCGGTTATTTTCATCGGCGGCGGGCTTTCCCTTGCGGGAACGAGCTATCAATGCGTTTTCCGCAATCCGCTGGTGTCGGAGGGGATACTCGGGGTTTCCAACGGAGCGAGTTTGGGGGCGGTGATCGCCATCTTCTTCAGCCTCGGCCCCACAATGACGAGCATTTTCGCCTTCTTCGGAGGTATTTTGGCCGTGGCCTTAACCTATTCCTGCTCCCGGGTTTTCAGGGGCAATCCCACTTTGCTTTTGGTATTGGCGGGAACCGTGGTGGGCAGTCTGCTTTCCGCAGGCAATTCAATCCTTAAATATCTTGCCCCGCAGGATACGAAGTTGCCCGAGATAACTTTCTGGTTGATGGGCTCCTTTGCGGGCATATCCGCTTCCAAACTCACCTTGCTGGTGCCCCTTATCTTCAGTTGCAGTCTGGGGATATATCTGATGAGGTGGTATTTGAATCTAATGTCCCTTGGGGACGACGAGGCCAAGGCCTTAGGGGTGAATACTGCCAGAGCCCGCTTGGTTCTCATAATTCTGTCCACCGTCATTTCCTCCGCGGCGGTTTGCGTTTGCGGGATAGTGGGTTGGATAGGCATGGTCATTCCGCAGATAACAAGGCTCGTGGTCGGCCCGGACGCCCGCCGCCTTCTGCCCTGCACCTTTGCCGTGGGCGCAATATTTCTGATGCTGGTGGATATGCTCTGCCGCTGTCTTATAGCCACCGAAATCCCTGTGGGAATAATAACCTCCCTCATCGGCGCACCCATTTTCCTCATTCTTTTAAAGCGGGTAAAGGAGGGTTGGGCTTAAATGGCAGTTTTATCAATAGAAAAAGCCACTTTCTCCTACAACGGTACGGACGAGATATTCACCGATTTAAGCTACACCATGGAAAGCAACGAGGTTTTCTGCATACTCGGCCCCAACGGCATAGGCAAAACCACCCTGCTTAAAAGCCTGATGAATTTACACCCCCTCAAAAGCGGGGTAATAAAGATAGACGGAAACGACCTTCGCAATATTGGACAAAGACAGCTAGCCAAGCTCATGTCCTTTATTCCTCAGACGACCCAATTCACCTTCCCCTACAAGGTTTTGGATGTGGTACTTATGGGGCGCACTCCCCATTTGAACGCCATGTCCCAGCCCTCCCGGGAGGATTATCAAAAATCCATGGAAGCCATAGAGCTTTTGGGCATAAAGGACTTGATTTTTCGGCCTGTGACCCAGCTTTCCGGGGGACAGCTCCAACTCGTTATGCTTGCCAGAGCCATCGCCCAGGAAGCGAAATTCCTGCTTTTGGACGAGCCCACCAATCACCTTGACTACGGCAAGCAGATGCAGACCTTGAGCATCATAAAGGCGATGAAGGAAAGAAATGTGGGAATGATTATGACCTCCCATAATCCCGACCATGCTTTTCTGGCCTGCGACAAGGTGGCGATAATGAACAGGGGGCAGTTCACCTCGGTGGGTACCCCCGATGAGGTTGTAACCAAGAAAAACTTGAAGGAGATCTACGGCATTGATGTGGATATCATCGAATACGAAGGAAGCCTGAAGCGCAAGGTCTGTATACCCCTGCTCGAAGGGCATTTTTCGTGATTGTTGATATATATTATTTAAACTTAAAGAGGAGAAAGAAATGAAAGTAAGAAAGATCCTTGCACTCGCCCTGATTGCGGCGCTTTGCTTGGCGGCCGCCTCCTGCGGCGGAGCAAGACAGCCCGAGAACCCCGAAGACACCACCCGCACCGTGAGCGATTTTTACGGCAATGAAGTGACTGTGCCGCAAAAGGTTGAAAAGATAGCCACAGGAAAAACCGTGGCTACCCACCTCGTCGCCATTGTGGGCGGCCCCGAATGCCTTGCCTGTTTGGGCGCGGGCTTCAATTACAAAGAAGGCAACCTTTGCAAGGAAGTATACCCCGGTCTTGAGAATTTGCAGGAAATGGGCGACAGCGATTTGAATGTGGAAACAGTCCTCGCCCTTGCCCCCGATGTGGTGCTTATTTCCAGCGCCGCCCCGGAGGGCAACGATACGGGCAACCTGCTCAAGGAAGCGGGAATAGCCGTCGCATATTACAACCTCGCTTCTTCGGCAGACCTTATAAAGCTGGTTGAAATGACCTCCGCCATTTTAGGCACCGAGCAAGCCGCCGCCAATGCAAAAAAATATGTGGATTACTATAAAAAAGCCATGGAAGAAACCACTCCCGCATCTTCTCCCGAAAATGCGCCTGTCGTTGCCTATTCCAGAGGTTCCAGGGGTATATGCGGCCCGAATTCCATGCCCGGTGAATGGATCAAGGCTCTCGGTGCGGTTAATGCGGGAGAAGTTCTGGGAATAAAGCCCTTTGTGGGGGAAGTGACCGTTGAAGAATTTATGAATGTTAATCCCGAAGTCATTTTCTGCGAAAGCGCCGCAGCAAAGGACATATTTGCGGGCAGTGAATATGCGGGAATAAAGGCCGTTCAGGAAGGCAAGGTTTACATAGTTCCCTACGGAATGGTTTGCTCCGGTCTTGCCACCGCGGAAAACCCCCTGGTATGGTACTTCGCCGCGAATATCCTTTTCCCCGAAACCTATAACTACGATATGGAAGCGATGTTGGCCGAATATTATAAAACCTTCTATAATTATGAGCTTACTCAAGCGCAGATAGACGCCGCCCTTTACAAATAGAAAATATATGCGGTCAGCCGCAAAGGAAAGGTAAAAGATGATAGGTTGGTTAAATTGGAGAGAAATAGAGAAAAACAACGACTGGGGGGTAAGGGATAAGGACGACGCCACAGCCGCAATGTGGAACAACGATGCCGCAGGCTGGGAACAGCGCACCCTCAAGGAGAGGGATTATAACCGCCGTCAGGTGGAAGCCCTTGAACTCACAGAACAGGACGATGTGCTTGATGTTTGTTGCGGAACAGGCCCTTTGACGGAGTGGATAGCCCCCCGGGTGAAAAGGGTGACGGCCTTCGATTTCAGCGAAAATATGCTTGCCTTTGTGAAAGAAAAGGCGGAAAAAATGGGTTTAGCCAATGTGGAATACCTTCAGGGAAATTTCAATACCATGATCCCCGGAGTGGACGCGCCCCGTTTCGATGTGGCCGTCACCCGTCATTCCCCCGCCCAGGGCAATATACTGCGTTTCAGCCGTTGGGCCACAAAGCGTTGCTATTCCCTCAATGCGGTTTACGGAGCCGCCCTGCTCAGCCGCAGTAAAACGGCTTCTCCCTGGATAAGATCCGCTTCGGAAAACGGCGGGAAAATGAATTTTTCCACCCGTCCGGACGGCAGAATGTACGGCTTTAATGTGCATTTCAACCTTCTTTACGACCTCGGGGCGAATCCGAGCGTGGATTATGTCGAAAACAGAACCGTTTTCGAAAAGGCGAGCAAAGAAGAATTGTATACGGCCGTAAATCAGGGCAGACCCTTCAGCAAGGAAGGCTTCGAGCGCTGGCTTACAGTGGCAGATAGCAAGATCAGCGAAAAAGACGGAGTCCTAATTTACACCGACATTCAGAAAATGTCCGTTTTAAGCTGGAACCCCTCCGAAATTGATTGGGATAGGGCGCAGGAGCTTGATATATGAAAACATGGCTTAATTGGAGAGAAATCGAAAAAATGAATGTTTGGGGGCTTCGCAGCAAGGACGATGCGGAGGCCAAAACATGGGACGACGGAGCCGAGGGCTGGGAAAAGCGAAGCATAGCCGAGGGAGATGCGGGGCAACGCCAGGTCGATGCCCTTAAGATGATAACCGGCGATGACACGGTCTTGGATTTGGGTTGCGGCACAGGCCCCCTTACCATTCCCCTTGCCAAGAGGGCAAAAAGGGTGACCGCCTTTGACTGCGGGCCTAATATGATAGGCTATGTGAGGGAAAAAGCGGAAAGGGAAGGGCTTGATAATATAGATTATCTTATAGGCAACTGGTACACCATGGAGGCGGGCAGGGACATACCCGTTCACGACATAGCCGTCGCCAGACACGCCCCCTGCCAATGCGACATATTAAAATACAGCCTTTTCGCAAGGAAATACTGCTATTCCCTTTGGAATGCGGCGGGTGTGCAATACATCGACTACCACGATAACCCGGGGGTGCTTTCCGACCCGAAGATAAACCCGAACCGCAAATACAACGAACCCAACGGAAGGCTTTTCGGTTTCAATGTGCATTTCAATCTTCTTTACGAGCTGGGCGCCAATCCCACGGTCACTTATGTGGAAAACAACGCCAACGGCCCCATGGGGAAGATGAAGATGAAAATGTCCATATTGGGCTGGGATCCTTCGGAAATTGATTTCGACAAGGCTAAGTATTATTATAATTTTAAGTAAGGAAAAAACTCCTTCGCTTTATGCGGGGGAGTTTTTATTTAAAGATAATTTTAAAACCGCAATATTTTTCGCCTTGTACGCAATGAAGAATGGCTTTATAATATATCAATACTTAATCGCACTTGAGCTTTTAAGCGTCGCAAAATCAATTAAAGGCAAGCAAGGAGAAAAACATGGCGGATATGGATTTCATCAATATCACAAAGGAAAATTTACCCAAGGAGCATTTATGTTGCATTATCCGCACCAAAAAACCCCATGAGGGAATAGAGGCAAAGAAAAGGTGGCTTTCCGAAAGGCTGGAAGAAGGCCATGTTTTCCGCAAGCTGAGCGATAAAAAGGCTGTGGTTTTCATCGAATATGCCCCCGTTGAGACTGCTTGGGTTCCAATAGAAGGGAAGAATTTTTATTATATTTACTGCCTTTGGGTCACGGGTGAATACAAGGGAAAGGGCTACGGTAAAGCCCTCTTGGAATATTGCATTGACGATGCGAAGGATAAGGGACTCTGTGGGGTCTGCCTGCTCGGTTCGAAAAAACAGAAGGCTTGGCTGACTGATACCGAGTTTGCCAAAAGACAGGGCTTTATCACAGCGGATACCACCGAAAACGGCTATGAACTGCTCGCCCTCTCCTTTGACGGCAATCTGCCCCGCTTCTGCGAAAATGCGAAAAAAATGCGCATAGAAAGCGAGACGCTCACCGTTTATTACTCTCACCAATGCCCCTATACCCTTAAGGGGATCGAGATGATCGCAAATCAATGCACTCAAATGGGGGTTCCCTTTGAGCTTATCGAGGTGGACAGCCTGCAAAAGGCCAAGGGGCTTCCCTGCGTTTTCAATAATTGGGCGCTTTTTTACAAGGGTAAGTTCGAATCGGTGAATTTGCTTTTGGACACGGGAAAGCTGAAAAAGTATCTTGAGAAATAGCCCTGCTTTAAATCCGATTGTTCTTTGTATCCTTAATGCAAGGCGTTGGATTTATCGGCGCATATTATCCTCCCGATTAACGGGATAAGAATGAACTGCATCGGAAAGGAATAAAAAATGAAAGTGGCGGTTATCGGTTACAGCGCCTCGGGCAAATCCACCATAACGAAAAAACTCGGCGAATATTATGGGGCGCAGACGCTCCACATGGATAGCATATATTGGCTTGAGGGCTGGAAAGAAAGGCCCGAGGAACAGGTGGCGCTTTTGACCGAGGAGTTCCTTGACTCCCATAATAGCTGGGTGATAGACGGCAATTATTCAAGCGCCTGTTTCGACAGAAGGTTGGAGGAGGCGGATATTATTATAATGTTGCTTTTCAGCCGTTTCACCTGCTTGAAAAGAGCCTTCGCCCGTTACAGGCGTTATAAAAACACCACCCGCCCCGATATGGGGGAGGGTTGCAACGAAAAGCTCGATTTGGATTTCATTTTCTGGATACTTTTCGGCGGGCGAACCAAGCGTAAAAGAAAGGGTTTTGCGAGAATCGCCTCCGTTTATGCACAAAAGACCCTTGTCTTTAAAAATCCGAAGCAGTTGGAGGAATGGAGTGAGAGTCTTAGGATCTGACGGCGCACACGAAACACTAAATCGAAACAGGAGGGAAAAATGATAACGCTGATAACGGGGGCGACCCACACGGGTAAAACCAACCTCGCCTCAGTATTGATGAGGAAATATTCCTGCCCCTTTTATTCCATAGACCATTTGAAAATGGGGCTTATCCGAAGCGGCAACACAAAGCTTACCCCCATGAGCGACGATGCCCTTTTAACCGAATACCTTTGGCCCATCGTTCGGGAGATCATCAAAACCGCAATCGAAAACCGACAGGATTTGATAATTGAGGGCTGTTATATACCCCTCGATTGGGCGGAGGATTTCACCGAGGAATATAAAAGGGAGATAAAATTCATCTGCCTTGCGATGAGCGAAGAATATATCGAAAACCATTACGATGATATATTGAAATTCGCCGATATTGTCGAAAGACGGTGGGGGGAAGGAAGACCCTCCAAGGAATATCTGATAAGAGAAAATAAAAAGGTGCTGGATATGTGTAAAGCCCGGGGTATAAGCCCCTTTGTCATAAACGATGTTTACGAAATAACGATATGACGGCAAGGGCTTAAGCCGCAGAACCAATTCGTTTGCGATAAAAAATCGTCAGTGGTGCTTAATATGATTACATAAGCATCTGTATAAACCCGAACGAGCATATCGCCCATAGGAAAAAGGCTAACCGATGAACTTCTGGCCGCACGGCGAAAACCGACCAAAAGCCGACCGTAATAAATTGTTTCTATACGATAACGATAAGCCTTTTGTAAATAAGTATATTTTAGCGTGTATTTAAACCGCGGACAATGCCGAACAGGGAAATAAAAATCGCACTCCCCTTGCCGTAAAATACCCTCGCAGTATTGGTCGGATTTAGGAAATGAGCGTATAGGGACAGAATGGCGGTTTGCATTTGACTATATCGCATTATATATTAACGGAAGGAAATTATGAGAACGAATAAAATCATCGTTGAGGATTACAACCCGAATTGGCCCGATGAATTCCTGAAGATAGCTTCTGAAATAAAGACAGCCCTCGGCGACACCGCCCTTGGAGCGGAGCATATCGGAAGCACCTCCGTGGCGGGGCTTTGCGCAAAACCCATTATAGACATAGACGTTATTATCCCCTCCCGTCTTGAATTGGGGGAAGCGATCGAAAAGTTGGGCCTGATAGGTTATATCCATGAGGGGAATTTGGGAATCCCCGACAGGGAAGCCTTCAAGTATGAGGGAAAGCCTCACCTTATGACCCACCATTTGTATGTTTGCCCCGCAAATTCAACAGAACTGCTCCGCCATATAATATTCAGGGATTATCTGCGCGCCTGTCCCGAAAAGGCCAAGGCCTACGGCGAAATTAAAAAGAAAGCCGCCGAGCTTTTTCCCGACGATATTGATAAGTATATCGAATATAAAGCGGAGTTTATTGAAGGGGTTTATAAGGCCTGCGGGGTTTGAAGTGTGGAAGGGTTTATGGAGCGGTTTGAGAGCGTGAGCAATCGGACGGCGGAATTATATTCAAAAGCATTCACCCTATAAAATGTGCGAAAAAAACATTGCGAAACCGATTGTCAAGGATATAAACCCCTGTTATAATTAATTTGTGTATTTATTCGATATTTTAAGGAAAGGGCTTGACAAAATGATCGCATTGTCAGACAGACAAGTCGTCAAGCTCAAAAATGCATTATAGCAATTATCTGATATAACCAAGCCGCTTTGCGCTTATCGAAATCAGGCTGACCGCTTTAGGAGGGATTTATGAGAACAAGAGAACGAATATTGAAGAAAAGATTATCGGCAATCGCCCTGTGCGTTTTAATGGCAGTAACGCTACTGCCAACGCCTGTTTTGGCGGCAAACGCGACCTCGGTCTATGTCAACGGCGTGGAGCTGAACTCTGCGACCCCTTACTGGAAGAACGGAGACCCCGCCGCGTCGAGCGATCCCACGGGCTACAACGCCTTTTTCGACACAAGCACGTCGCCTACTCCCACCCTCAGGCTCAATGGTTGCATTGCGACGACGGGCAGTCATGAGGAGACTACCCACCTAAATGCCCGCGCCGCGATATACGCAAACGGAGATATCACCCTTGAACTGAAGAATACGAATACTGTTACCGGCCCCAACATTACGGACGGTTTTTACAGCATTGGACTTTATATTTCTAACGGCTCGCTTACGGTGCAGGGCGACGGAACATTGATAGCGTACGGCGGAGATACAACTCCTGGCGGCATCAGCTATGGCGTACGGACTAAATCTATAACTGTATCTAGCGGCACGCTCACAGCCGAGGGCGGCACCGCACAGACTACCAGCTTCGGCGTGTATTGTGATGGTGGTAGTATCACCGTAACGGGCGGCACGCTCACGGCCAAGGGCGGCGCAACTACGATGGACAGCTACGGCGCGCAAGCAGGCGCAAGCGGCATTACCGTATCGGGCGGTACGTTCACGGCCGAGGGCGGTACGGCAAACGGCGGTAACAGCAACGGCGTGTATTCCTATGATCATATCATCGTATCGGGCGGTACATTCAAGGCCACGGGCGGTACGGCAAGCAGCGGCGACAGCCACGGCATAAAAGTTGGTTCCGGCGTCAGCATCACGCTCACGGGCGGAAGCACTACGGCCATCGGCAACACGGCGGCTGTCAATAAATCGCCTGATTTTACCAACGCCGTTCAAACCGACCCTTACTGGTATCTGTGGAAAGAGAGTACCACGACGACCGCACCTACGGGCGATTTTAATAGCAGTAGCAATACGAGTACCTATACATACAACAGCGGTCATAAATACCTTGAATTTAAATCCAAAACACCGCTCACGGGGATAAGCCTTTCGACGAACGATCCGCAGGTGGGAACCGCAATTAACGCCACAAATCTCCTTCCCTCGGGCGCGACGGCGAGCTATCAGTGGTATACAAATAGTTCGGCTTCTGTAACCGGAGGCACGCTTGCCACGGGAACAGGCAATAATACCGCATCTTACACGCCCATTTCGAGCGACGCGGGAAAATACCTGTATGTCGTCGCCACGGGAACGGGCAATTATAACGGAACGGCAAGCGCGGTGACCTCAAATCAAGTCGGAATCTCGCCCTCTATCAACACTCAGCCGACAAATCAAACCATAGCCGAGGGACAGACGACGACCTTCACCGTTTCTGCAACGGGCTACCCTACGCCGAGCTATAAGTGGGAAGTGAGCGACGGCGGTGGCGTCTGGACGGAGATATCTGCCGTCACGGGCGCAAGCTACACCACATCGGCGGCTACCACAGACATGAACGGCTTCAAATATCGTTGCATTGTGTCAAACAGCGCAGGTAGCGTAACAAGCGACGAAGTAACCCTGACGGTCACAGCCGATCCTCCTTCCTCCGAAAACAAGATTTCGGGAATAACGGCAGGAGAGGTATACACAAGCGGCGATACGGTAACCTTTACGGCTTCGGGCGGCGGTATACCGAATGAAAGCCCCAAGACGGGCGACAAATGGTGGTTGCCTACCGCATGGGAAACCAATCCCTCCGGCAACTTTACCGGCGGCTATACGCAAAGCTTTTCCACCGAAGGCATGAGCGTGGGAGATCATACCCTAACAGTCACCTTTACTCAGCAAAGCTATAACGGCACGGCATGGGAAAACACGCTGATAAGTGATAACAAAACCGTAAGCTTTACCGTAAGGGCGGCGACAACTTCCCCCGAAACGGGCGATAGTGCGAGCATCTACCTGTACGGTGTGGTGATGCTGATTGCTTCGGGCAGTATGATTTGGCTCTTAACAGCGAAAAAGAAAAAGGCTAAGGCGTAACGAAAAATAAACTTAGGCGGCTGAAAATCAGCCGCCTTTTTTAATACTTCTTTAAATTAACACTTTAAAAAAAAGCACGATAAAGGTCTTATTTCGGCGTTTAAACTTAAAATAAACTTGTGAAAAGGACTTAGTAACGGACAGGGAAGTTACCGAGAAACAACTTCGTGATTACACAAACGGCTTATAAAGAATAAAAGAGAGCGGCGTGGGCTTATC
>JAAYHF010000203.1 GCA_012727485.1 Eubacteriaceae bacterium
GGGTATATGCTCCCCTGCCCCGTTACGGATAAAGTCAAGCCCCTCCGCAGTTAGTTTGCCTATTATAATATCTTCCATTTTCAGCAGTTTAACGGAGTTGCTTTCAATCTCGGCGCAGTTGAGCTTTAAGGCCGCCGCCATGCCCACAATGGAGGCAACATTCTCCGTGCCCGCCCTCAGGGAGGCTTCCTGACTTCCTCCGTCGGCATAGGGGGCAATTTCAACGCCCTTTCTGATATATAAAAAACCTATTCCCTTCGGGCCGTTGAATTTATGGGCGGAGGCTGAAAGCATATCGACCCCAAGCTCATTCACATCAATGGCGATGTGACCCAAGGCCTGCACCCCATCGGTGTGAAAATAGGCTCCCCTTTCATGGGCTAAGCGGGAAAGCTCGCCTATGGGCATTATCGTGCCTATCTCGTTATTCGCAGTCATCACCGAAACAAGGCAGGGCATCTCCTTCCCTTCCCTCCCATTCAGAAATTCCGCCATAGTTTCGGGGAGCGCCAAGCCCTCACGGCTCACGGGCATATAGTCTGCCTTAACCCCTGCTCTTTCAAGGGCGGCGGCGGTGTTCAAAACGGCGTGGTGTTCTATTTGGGTGGTTATCACCCTGTTTTTATTGTTATATAGGGAGCTGAAGCCCTTCAGCGCCCAATTATCGCTTTCCGTGCCGCCGCAGGTGAAGAATATCTCCTCCTCCAAAGCGCCGATACATTGCGCGATTGTTTCCCGGGCTTCTTTTAAGGCTTGTTTGGGAAGGGAGGCGAAGAAATAGGGCTGGGAGGCATTGGCGTATTGTTCGGTGAGAAAGGGTATCATTTCGGAAAGCACCCTTTCGTCTATTTTTGTTGTTGCCGCATTATCGGCATATATCATATTATTCAAAGAGCATACACCCTTCTTCCTTGAATTCCTGTATTTTCTTGAGCAGGTATGCGGGCGGCACCTTCAGATATTTCGCAAGGCAATCAAGACAATAAAATTTTTTCACATTTCTGGCGATAAGCTTCATATTCAAACCCACTTCGTTGCGGCTGATATTCGCCTTGGAGCAGGAAGCGCAGCTATGGCCGTATAGTTCGTTCATTTTTTCACCTTATTAACAGTTATTGAGAAGTTTCCTTTCCTTATATTGATATGCAAAAACACCGCGAATGGGAATGAACTTACCCGCAGGTGTTTTTATGGTTTTTACTTACCATCGAAAATACCCGACAAGGAATCCCCCGCCGAGTAATTATATAACGAAAAGCCCGATTTCGGAAAAGAAAGGGCTAAATACCCATATCAATCCTTTTTTCGCCGCAGTAAACATTGAATCTATCCCCACGGGCAAAACCCAAAAGGGTAATATCCCGCTTTTTCGCTTCCTCAATGGCTTGGGCGCTGGGGGCGGAACGGGAAACCAACATTTTTATTCCGGCGCAGGCGACCTTTTTCACTATTTCCAGATGCACCCTCCCGCTGATTATCATATAACATTGGCTTAAATTTATACCCTGCAAATTTGCCTTACCCATCAGCTTATCCACTGTGTTGTGGCGGCTTATATCCACCGCATCCATGATAAAGCCCTCATCGTTATATAATGCGCTCTTATGCAC
>JAAYHF010000204.1 GCA_012727485.1 Eubacteriaceae bacterium
AATCCCAACCCCCATAAACACTCCCCCCTTTCTCCACTCCCCTCCGCCCAAAACAAAAAATTCATCCACCCCCCTTGACATAAATTTTTTATTAACATACCCTATAAAAGTAAGCTGTAACAAAACAAGCTTAACCCCACAGGAGCAAAAATGTATCATTCACGATTAAAGGGAACCCACTACGAAGCAGGGTTCAAATACGGAAGTTTACTCAGAAAAAACGGCATGGTGATAAAGGGCAGCCCCACCTTTGCCCTGACGGAGGAAAGAAAACGCTTTGCCAAGGATTGCATACCCATATACGAGAAATACTATCCGCAGATAGCCGAGGAAATAGTGGGTATGGCCGACGGTCAGGGAGAAGCGCCGGATGAGCTTTTTACAATTCTGTATTCCATTTATTGCTTCACCCTGCCGAACCACTGCACTTGCCTTGCTTACAGCAAAGACGGCGTTACTTTCTTCGGCAGAAACAGTGATTTTTTGGTTAGCATCGAAAAATATAACACCAACTGCCTTTACGCTCTGAAGGGGGCTTTGAGTTTCAACGGCAACACCACCGCCTATATACAAATGGAGGACGGTGTAAACGAGGCGGGGCTTGCCGCGGGACTCACCTTCGCCTACCCGCACATAAGGAAACCCGGGCTTAATGCGGGTATGCTTTTAAGGTATATTATGGAGAATTGTCGAAGTGTGAAAGAAGCACTGGAAGCCCTGCAAACCCTTCCCATCGCTTCCTCCCAGGGTTTTACCTTTGCGGATAGCTCGGGGGAGATGGCTGTGGCGGAATGTAACAGCGAGGCAATACATATAATTCGCCCCCGGGTAAACTTTGCGGGTATGCAATACATAGCCTGTGCCAACAATTTCACATCGAAGGAAATGGCCGCTTGGCGCACCCCCGCAGGGGTTGACGACTGGAGGGCTGACGAAAGGTATGCGGTGGCCATGGACGCTCTCGAAAAACACGGCGGAAATTGCGATTATTCCCTTGCCGCGGATATTCTGTCGGGTAAATACGGGTTCATGTGCCAATACAACAGGAAAACCAATGCGGATACGGTTTGGTCGGTGATATACGATCTCTCCGGGCGCAAAATCCATCGTTCGGAGGGAAATCCTTCCCGAAAAGGCTACAAGGAGGATACGAGGCGGATCACGAAGTAACCGTGCCTTAACGGATTTAGGCAGGGGGTAAGGTTGATATAACGATAACCTCTCCCTTGCCGCAGTTTTTTACGAAAATAATAGTCGCAAAATAATAGTGATAATCAGAAAAGAAACCCAACGCTTATACGGTTTGGTCGGTGATATGCAATTATTTTGGGCGAAAAGATTGCTTTTCGGAGGATAATACTTCCGTAAGGGGTTTAAAATCGTAAAGATACTTTTGCGGCATAACTTAAGCAGATAGGTCGGTTACTTTTAAGGCTTTTGTGCGGTATGTCTTTAATTTATCAGACCCGGTCACTTTGAGAAAAGATCAATCTCAAAGAAAATTGAAGGATAGCGGTAAACTAAAAAACATTCAAAGTAATCCGTTACATATTATAAAAGAGTCGTTGCGTGATTGCAAAAGAAAGCCCTTTTCATTTATCAAAGCGACCCGGTCAGAATTGTAAAAACCATAAAAATCGAAGTGTTTGGATCGGTACTTTTCCGTGATTCTTTCAAGATAGATCGGTTGCCTTTGAATGTTTGCTTTTGTGTGGTATGTCTTTACTTTTTGACCGGGTTACTCTGTAAAAAGATCAATTTCAAAGAATATTGAAGGATAGCTGTAAACCACAAAGTAATCCGATCCATATCATAAAAAGAGTCATTGCGTGATTGCAAAAGAAAGCCCTTTTCATTTATCAAAGTGACCCGGTCAGAAATGTAAAAAACATAAAAATCGACTGTGTTTTGATCGGTACTTTTACGTGATTCTTTCAAAATAGATCGGTTGCCTTTGAATGTTTGCTTTTGTGTGGTATGTTTTTATTTTTTGACCGGGTCACTTTGAAAAGATCAATTTCAAAGAATATTGAAGGATAGCGGTTAACTAAAAAATACTCAGAGTAATCCGATCCATAAAAAGAGTCGTTGCGTGATTGCAAAATAAAGCCCTTTTCATTTATTAAAGTGACCCGGTCAGAAATGTAAAAAACCATAAAAATCGACTGTGTTTGGATCGGTATTTTCCGTGATTCTTTAAAGATAGATCGGTTGCCCTTGAATGTTTGCTTTTGTGCGGTATGTCTTTATATTCAGACCCGGTCACTTTGTAAAAAGATCGGAATTGAAATTGAAAAATGCTGAAGAATATCGAGAAATTACGATAATTTTAAAGAATGTTCTTCAAGGTGACCTGTGCCATATCATAAAAACCACTTGTTTTTTGACCGCAACCCTCCTTTGCATTTCATAAAGTGACTTGGTTCACTTTATGACCGGGTCAGAATGTGAAAGCTTATTTTTCTTTGTGATCCACTGAGATGAAGGCACTGAAACTAAATCAAGTCTTTAAAGATAAGTCACTTGCTTTTCTTGACTTTTGTGCGCTATAAACCAACGGACTACGACAAGATTGCGAGTAAGCCCTCTCCCTTGGCATCATCACGCAGAGGGCTTGCAGAGCTATGGCTGATTTAACGGCAAGGCTCTCCCTTCGTTTTCTCAGCCCACAATCCTTCCCCCCGGCTCGTAGTACCTCTTTATCCTTCTTTTCTCATATTTAATCACATCCACTATCTTCCGGGCCGCGCCCCCCGCACCACAGCTTGCCATGTTTTTTATTATCTCCTCCGAGGTTCGCGGATCCGAAAGTATATCCGAGGCAAGCTTCGCTATCGCCCGGGGGCTGTTTTCGGTGAGGGCATATTTGTTTTGGGTGAGATAGGTCAGATTACGCAGTTCAAGCCCGCCCACCGCATTTATACAAATCATCGGAAGCTTTTTCGTCATGGCCTCGGTGATGGTAAGTCCACCGGGTTTGGTCAGCATCAGATCCGCCGCGTCCATGTATAATTCTATCCTTTTGGTGTAACCGATGACAAGGGTGGAAGGAAGCCGCAGGGAACGAATCCTTTCGAACATCTTACGGTTACTGCCGCATATAACCACCAAACAGTCCTTTCCGCTGAGATTTTTGGCGGTGTGGCGAGCTATCTTCTCCATCGGTCCGCAACCCATGCTTCCGCCCGCCAAAAGAACAATCTTTCCTTCGGGGTTTAAACCGAGGATTTTCCTCGCCCTGTCCTTATTGGGATAAAGGGAAAATTTTTCCGCCACGGGAATGCCCGTTTCCCTGATCTTCGCCCTTGGCACACCCTTTTCGCAGAAGTCGCCGCTGAAGTTTTCGGGTATGAAATACCTGTCCATCTCCGTCAAATCCACCCCGGGACTGCAAGTGTAATCCGTCGCCACAAAATAAACGGGTAATGTCGCCCCGAGTACCCTTCGAATATGGGTCATCATCAGCGCCGGGAGAATGTGAACGCAGACCACCCTTTCGAATTGCCCTTCGATTATATATTCGTAAAGCCTTTGAGCCGCGCCCGCACATATCGCATAAATGATCCTCGGAGTTCTTATTTCGCTTATACGGTAGCCCGCGGCGAAAACAAAGGGGGCGTTACGGTAAAGGAAGATATGCCCCCGGGTGATGAGGGTTTCCTCCAAAGCGCTCAAAAAACGCAGGGCGTTCACGGTGACGCACTCGTCCCCCTTCTTTTCAAAGACTTCGGTGAGCGCCTTTGCCGCCGAAATATGCCCCCCTCCCGTGTCGCAGGACAGTATCAATACCTTCATTTAATGCTTTCCCCCTTTGCCAAAGTATCCGACGCCTTTTTGTTCTCCCGAATAACCAGCTTTTCGTGCAGGGCGCAAAGCTTGGGGCGGTTATAGCGCTGTACCATAATAAAGGGAATATTTCCCAGGAAAAAAAGCAACGCCGCCACAGCTCCGAGG
>JAAYHF010000205.1 GCA_012727485.1 Eubacteriaceae bacterium
AACGATGCTTTTATAATAATGAACGGGTCGTTTCGCTAAGTACAGCCGTATAAAACAGACTTCCTCCAAAACAAACCTTACCCGAAAAAAGTATTTATTTCAACACTGCAAAATCAAGAATTAATCAAAGATATAACATATATAAACCAAAAGGGCAAAACAAAATTATAATTCTTTAAGGTGTTTACAGCATGAAAGCAACCCATTCAAAGCCAAATAGCAATATTCATGATTCCATTTATAAGCAGAAGGTAAAGTCTCTCTTTCATGGTTTCACTCTTATACGACATAGCCCTTGGCATTACTATGTTAATTTACCATAATGACCGGGTCACAAAATATAACCCCAAAAAATCTACCCCGCCCCAACTCCCCCACACTACCGCAAAAAACAGACTCCCCCAAAGCAAAGCCTACCCGAAAAATGTATTTATTGCACCGCCGCGAAATAGCCAAAGAGCAATACTCAAGAGCAAAGTTTAACTCCATGCGGTACAGCCCTTAGCCTTTCTGTAATTTTTACTGAAATGTCCAAATTACAAAATATACCCTCCGAAAACCACCCCGCCCCAACTCCCCCAAAAAAAACAGACTCCCCCAAAGCGAAGCCTGTCCGAAATATTTTTACTTTGAATTTCCCCCTCAATCCGCCTTAACCCTTTTATTATATCTCGCCAAATTCTCATAATTCCCCTCATTGGTAAGCGAAGCGAATTCCTTCAGGGCGTTTTTCTGCTTACCGGTGAGTTTTTTGGGTATGTCTATCATCACGGTGACAAACTCGTCGCCCTTGCCCCGATTAAGCACCCCGTTCTGCTTTAAGCCCTTGCCGGAAAGCTTGAACACCGTCCCCGAAAGGGTGCCCTCGGGTATCTTGAGTTTGACGAAGCCCTCCACGGTGGGAACCCTCACTTCGCAACCCAAGGCGGCGTCCACCATGGAAACGGGAAGCTCCAAATAAATGTCCGAGCCGTCCCGACCGAAATATTCGTGTTCCTTCACGGTTATCACGATGAAAACATCCCCGCTTCTTCCGCCTCCCGCCCCGGCGTTGCCCTCGCCCCTCAAAGGAAGGATATTACCGGTTTCAACCCCGGCGGGTATGTTCACGGTTATGGTGCGGGTCTTTTTCTCGAGTCCGCTTCCCGAGCAGTCCGGGCAGGGCGTGTCTATAACTTCCCCCGTGCCGCCGCATTTGTCGCAGGTGGTGACCGTCTGCATCATGCCGAGTATGGTGCGGGAGGTGGTTTTCATGTTGCCGCTTCCGCCGCATTTAGGGCAGGTGTGCTTGGAGGTGCCGGGTTTCGCCCCGCTGCCGGAGCAGGTGGAGCATTTTTCCATGCGGTTCAGCTTGATCTTCTTTTCAACACCGCTGACCATTTCCTCGAAGGTGATGGTCAAATTTACCCTCAGGTCACTGCCGCGACGGGAAGAAGACCCCCCACCGGAAGAAAAGCCGGAAAAGCCCGAATCCCTGCCTGAAAAGGTGTTCAATATATCGCTGAATATGTCGGAAAAATCCCCCCCGGAAAAGCCGGAAAAGCCCGAGAAGCCCCCCGCACCCCCGGCGGCGCCGTTCATGCCCGCAAAGCCGAATTGGTCGTATCTCGCCCTTTCGTCCTCGTTGCTCAAAACCTCGTAGGCCTCGTTTATTTCCTTGAACTTCTCCTCGGCGCTCTTGTCGCCCGGGTTTCTGTCCGGATGGTATTGCAAAGCCAATTTCCTGTATGCCTTTTTAATCTCATCAGGGGTAGCTTCCTTTGCTACCCCCAAAACTTCATAATAATCTCTCTTGTCAGCCACCGAGCCTCCCTGCCTTCCCCCCGCAAAGGGTAACGCCCATTCAAAGAGCGTCACCCCCGCAAGTTATATATCTATATATATTAACACAATTTCAAAATTCTTCGAATTTAGAAATTTGAAATTCAACTTCGTTGAATTTCTTTACTTAACAGTCAATATCAGGTTCTTCGAATTTTGAAATGCGTAAAGTCAATACCTGAATTTCACAATCGGCTTTACCGGGTTTTACCGGATACCCGGCGCCACTATAATTCCCGTTTAGCCTTCTATCCCGCTTTTACCGAATACGGTAAAGCAGTCACCCGCCTTCGCCGTTTTCTTGCTCTGTCGGGAGTTGCCTTTATAACGGAAAACCGTACTTAACACCGACTTCGTTGATATTACCGTTTCAGCCCCATACCCGCCATATCCCAAAGGTCAAACCCGAACAAGTAACTAAGCTTTACCGATATTGCACGAAATTGCTTTGCGGAAAATCCGAACTAATTGCTTAATCGGCTTTGTAATTCCTGTTTTTCCGAAATTTCAGCCCAGCCATATTTCCCGTTTAGCCTTTATCCCGTCTTTACCGATATACGCTCAACACCCGCCTTAGCCGTTTTCTTGCTCTGCCGGAAGTTACCGTTATTACGGAAAACCGCACTAAACACCGACTTCGTTGATATTACCATTTCAGCCCCATACCCGCCATATCCCAAAGGTCAAACCCGAACAAGTAATTAAGCTAACCGAGATATTGCACGGAATTGCTTTGCGGAAAATCCGAACTAATTGCTTAATCGGCTTTGTAATTGCTGTTTTCCCGAAATTTCAGCCCCGCCATATTTTCCTTTTAGCCTTCTATCCCGCCTTCGCCGAAATACGCTCAAGCAGTCACCCGCCTTTCCCGTTTTCCGATAACTTCCTTGCAAGAAAACCCCGTCTAAGCATAACTTCCGAAATATGCCGATAATCGTCTATACGGTTAATGCCGTGAAAGCTCCGCAAAGAGATTAGCCTCTAATCAAGTCGGAGAAATTCCGCCCTTCCTGACTTAATAGATAATCAGATTAATTTTTATCTATTAAGTTTAGTTACATTGTAGGACTAAATATAATAGGTCGGAGCAGTTCCGCTTTGCGAAACATTCGAGATTAACCTAATATTCGATTTTGCCGATACAATCAGTCGGGGAAGTTACGCTTTGCGGTACTGTCGGGCTGAACAAGTTAATCGGCTCCGCTGATTTTAAGCCAAAGTTGCCTTGTTGGAAGTTTCGAAAAGCCCAAGTTTTGCGGACTTCCGGGACTAATCAAATATTCGGCTTTGCCGATAAAATCGGTCGGGGAAGTTTCGAAAAGCCCAAGCTTTTCGAAACTTCCGGATTGAACAATTAATCAGCTCCGCTGATTAATTGTTCAATCTTCTACGGTGAAATCAGCATCCACCACATTATCATCATTATTGCCGCCTGCGCCCTGCTGAGGGCCCGCATCGTAACCCGCACCCGCCGCACCGTTGGGGTCATATCCGCCCGCACCCGCACCTGCGCCCTGATTTGTCTGGGCGTACATCTTCTGGGCGATGGGATAGAAGGCTTCACTGAGCTTTTCGGTGGCCTCCTTAATGGCCTCGGTGTCGTCGGTGTTCATGATGTTTCTGAGGTTGGCGATTGCCTCCTCCACGGGCTTCTTATCGGAGTCGGTTATCTTGCCCGCGGCGTCCTTCATGGTCTTTTCAGTCTGGTGTATGGCGGCGTCGGCGCTGTTTCTGGCGGTGATGAGTTCCTCCTTCTTGGCGTCCTCCGCGGCGAATTGCTCCGCATCTCTGACGGCGCGGTCTATATCCGCATCGTTCATGTTGGTGGTGGATTTGATAACCACATTCTGAATGTTGTTCGTTCCCAAATCCTTGGCGGAAACATTCACTATGCCGTTGGCATCTATATCAAAGGTCACTTCTATCTGCGGCACTCCCATGGGAGCCATGGGTATGCCCGTGAGCTGGAAGCGCCCCAAAGTTTTGTTGTCGGCGGCGAGCCTGCGCTCCCCTTGAAGCACATGGATTTCCACTGCGGTCTGATTGTCGGCGGCGGTGGAGAAGATCTGGCTCTTTTTCGTCGGTATGGTGGTGTTGCGGTCGATCAGGCGGGTGAATATTCCGCCCAAGGTTTCAATACCCAACGAGAGGGGGGTGACGTCCAAAAGCAGTACATCTTTCACATCTCCCGCCAAAACTCCGCCCTGTATTGCGGCGCCCAAAGCCACGCACTCGTCGGGGTTGACTCCCTTGAAGGCTTCCTTATGGGTTATTTCCTCAACCTTTGCCTGTACTGCGGGAACTCTTGTGGAGCCTCCCACCAAAATGACCTTGTCGAGCTGACTTAAGGTGAGTCCGCTGTCCTCTATGGCCTTTCTGACGGGTACTGCGGTGGCTTCGATGAGATCCTCGATGAGGGATTCGAACTTGGCCCGGGTTATGGTTATGTCCATGTGCTTGGGGCCGTCCGCACCGGCGGTGATGAAGGGCAGGTTGATATTGGTGGTGGTCATGGAGGAAAGTTCGCACTTCGCCTTTTCCGCCGCTTCCTTCAATCTCTGCACCGCCATTTTATCCCCGGAAAGATCCACTCCGGTGGTTTTCTTGAATTCGTCGATGAGGTAATCCATCAGGCGCTTGTCGAAGTCGTCTCCGCCGAGGCGAGTGTTGCCCGCCGTGGAAAGCACCTCGAAAACCCCGTCTCCCAATTCCAATATGGAAACATCGAAGGTTCCTCCGCCCAGGTCGTAAACCATTATCTTCTGACTTTCGCCCTTATCCAGCCCGTAGGCCAAGGCGGCGGCGGTGGGCTCGTTGATTATTCTCAAAACCTCAAGGCCCGCTATCTTGCCCGCGTCCTTGGTGGCCTGTCTCTGGGAGTCCGAGAAGTATGCGGGCACGGTGATGACCGCCTTCGTGACCGGCTCTCCGAGATAGTTTTCCGCATCCTTCTTGAGCTTTTGAAGGATCATGGCGGAGATTTCCTGGGGGGTGTAGGCCTTGCCGTCTATGTTGACGGTGAAGGAAGAACCCATGTTCCTTTTAATGGAAGCGATGGTTCTGTCGGGGTTGGTGACCGCCTGATGCTTTGCCACCTGACCCACAAGCCTTTCGCCGTCCTTGGTGAAAGCGACGACGGAGGGGGTTGTTCTGCTGCCCTCCGCATTGGCTATGACGACGGCTTCTCCGCCCTCCATCACCGCCGCGCAGGAGTTTGTGGTACCGAGGTCGATACCTATTATTCTTTCTTTAGACATATTGTTGTTCCTCCGATTTCCTTTTCATTATGCGTATCAATCAATGCTTGTTTACTTTAACCATGCAGGGCCTTATCACCCTGTCCTTATATTTGTAGCCCCGCTGGAAAACCTCAATCACGGTGTCTTCCTCTTTTTCGGGGTCGCTTCCCACCATTACGGCGTTCATTTCCATCGGGTCAAAGGGCTTGTTCAGCGAATCCATCTCCTTAAGCCCCTCCGAAGCCAAAAGCTCCTTTAACTGACGGGCCACCAGCGCAACCCCCTCATAGAAGGAATTGTTCTTCGTATCCTGCTCGGGGTTCGCTCCGCTTTCCAGCGCCCTGTCGAAGTTGTCCAAAACGAGAATGAGCTTTTCCATTATCGGCACGCAGGCATAGCTTAACGCCTCGTTTCTGTCGCGAACGGCTCTTTTCTTGTAATTCTCGAAATCCGCATAGAGCCTGATATATTTTTCCGCCGACTCCGTGAGCTGTGCGGTGAGCTGTTCGATGGCGGCCTGTCTGTCGGCCTGTTCGCAGGAGCAGTTCTCACAGTGTTCATCATGGCAGGAACATTCTTTATCTTCGCAGTCACAATGCTCTTTATCAAAGTTTCCCTCTTTGCATGAGCAATGCTTATCCTTTGAACTTTGCTCTTTTTCGCTTGCGAATTGTTCTTTATCGCTTGCGTTTTGCTCCTTATGGCAGCACTCTTTTTTATCCTTATTTGCCCCTTGCTCATCTCCCTGATGAGCATGGCAACATTCCTTTTTTGCTTGCTTAGTTTCGCAGTCCTTCTTTTCTTCCTTGCCGCAACATTTTTCACTGTTTTCGGCCGTGTTCTTTTTATTATCTTCCAAGTTAATCCTCCTTGCCTCCTATAGATTCGGTGAGATGTTCCGTCAGCTCGTCGGTGAGGGTTTCTATGACGGAAACACAGTAGTCGTAATCCATTCGGGTGGGGCCGACGACCCCTATGGTGCCAACGGGTCTGCCGTTGAGCTTATAGGTGGCGCTTATCACCGAGCAGTCGCTGAATTGCTCCACCTCGTTTTCTTCCCCTATCCTCACCCGCACCGGCTCGTCGTCCATGGCGGTGAAAAGATAGCTCAAAAGGTCGTTTCTGTGTATCGCCTCCAGAAAGCGCTTTGTTTTATCCATATCGTTGCGGAATTCCGGATAGCGGAAAATCTCCGTCACGCCGTTGGAAATGAAGCGAATATCCTCCTCCTGATTAAAGAGGGTCTTTATCGCCTCCACCACCTGTGCGAGGATTTTTTGCTCCCAGGGGCTTAGGGCGTCTATGCTTGCCGCAAAGGTGGCGGCGGAAAACTCCGTTTGCATATCCGTCAGGCACAAATTGAGGAAATTCGCCACATGCTCCAGCATTTGCTCCGTGGGAATTCCGTTTAAGCGCATCTCTCCGTTTTTGACGATGCCCTGCTTGGTTATAACCACCAAAAGCACCCTCTCATCTTCGATATGTATGAGGCGCAAATCCCTTATATTCAGCCCGGTGATGTTGGGGGTGGAAACAAGGCTGGTCAGGTTGGTGAGCTTGGTGAGGATCTGAGCCGTCTTATTCATTATTTCCTCAAGCTCCCCGAAATATCGGTTGTAAAGGCTTCTCACATCATCTCTGATGTAATTATCCACATCGACCCGCTTCATGAATCTGTCCACATACAAGCGGTAAGCCTTATCCGAGGGAATTCTGCCCGAGGAGGTATGGGGCTGAAGCAAATAACCCATCTCCTCCAAATCGGCCATTTCGTTGCGAATGGTGGCGGAGGATATGCCGATATTGTATTTCTTTTCGATGGTGCGCGAACCCACAGGCTCCGCAGTTTTGATATAGTCTCTTATTATGGAATAGAGTATATCGAATTTCCTGTCGTCCTTTTTCATATCCTTCCCTCTTTGTTAGCACTCTCTTTCGGTGAGTGCTAATCAACGATACAAATTTATCACACATTGATTTTGTTGTCAAGTCATTTGGGGATTTTAATGGAGATTAATGGATTTTAAATGAAGGGCAACAGTTCCCGCCATTGCGGGAACTGTAGTGAATAGTGAATATTGAATAGTGAAGAATTGAGGGGCAAATTCGACTTTGTCGAATTTGTTCATTATAATATAGGAGGTATTCGGCGGTAATTTGAGAGCTTCGGAGCAGATAAGCGTGTCTGTTATGGAAGGAATTTTATTTTGCATAAAGCGAAGTCGCCCGCCCCATATTATCTCATTCAAATCATAAAACGAATTTATAGTTGGGGGTAAATCGGATAATGGAAATGTTGCAAAAGGGTTGAAAAAGAATTACAAACTCGCAAGACAGTATCAATACCTTCATTTAATTAGCCTTCCCCCTTTGTCAAAGTGTCGGGCGCCTTTTTGTTCTCCCGAAAAACAGCAACGCCTCTGCAAAGAGACATAAACGCAACTTGAGAAGCGTTGCTTTGTGAATATTGAACAGTGGATAAGATCCCAAAAATTCACCTGCGCAAAAATTCGCCTTTGGCGAATTTTCAAAGTTCCCGCCCCCGGCGGGAACTTTTGTTCATATGGCGCAGTATAAAATTCGCCCTTGGCGAATTTTCAAAGTTCCCGCCAACGGCGGGAACTTTTGCCAACGGCGGGAACTTTTGTTCATGTGGCGTAGTATGAAATTCTCCTATGGCGAATTTTCAAAGTTCACGCCGGCGGCGGGAACTTTTGTTCATATACCCAAACAAAAACCCACAAAGATACCCCAACAAATGCGAGAATTGGGAGACGGTGTCCCTTAGGAAAATCGCTCCGTAAAGCTGACGGAACACAAAATAACCCGCAACCAACATGAAGCTTAGGGGTATTTCCCCCCTTCGGCCTATCAATCCGGTGGCCATGAGCATCAAAAATCCGCAGGCCACCCCGCTTGCCCCCAAAAGCCTGATGTTCGGGAAGAATATCAGATTGGCGAGGGCGATGAAAACGCTTGTGAATAAGATGAAACCGATGAGAAAACCCCTCGGATAGCGATCTTCCAGCATGGGGCCGACGAGCACGACGAGAAGCATATTGTTTAAAAGGTGATTGATCCCCGAGTGTCCCAGGGAGTGACCCACCAGACGAAAATAGAAAAGCGGATCCTTAAGGGAGCTTCTGTAAACGGAAAAAAGCACCCGATTTGCATAGCCTGCGGTCAGATAGTTAAGTAAAAGCGCAACGACGCAAAGCCCGGTGAAGGTGCAGGTCACGGGATAGCGCTTGAAAATCCTTTTTACCTTGTCCATTTTTCCATATCCCCTCCATGGGTCAATTATAGCCCCATTATTTTACGAAACTATTGCCGCGGGGTTAAAATTTCATTAGGGCGGGGCAAGAGCTGCTCCCTTTCTCGGCTACCCCCTCCCGCCGACTTCAAACCTTGAAATTTTCCGCCGAAAAAAGCAAAAAAAGCCTTCCCGCCGTTGACGAAAACGAATTTTTATGCGAAAATAAAAGATGATTTAAAGCGGAGGCGATGAAATGAGCAAATCGAAAAAATACACTCTCTTGATCCTGATTCCGATACTGCTCCAGCTTGTTTTGGCGGCCGTATCCCGTATAGCGGTTTCACCCACGAAGGAAACCTATTCCGTGAGCATTGACATACTCTTTGCCGCCGCCGGAATGTTTTTCGCGGTGTATCTTTTGGTTTCAAAGGATTCTTCCCGCTATGGGAAATACGCTTTCCCCGTCGGGAGCGTCATTTTTGTCGCTCTTTCGGCATTGGCCCTCATACTCGCGGATAAAATACCCTCCCAAAGATCCCTGATAGACTACATCATAGCCCTTCACCCCGCGCTTTGCTTTGCCCTCGTCTGCCTTTGCTCCGGTAAGGGCATGAAGGGTGTGGCGGCGGTGATGGTTTATACCCTTTTGATCTGTCTGGGTATATCTCAAATCAGCTACGGGGCGCTTTTCTGCGTTTTGACCGTTATAATGTGTATAATGCTCATCTCCGTTAAAAACGGAGTGTTCGGGGAAGAAAACAAATCCGTTTATTATGTTATGATAATCCTCCCCATAGTCTATACCCTCTGCGCCCGCCTTTACACCGGAGATATGCCCGAAATTATCTTCGTCGGCGGGGCAACCCAAGGCTCGTCGGCGTTGGACATCATAAGAGATGTGAGGGACAATATCGCCTTTATCGGCCCCGGGGGTGCGATAAGTCCGCAGGCAAAGGCGCTTTTGGCGGGTTATCCCCTGCTTTTCTGGGCATATTCCTTGGGCTGGGCGGCTCTGCTCCCCATTTTTGCGTTAATTGCCGCGCCCTGCTATGCCTTTTATCAGTTGATAAAATCCGTCAAGACCTACGAGGGCAGAATGTTCAGCCTCACCGTGGGGCTGACCTTTTTGGTGCGTATAATCAGCGAAATTCCCATCACCTTTGGGCTTTTCTATGTGAAAAACGACATGGCCTTCCCCTTCTTGGAATCCGGCGAGGGTAGCGTCATTTATGCCTTGCTTTTGGCGGTGTGGTTCGCCCTGATTTCTTCAAGTAAAACCCCCGAACCCCCGAGCGCCCCCAAGAAAAGCAACCGTAAGGCGAAGAAAACCCCGGAAGAGCGGGACGCCGATTTCCTCATAAAGGACGCTTTGACGCGCTTGAAGGAGGAAGCCCCCCCCGCCGAAAGGAAAAACGAGCCTTCCCGCAAAGAAGAAAAGCCCTCGGGCTATTTCGATATTTCCCCCAAGGAAGTTAAAAAGGATTCTGAGATAGAAAGCCTTTTCGCGGATATGCCCGAAGTGGCAAAGAAAAAAACCTTGAGCAATCCGCAAGAAGGGACAAAACAGACCTCCCCGCCCGAAGCCGCACCAAGGGAAAGGCAAGCAATTCAAAGCGAAAGCGCCCCCTCCGCCCCGGTCATGCCCCCCCGGGAAGCGCAAACCCTTACCGATAATAAAGAGGGGTCGGCGGCGGACAAGGGGGATAATTTTCCCGGCTTTGCCGAAGGGCGCACAGCGAGCATCGGCGCAACCTCGGAGATCGGGACGACCCCGAACATCGAGGCGACACCGAAAAACGGCGCAATTCCGGAAAGCAATACAGCCCCGCAAAGCAAAGCGACACAGGCAAGCGATTTAACCCCGCAAACCTCGCAAAGCAAGGCAGACCCCGAAAGTGCGGCTACCCCGAAGGTCGGGACAAGCCCGCAAGAAGTTTCAACTTCGCACGACAATGCAACTCCGAAAAACGGAGCAACGCCGAAAATCAATATAACCCCGCAAAGCAAAGCGACATCGGAAAGCGATTTAAACAGCGCCGCAACAAATAACAACGATAAGCTCAAAACAACCCCCGCCGCAAAACCCGCCCCCTTTGAAGCGCAGGCGGAGGATTTATTTATAGAAATACCGAAGACGCGCCCCTTAAGGAAGACAGCGGAAGAACAGGCGAAGCAGGGCGCGGCAAAGACCGCTTCTTTCGGGGAAACAAAAACAGAGCGCAAAAACGGCGAAAGTCAAACCTTCCCCGCCGCCGCAACCCCCGCCGAAGGAGATACCTTCACCGATAACAAAGAGGGGTCGGCGGAGAAAAAAGCGGATAATGCGGCCTTTTCACCGATAGCCTTTGAGGAAAGCTTCGCAGAAGGGCGCACACCGAGCATCGGCACTACCTCGGAAATCGAGGCAACCCCGAAAATCGGGGCAACTCCGAACATCGAAGCAATACCGAAAAACGGCGCAACGCCGCAAAGCAATACAGCCCCGCAAAGCAAAGCGACACAGGCAAGCGATTTAATCCCGCAAGCCTCGCAAAGCAAGGCAGACCCCGAAAGCGAGGCTACCCCGAAGGTCGGGACAAGCCCGCAAGCGGATTCGACTTCGCACGACAATGCAAACCCGGAAAAAAGCTCGGCGGCAACAGAAGCAGAAATTCCTCCGAAGTTTATGGCAAATATCGAAGCGGCTGACCCCGCCTTTAAGCAGAAGGAAGAGGAGGCGTCCGCCGAAAAGCCCGCCCCCTTTGAGGCGGAAACCGATAACAGGGAGAAGAACCCTTCAAAGGGTGCGGCGGCAGATCACACCGAAGGGGAAAGCGCCCGAAGCGGGTATTCCCCCGTCACTTCGGATAAAACCGAAGATAAACCGAGGGCGGAAGAAACCGTCGGTTCAGATGATTCGAATGAGGAAATTTTGATCGAAATGGGCGCGGGCGGTTTTGCCGACGCTCTGCGGGTAATACCCTCCGACCCCGGGGAGGAGGAGGAAATAGAAATGTCCTTGCCCGCTCCCAATACCCCCTCGGGATCCAAGGAAGCCGAGAGCATTAAGCCGCCCAAAGCGAAGGCATCTCGGGTGATGAAGGTGGATACCGAGGACGATGTTTTTGAGGATGATGACGGGTTTATTGATATGAAGGAGTTGTAGAGGGGAGGTTTTCTCCCCTCTTTTTTTTGGGGGGGGGGAGGTAGGTTTTGGGCGGGTTTGTGTTTTAGGGGCGGTTTGATTAAGCCGTTGTACTGCAAAGGAAACAGAGGCCGCCCACCCCGCGGAATAGAAACCATGTTGCGTATGTATCTTGTGTAGGCTTGGTTCGGCTTGTCGTCGAGGGAGCGGAAGATGCAATCCATGACAGTTATGCGTTGCGCAGGGTTTCTTAGCTTCTTATTATTGCAAAACCAAGCAATACGCAATTATTGTTCAATCGCTCTACTTGCTCACCATTTTCACCCCACCACCAACTTGTTTGTCTTCT
>JAAYHF010000206.1 GCA_012727485.1 Eubacteriaceae bacterium
GCGTTTAGCGATACTGAACATTCGTTATCGTATTCGTCCCATACAAAGGGCGCTATTGCCTTTGATATGCGATAATTCGGTTTGTATTTCTTTAAATAGTATAGAAAAGCCTCATCATCATCATCCACGTCAAACTCCATTGAGGAAACACAATAATCCCTTTCCATAAGAACAATCACGCGCATGCGCATCAAAACCAAGCCTATCAGATCGACATCCTTAAACTCCTCCGGCAAACAAATACGAGTTTCATCGCCATGAAACTCGTATTTGTGAAAACGTCTATTCGGATACAACTCTTCTGATATCCACCAGACATTGCTCCTATTCCAAAACACAAAGCTATATTTCGGATGTTCCCACCATTCGGGAACAGGATAATTCCCCACTAATTTTGCGAAGTCCGCTTTTTGGTTAAAGCCATAAAATGTGAAGCTCTGTTTCTCATTTACCAATTCATGAATGTTATCGGGTATGGTTGGGTAAAAGTTAGGAAGAGCTCGGTTCATGTTACTGCCCATTTCTTCGTTTATCGAAACGCATTGGTAAAGCCTGTAGCCCTTTCTTGTTTCCATTGCAAAAACATCACCTATTTTAGCCTTTATTACTCTTGCTGCCATTTGTTTCCTCCTCCATTTAGCCGATTCTATTCAAACTTCTTTAAATTTCTTCCATCACCGCCAACAGCCCTTCGATCAATTCGATGTCGTCGCAGGCGATTCTGAAGGCTTTTATCAATTCCAGCAAAACTTTCTTATTTTCCTTCTTTGCGTATGCGTGAAAGTTATCCGCTTCGCAGTCATACGTGATTTTATCCTCTATTTCAGGGCAATACTGTTTTATATATTCCTTTATCAGTGCCTCCCAACCGTATCCGTTGGGCAAAAGTTCGTATTTCTCAAAGGATTCAGCCAAAAATTCCTCGCCAACATATAGCGATATTGAATATTCGTTATCGTATTTGCCCCATACAAATGGCGCTATTTCCTTTGATATGCGATCATTCGGTATGTATTTCTTTGTATAGTAAAAAAGCCTCATTATCCTCACCAACTTAAGAATCCATTTAAGTAACATAATAATCCCTTTCCGTAAGAACAATCACGAGCATAAGCATGATTTCCTTCCCCCTTTGGAGTAATTTGATTTTTTTCTTTGATTGATATTATGAATTATAAAGCAAATATTTAATTGTTGCAATAGTGAATTGAATAAGATGATCTATTATTGTTTTCTTTGCGGAAGTATATCTTCAATGCAGGGTCAAAGGGGCTTGCTCGGCGTCGTTTTCGCTTGTAAATACAGCGCACCTTAAAGCTGTGCAAAATTAACCTCATTCCCATGACCCCTTATCAATTCTATCAAATCCGAGGTTTTCAGCCACAGAGTGGCGGTGTTGTCATTCGGGTGAATTCCTATTATATTGCCCGAAAATTCGCTGTCGATATATAGGCTTACCCGCAACAACTCATCATTCAAAAGACCCAGCGGCGTCACTGCGCCCGGAGTCAGCTTCAAAATCTGCGCCAATTCCTCCGCCGAGGCGAAGGAAAGGTTTCTCAACCCATGATTTTTTCGGAATTCCTTCAGATTGACCTTCTTATCCCCCCTGACTGTGATCATATAAAAATTGCGCTTCTTGTCGTCACGGACAAAGAGGTTCTTCGCATCGAATTGGGGATAGGGCAGATGGGCCGATTCCAAATCCTCCATGGTGTAAACCGCCCCATGCTCCGTTATTTCGTAGCTTATGCCCCTATCGCAGAGGTATTGATATATTTGCGCCTTGTTCATTTTCCATCTCCCTGTTTTCTCTGAAGGTAAAGGAAAGCGCCCGGGGATAAAAATATCCGACCGAGCGCATTATTTTTAACATATTCGGTTTTAGCCTATCGTCAGCTTATGATAGACCTTTTTCCCTTTTCTTATGAGGGCATATCCGTTTTCGAAGGCGGCCTTTTCCAAAACGGCGTCCTTGGAATCTATCTTTTCGCCGTTCACGGTTATTCCGCCCTGTTCCACCAGCCTTCTTGCCTCGGATTTCGAGGCGGCAAGCCCGGTTAAGGTCAGTATATCCAAAATGCTCATTCCCTCGCCGAATTCTTGCATTGTCACCGAGGTGGAGGGGGTGTTTTCGTCCTCTCCGCTTCCCTCGACGAAAAGGGCTTTTGCGGCGGCTTGGGCTTTTTGAGCCTCATTTTCGCCATGGACAAGCTTCGTCAGCTCAAAGGCCAAAATCTCCTTTGCCCTGTTGAGTTCGCTGCCCTCCCATTCTTCCATGGTCGCCACTTCCTCGAGGGGAATGAAGGTGAGCATACGGATACATTTCAAAACATCCGAATCCGCCACATTCCTCCAATATTGGTAAAATTCGAAGGGGGAGGTCTTTTCGGCGTCCAGCCAAACTGCTCCGGATTGGGTCTTGCCCATTTTCTTGCCCTCGGAATTCAGCAGAAGGGTTATGGTCATGGCGTAAACATTTTCGCCCAATTTTTTATGGATAAGCTCGGTGCCTGTGAGCATATTGCTCCATTGGTCGTCCCCGCCGAACTGCATATTGCAGCCGTATTTCCTGTAAAGCTCGAGGAAATCATAGCTTTGCATTATCATGTAGTTGAATTCGAGGAAGCTTAGGCCCCTTTCCATTCTGTTTTTGTAACATTCGGCGGTGAGCATACGGTTCACCGTGAAGTGAATACCGACTTCTCTGAGCAATTCCACATAATTCAGCTTCATCAACCAATCGGCGTTATTCACCATAATGGCCTTTCCCTCGGAAAAGTCGATGAAGCGGCTCATCTGCTTTTTAAAACATTCACTATTGTGTTGAATCGTTTCAACGCTCATCATTTGACGCATATCGGTGCGCCCGGAGGGGTCGCCTATCATGGCTGTGCCTGCGCCTATCAAAACTATCGGTTTATTTCCCGCTTCTTGCAGGCGTTTCATAAGGCTTAAGGCCATAAAATGCCCCACATGAAGGCTGTCGGCGGTGGGGTCGAAGCCGATGTAAAACACAGCCTTTCCGCTGTTCACCAACTCGGCGATTTCCTTTTCATCGGTGACTTGGGCGATGAGCCCCCTCGCCACCAATTCGTCATATATTTTCAATTTTAATATCCGTTCCTTTCAATTTGCGATGTTAATACCCGCATTGTGGTTCCCATCGGTCAAGCTCAATAAGCCCTGGCGAAATAAGCGATCTTTTGGGCGGGCTTTCCGCAGTATACGCAAACCTCGCTATCCACTCCCTCCTGCTCGAAGGGAACATTGCGAAGGGTGGCTCCGGTAAGCTCCTTGATCTTGTCCTCACATTCGCGGCAACCGCACCATTTGGCCTTGATGAATCCGGGATTTTCCCTGAGGGCCTTTTCGAATTCTTCCATATTATTTGCCACGCCGGTTTTTTCATGGAGCATTTTCAATGCGCTTTGATACATATTGCTTTGAATCGCCTCCATCACCTCCGCGAATTTCACAACAGCTTCCTCAAGGGCGACGGTTATCTTCTCCCCGGTGTCCCTGCGAACAAAGACGCACTGCCCCTTTTCGATGTCCTTGGGGCCTATTTCTATGCGGACGGGAACGCCCTTCATTTCATATTCGTTGAATTTCCAGCCGGGGGTATAGCTGTCGTTGTCGTCCAACTTAACCCGATAGTCAACCGCAAGGGCTTGGGTAAGCCTTTTTGCGGCGTCTATCACTCCTTCCTTATGCTGGGCTATGGGTATGACCACCCCCTGTATGGGTGCGATCTTCGGGGGCATTTTAAGGCCCTTGTTATCTCCGTGAACCATGATTATTCCGCCTATGAGTCTGGTGGAAACTCCCCAGGAGGTGGAATAGGCGTATTGCTCGGTGTTATCTCTGCCGAGGAATTTTATGTCGAAGGCTTTGGTGAAGTGGTCGCCCAGATTGTGGCTGGTGCCGCTTTGAAGCGCCTGACCGTCGTGCATGAGCGCTTCGATTGAATAGGTGGCGTGGGCTCCCGCAAAGCGTTCTTTTTCGCTCTTTTCTCCGACGATAACGGGCATCGCCAAAAAATCTTCGCAAACCCTGCGGTAAATATCGAGGATTTCCAAGGTTTTGTTCTGGGCTTCCTCGAAGGTTTCATGGACCGTATGCCCTTCCTGCCAGAGGAATTCCGCGGTGCGAAGGAAGGGGCGGGTGGTTTTTTCCCATCTCACCACACTGCACCACTGGTTATATAAAAAGGGTAAATCTCTGTAAGATTTAAGCCATTTGGAATACATAGAGCATATTATGGTTTCGGAGGTGGGCCTTATGCAAAGGCGCTCTTCCAATTTTTTGCCGCCGGCTTCGGTTACCCAGGCGACCTCGGGGGAAAAGCCTTCCACGTGTTCCTTTTCTTTATTCAGGAAGCTTTCCGGGATAAGCAAAGGGAAATAGCAGTTCTGCACCCCTGTTTTCTTGAATTCCTTATCAAAAACAGACTGAATGTTTTCCCAAAGCGCATAACCGTATGCCCTTATCACCATGAAACCCTTGACGGGCGAGTAATCCACAAGCTGTGTTTTGGTGACGACATCTGTGTACCAACGGGAAAAATCCTCCTCCATGGAGGTAATGGCTTCGACCTGATTATCCTTTGACATATCTCTCCTTAGTATGCGACAAGCCCCTCGGGGCTTCGCCTAAAACAATAGTATTTATAAGATTATACTTTACTCCCGCGAATATTGTCAACTTGCAAAGGCACCTTTTTGCATTTTCCCGTAACCGGGGGAACACTTCGGCGTAATATAAAACGACTGCGAAAAGAAAACCACTTCAGTGGCAAGATTACTTCGGTGAAAATACCGCTATGTGGATTACCGCTTCGGTGAAGATTTCACTTCGTAAAATGGAGGTTACACAATGCTGAACGATCTTTTATGCGATATAGATATTACTTGGATAATAATCATCGCAATCATTCTGATTCTGCTCTTGGGGGAGGACGACGGTATCCTCGGAGGTTTCCCGGGGAATATTTTGGAAGGAAACATTATAATAATAATCCTTCTGCTTGTTCTTCTGTTCATTGATTTCTGATTTGCCCATGTCGCAAGGGAACAGGAGGAATGAATGAAACTGAAAATAAAATCGGATATTGCCGTCGGCGATGACAAACTGATTCTTTTGGGAGCGCTGGGGATCATGCTGCTGAACGGACTGCCTTCGGTAAACGGGCAAAGCGACGAATCGCAGGTTTATGAAGTCGATGGGGAGGGGAATCTGCTTGCCTCTCCCCCGAAGAAAACCGATTACATAACAAAAGCCCGTATGATAATAAGCGCAAACGACTACGCTCCCATTAAAACCCTTTACAAGCTCCAATCCGTACTCGACGACATCTCCGCGGTAAGCGCCATTGACCTTACCGCCTCGCAAAATTCCACCGCCGGATTGACCGATGTGCTTGCAGACATAAGGCCTTACCTATCTTCCTCCAAAAAGGAAAAGATAGGGGCGCTTTCGGACAATATCCGCAAAACGAAAAAAACCTTCGACCAGATAAATTCGGTGAAGGGAAGGCTTTCCGCACTGCCCCCGGAAGCGCCCTTTAAAGACAGATTCAAAACCCTCTTGGAGGAACTGCCCAATCTGACGGGTCTGCCTAATTTCGACGAAATACTTAACCTTAAAAATCTGATTGCGGACTCTGCGATCAAAACGGGGGAAGCGGCTCCCGAGGGAGAAACACCCGACATGGGAGCGAAAAAAGAGGAAGGACAGAAGGCGGATTACGACGAGATTTACGAATTGATGGATATGCTGCAAAAGTGACCGCCTGCCCCGGCTTAACAAATCCGATCAGGTTAATGGGAGGCTTTTGAAAATGAGCAACTGCCCGGTTAAAGAGCGACCGGGCAGTTGTTTATTTCCGAAGGTCAATCCTCGTCGCTTTCCGAGAAGGTGTCGGATTTGATGTTGGTATACATCACCACATAGGTTTCCGTCTGCCCGAATTGCTGGATTTTCTCCAAAAGCTTCGCCAAATGCTCCGTGTCCCTCACAAAGGCCTTGACTATGAGGGAATGTTGGCCGGTCACATAATAAAATTCGCTTATTTCATAGGTGTCGTCTGCAAAGGTCTTAAATTCGCTGTATTTTCTGGCGGGTATATCCAAATTGATGAAAACTGAAACATGCTGACCGAGCTTTGTTCTGTCCACTATTGCTTTATAGGAGGTAATGACCCCTCCGCTTTCCAATCTCTTTACCCTTTCGGCCACCGCCGGTGCGGAAAGACCCAGACTCGCTGCCAAATCCTTCATGGTGATGCGCCCGTTGGCGCACATTATCTCAATAATCCTTCTGTCTGTGTTATCCATTAATTTCCCACCTTCTTAATTATCGAAGGTATTTTATCTTATTTAAGCCGCTTTGTCACTATGTTTTATTATTATTTCATTATTTTCTTAAGGAATTGCCCCGTATAGCTTTCGGGAACAGCGCATATTTCCTCGGGAGTACCCCGGGCTATCACCCTTCCCCCCTCGCCTCCGCCCTCCGGGCCGAGGTCGATTATCCAATCCGCACACTTTATAACATCCAAATTATGCTCTATCACGACTATCGTGTTATTGGCGTCCCTCAACCTCAAAAGCACATCCAAAAGCTTTTGTATATCGTAGCTGTGAAGCCCGGTGGTGGGTTCGTCAAGGATATAGAGGGTTTTGCCGGTGGAACGGCGGGAAAGCTCCGTCGCCAATTTTATTCTCTGGGCTTCCCCTCCGGAAAGCTCGGTGGAGGGTTGACCCAATTTCACATATTCCATGCCCACTTCGTAAAGGGTTTTTATTTTGGAATATATTTTGGGTTGGTTTTCGAAGAAACCCATGGCTTCTTCTATATTCATATCCAACACCTGGGCGATGTTTTTTCCCTTATATTTCACCTGAAGGGTTTCGCTGTTGTATCTTGCCCCCTTGCAGACCTCGCAGGGCACATATACATCGGGCAGAAAGTGCATTTCTATTTTAATAATTCCGTCGCCGTTGCAGTTGTCGCATCTGCCGCCCTTCACATTAAAGCTGAATCTACCCTTGTCGAAGCCCCTCATTTTGGCCTCGGGCAGGGAGGCGAAAAGATCCCTTATCATATTGAAAACTCCCGTATAGGTGGCGGGGTTGGAACGGGGAGTGCGGCCTATGGGGGATTGGTCGATATTAATCACCTTATCTATATAATCCAAATTCTCTATTCCCTCGCATTTACCGGGCTTCGCCACACTGCGGTAGAGCCTGCGGCTTATGGTTTTATAAAGCACCTCGTTCACGAGGGAGCTTTTTCCCGAGCCGGAAACCCCGGTGACACAGGTGAAAAGACCCACGGGGAAGGAAACATCAATATGCTTGAGGTTGTTTTCCGTCGCCCCCTTAACGGTTATAAAACGCCCGTCGCTGAGGGTTCTCTGCTTGGGAACTTGAATTTCCCTTCTCCCGGCGAGGAAATCCCCGGTGATGGAGCCGGGGGTATTCATAATATCTTCCTTGGTGCCGCTTGCCACCACATTTCCCCCGTTTTTGCCCGCGCCCGGACCTATATCCACAATAAAGTCCGCGGAGTCTATCGTATCGGTGTCGTGTTCCACCACGATCAGGGTGTTGCCCAAATCCGTCAAATCCCTCAGGGATTTCAGGAGTTTTTCGTTATCCCGCTGATGCAGACCGATGCTCGGCTCGTCCAACACATAAAGCACCCCCGAAAGTTGGGAGCCTATTTGGGTGGCAAGCCTTATCCTTTGGCTTTCTCCGCCGGAAAGCGAAGCGGTGGCCCGGCTTAGCGTCAGATAGCCCAGCCCCACATTCACCAAAAATTGAAGCCTTCCCTTTATCTCCTTGACCACCAGATTGCTCACCAAAAGATCCTTTTCGTTGAGATTAAGATTATCCATGAAGCTCAGGCAATCGGTTATGCTTTTTTCGGAAAGCTCTATTATATCCAATTCCCCCACCTTAACCGCCAAACTTTTCGGATTAAGCTTTTTGCCGCCGCAGGTCTTGCAGGGTACATTGGACATAAATTTGGACATATCCTCCCTCATGTATTCGGAGCTTGTTTCCTTAAAACGGCGTTCGAAGTTATTCAAAAGCCCTTCGAATACCACATCTGTTTCCCTTGAGCCGTAAAAACCGACGAAGGAAATATGCAAAACGGTGTTGTCCCCGTAATAAAGGGCATGGATAAAATCCTCGGGCATTTGATCTATGGGGGTATCCAAATCGGTGTGATAATGCTCGGCCAGCTTGGATATTATGGCGTAATAATAGCTGTCGGAGGAAAGGGTGTAAAATTTCAAAGCGCCCCTGTTTATCGAAATAGAGGGGTCGGGAATGAGCATGGTCGGGTCCACATGCTGATGAAAGCCTATGCCGTTACATTCGGGACACATTCCGAAGGGCGAATTGAAGGAAAAATCTCTGGGTTCGGGCTTGCTCATGGATATGCCGCAGTCGGGGCAGGAAAGCTGTTCGCTGAAAAGTTTTTCCCCCTCGTCGGTTTTGAGGATAACCAAACCGTCGGATATTTTAAGGGCGGTTTGCACGGAATCCGCCAGACGGCTCACCGAGGATTTATCCCGCTTGAGCCTGTCCACCACGATGCTGATATTGTGTTTTTTATTTTTTTCCAGCCGGGGAGGTTCGGAAAGCTCGTAAAGGTTATCGTCGATATAGACCCTCACATAACCGTCCGCCGCCCAGCCCTCCATCTGCTTTTTAAATGTGCCCTTCTCTCCCCTGGCCACGGGGGCCAAAATTTGGAATCTTTCTCCCTCGGGGCCTTCCATCATCTCCCCTATTATGGTATCCAGGCTTTGGGCGGCGATCACCTTGCCGCAATTCGGGCAATGGGGAATACCTATACGGGCATAAAGTAATCGCAGATAATCGAAAATTTCGGTGACTGTTCCCACCGTCGAACGGGGGTTGCGGTTGGTGGTTTTCTGGTCTATGGAAATTGCGGGGGAAAGCCCCTCTATGCTGTCCACATCGGGCTTGTTAAGCTGACCCAAAAATTGTCTCGCATAGGCGGAAAGGCTTTCCACATATCTTCTTTGCCCCTCCGCATATATCGTATCAAAGGCAAGGCTGGATTTGCCGGAACCGCTCAATCCCGTGAAAACCACAAATTCGTTTCTCGGAATTTCCAAATTGACATCTTTCAGATTGTTTTCCCTTGCGCCCTTAATTATAATCTTGTCTTTCATCTTCTACCTCATTGTGCTATTTTACCACAACGGCAAACCGCTTTAAACACCCTTTTTTAAATAGCGCTTTCTGTCAGTATACAAAAACCTTCCCGCAGGGTATTGCGCCCGACGGGAAGGGGTTAGCGCATAAAATGCCTTTGGCCTCTCCTTTAAAACCGCATAAGCGGGCGGGAAGAAGCCTCACATTATATTCATATCCCGCATACTGATCGTTCCCCTGCCCTGTTCGTTATAGGGTCTGCCGAGGGAAACTGCCGAGGACATGATGGTTTTTTTAATCTCGTTATTGGTCATATTCGGGTTTCGGGCCTTAAGCAGGGCGCAACAACCCGCCACCATGGGGGCGGACATGGAGGTGCCGCTCAGGGTCGCGTAGCCCCCGTTATTGGATAGGGATACTATTTCGGTGCCGGGAGCCACCACATCGGGCTTGAGCTTAGCATAGGCGGAAGGACCCCGGGAAGAAAAATCCGCTATGGTGTCGTCGGTTAGGGGAACGGTGCGCTTGTCGTCACTGCAACCCACCGTTATTATTCTTCCGCTGGCACCGGGTGTGCCGATGGTGGAAAGGGAAGGGCCTTCGTTGCCCGCCGCCGCCACCACCACCAACCCCTTATCCCAAAGCTTTTCCGCCGCATTCGCCAGCGGATCGTAGCGGGAATAGGGATTAATCCCCGCCCCGAAGGAAAGGGAAACAATGGATATATTCTTTGCTTCGGCATTGTTATAAACCCAATCCATCGCCGCCAATATATCGGAGGCGCTCCCCATTCCGCTGCCGTCCAAGGCTTTTAAGGCTATAATATTCGCATCGGGGGCAATGCCGATGTATTTTCCCCGGCTTGAGGTGCCGTCCCCTGCGATGATCCCGCAGCAGTGGGAGCCGTGGCCGCTGTCGTCGTAGGGGATTTGCCTGTTGTTGACAAAATCCTTGAAACCCACTATCCTGTTTCTTCTGTATGTTAAATCCCTATGGGGGTAAACTCCCGTATCGATTACCGCCACGGTCACATTCTCGCCCCGATTCGTTTGATTGTTACCGCAAACGGCCTTTTTCGCCACATCCATGTAAGCCTTGGCATCGGTGTCCCCGGCGATGTACAAAACCGCTTCTTCCCTGGCGAGGGTATCCACTGCCTTGGGGTCTATTACGGCGCAAACCGCATTGATGAGATTAAGCTCATATTTTATTTGGCAATTTAGCTCGCTCAGCTTTTTTGCAAGGGCGGCTTTGGCGTTTTCCTTAACATATATTATCGCCGGAACTCCGATATCCTGCGAACCTTCGCACATGGTAACAACCATGCGGTCAATTTTCGATATATGATTGTTCTTTCTTCTGTTACGCACAAAAAACTCCTTTCGCACCATAATATGCGAAAGGAGCAAATCAGCTAATTATCTTATAAGTTAAAATGTTTGCGGGCGTAATTCCAACCGTCCTCGCACATTTTTTCAATGCCGTACTCGGCGGTGAACCCCAAAACCTCCCTCGCCTTATCCACATTGGCATAGGAGGTGGCGATATCTCCGGGGCGCCTGGGGGCGAAAACATATTCGAGGGGTCTGCCGATGGTTTCGGACATGGCCTTTACTATCTCCAGCACGCTTGTGCCCTTTCCGGTGCCCACATTGTAAATATTAAATCCCCCCGATTTTTTCAGATGCTCGAGGGCGGCGGTATGGGCCCGGGCAAGATCCATTATATGAATATAATCTCTGACCCCGGTGCCGTCGGGGGTGTCGTAATCATTGCCGAAAACATTCAGCCTTTCAAGCTTTCCCGCCGCCACCCTGAGGATATAAGGGAAAAGGTTGTCGGGAATGCCCGCAGGGTCTTCCCCCAAAAGTCCGCCCGGGTGGGCGCCTATGGGGTTGAAATATCTGAGCAGGGTCACTTTCTTATCCGGATTTGCCGCCTGATAATCCCTTAAAATGTTCTCGCAGACGATTTTCGTTCTGCCGTAGGGGTTGGCGGCGCTGTCGGCGGGCATATCTTCTTTATAGGGCACGGGGTTTTTCTCTCCGTAGACAGTGGCGGAGGAAGAAAAGACGATGGACTGCGCTCCGAATTTATCCATGGCTTCGCAAAGCGCCAAAGTCGAATTTATGTTATTGCGGTAATATTTCAAGGGCAAAGCAACCGATTCACCCACCGCCTTATAGCCCGCAAAATGGATTATCCCTTCGATCTCGTTTTCCCTGAAGATAACTTCCAGCGCCGAGGGATCGCAAACATCGGCGTTGTAGAATTTCGGACGGGCTCCCGTTGTTTTTTCGATGGCATCGAGTACGCTTATATCGCTGTTGTAAAGGTTATCCACGATAACATAGTCATAGCCGCTTTCGTGAAGTCGGGTGCAGGTATGACTGCCTATGAATCCGAGTCCTCCGGTAACTAATATCATATTCTCTCACCTCCCGCCGATTATAGCATAATTGCCGCCGCCTGCATACGCCCCCGACCCGAACATTACGCCCGAAATATGCTTTTTTCCGCCAAGGCTCGATATTCCCCCTCTTTTGTGCAAACAAGCCCTGCAACTTCCTGCGACCTCTTTAGGAAAACATGGGGAAAATGTGCGCGGGTTTCTCTCGCTTTAGCCTTTGCGTGTCTGCCCCTTATATCCGCATCGCCGTATTTATAGCAGGAAGTTGAGCCGCCCCGTTCGAGTTTTTTCGGCAGTTTTGACGATAACTCCACCGAAGGAGTTAGCCGTTTTATCCCGCTGGGGTTATTCCGTAAAACAACCGCATAAACAAAGAGTGTCACTTATTAAAGACAAAGAGCGATAAATACTCCTTTGATCCTTCAGTGCCACTCTTTAAAGTATCGGTTTAACTAAATTGTTACTCCTTGGGGGCGGCGGGTTTTCTTCCCTGACCGCGCCGTTCATATCTTTGCTCTCTTTGAACTTCCTTTTGGGCGCGTCTTTGGCGCATTTTTTCGCGGCGCTGTTCGTTGTGTTGCACTCTTTGCTCTCTTTTGGCCTTTGCCGCCTGTTCGTCTTTACCCATTAATTTTGCAAGCATACTCATTTTTGAACCCTCATTTCTTTTTCATATAATTTTTCAGGGCGGACAAGATAGTCTTGAATTGCTTTTGCTGTGAGGGGGATAATTTATCCTGCAAATCCATGACCATTTGCGTCTTTTGTTCGTTGCTCATATTACCCGCCTTGCCGGCATTTTTGACTATCTCGTTTATTTGATTCGAATACTTTTTCGTGAATTGTGCTATTTCGCCCTCAAGACCGCGCCTGTTCACTTCGTTTTTCAGGCTGTCCATTTCAGTTTCGGACATTCTCAGATTCTCTATTACGGATCTGATGTCCTCCACATCCTTTTTATTCATATCAATACCTCACTTGATTCACTATATTATATGAAATAAAAGCTATTTGTTTACCGCTTTCACACTTTCGTCATATCTGCGTAATATATGCCGAAAGACTTAGTGGTCTTAATAAAACGGAGGATACGTTATATGTGCGATTTTTTAGGCGGTTGCAGTTGCGATAGTTTACTGATGTTCTTCCTTCTGCTCGTAGTTCTGTTTGACAGCATAGGCATTTGGGGAGACGATCCCGGAACCCTTCTCTTCTTCTTCCTTCTGCTTATAATACTGTTCGCTTACTAAGCCTTCGGGCTTAAAATATAAGGCTTTCCTTATATAATATTAAGGAAACCGGTTATTTTTACAAGCAAAAACCTGTCTTTAACAAAAGGCAGGTTTTTTTCATTTGATTAAAGACAGGTTGCTGTTTAAATCATGATTTTCGGGCAAATCCCCCGAGCAAGGGCAAGAATTTTTCTTATTCAATGAATTTTCGGCATGACCGACCGGGCGATAAAGGTAAGCCTCAGCCCCAGAGGTCACTGCCCATTATGTGATAGAATTTTTGATATTTAACGGCAAAGCAAAGGGAAACTATCAAAAGGGTGTGTATAGCTGCCCCGAGCAGAGCGCCCGTGGCAATGCAAAGCACCGTGTCCGCCGCATAAATTAAAATCGGTATATAATAATAGAAGGGATATTTGATCTTCACCGCGAAAAGGGAACACGCCGAACAGACAATGAAGATAACCGTTATGGCGCAGAAAGCCGAATAAAGGCAGGCGGCAAAGACCCTGTTCCCGGATTGGGCTCTTAGGTAGCCCATGGAAAAAAGCTTGTTTAAGGTCACAAGTTCCAAATAGCTTGCGGGAAAAAGGCGCTTGAAATAAAGCGCCAAGGTTTGCAGGCAGGAAAGCGCCGTCATTATATGACCGCTTAAGGCAAAAATATGTATGTTTCGGGCGCACACCCGCTTCGCTTTCAACAAATCCCTATAACTGAGCATATCAGAACCTGCCGATCATTTTTATTTCAGGCTGAAGGGAAACCGAGAATTTTCGGCTGACCTCGCCTCGGATATGCTCAATCAAATCAAGAATATCCTTTGAGGTCGCCCCGCCTTTATTAATCACAAAGCCCGCATGCTTTTCGCTGACGCAAGCCCCCCCTATGGCAAAACCCTTCAATCCGCTTTTTTCTATCAATTCCCCGGCGTAGTAACCCTCGGGGCGCTTGAAGGTACTGCCCGCGCTGGGATATTCAAGGGGCTGTTTATCCCGCCTTCTGGCATTGAGTTCCCTCATTTCTGCCCTTATTTCTTCCTCTTTCCCCTCTTTAAGGGTGAATTCGGCGCTCAGAATAACCATATTATTCTCATTGAAAACGCTTCTTCTGTAACCGAAATCGAGCAGAGGGGCGCAAAAGCCCGTCACCGTGCCGTTTTCGTCCATGGCTCTCACGAGGCTGACCACATCTTTTATTTCGTAATCGTAGGCCCCGGCGTTCATATAAACCCCGCCGCCCACACTGCCGGGTATGCCCGAAAGACCCTCCATGCCGGAAAGGGAAAGGGAAGCCGCGAAGTTTGCGGTTTCGCTCAAAAGGTTGCCGCAGTGGGAGGTTATCACATTGCCCTCGGAGGTAATACCCTTAATTCCCCCGGTGAAAATAACCGCCCCTTCAATTCCGCCGTCTCCCACCAAAACATTGGTGCAGTTGCCCAAAATAACCCGGGGCATACCCTCGGTCAACTCCATAGATGTCCTTAAATCCTCCTCGCAGGAGGGGAAAAGGGCAATATCCGCAGGGCCTCCCGTCTTAAAGGAGGTATATTTGCTCATCAGCTCCCCCGCCCTGACCTTGCCGGGGAGATGCTTAATAATTTCAGAAAATTTATCCATGTCGCTCCACTCTTTAAATATATTAACACAATAATCTTACGGGGCGAAATCCTTTTTACATTTTTTGAAGGCGTCCCATTGTATCTTATCAACATAGAATGAATGAAAGCGTTGAATACATAATAGGACTTTTACCCCGCCCGATGAAAGAATACTGCCTTGCCGAAAGGAATTTCGAGGGGGCAGAGGAAATCCGCTTCCGCTGTGGCGGCCAAAGCGAAATAGTTTTCATCGATAAATGCGTTTGTTTCGATTTCACCGCGGATATGCGCTTTATCACCGAACTGTTAAGCTTACTTGCCGGGCAGTCCCTTTATGCCTATGAACAGCAGATTAAAATGGGTTTTCTGACCGTCAAAGGGGGGCACAGGGTGGGCTTCACGGGAAAGACCCATATTTCGCAGGGAAAGGTTATATCCATGGACCATTTCACCAGTCTTAATATCCGAATAGCCAGGCAGATCATCGGAGCCGCCGACGGGATAATCGGTTATATACGAAACGGGAGGGGCGTATACAGCACGCTTCTCACCTCCGAACCCGCCGCAGGCAAAACCACAGCCCTGCGGGACATCGCTCGCAGATTATCCGACGGGGAGGAGGGCTATGAGCCGCTGAAATGTGCGATCATCGACGAGAGAGGGGAATTGGCCTGCTGTCATGAGGGCTACCCGATGTTAAATTGCGGAAAGAGAAGCGACATAATGGATAACTGCCCGAGGGCGGAGGGGCTGAAAATGGTTATTCGCTCCATGTCGCCGCAGGTAATTATAACCGATGAAATCAATTCCCGGGAGGATATGCGGGAGCTTATGAATGCTTGCCGCAGTGGGGTCAAGGTCATCTGCTCCATGCACAGGGGCGCGGTCGAGGAGGTTTTCTGCGAAGAATTCCTCATCGCTTCCCGGGTGTTCGAGCGATACATCGGCATAAAGCGAAACGCCGTGGGCATTTATCCGACGGCGGTTTACGACGGCGCTTTGGGAGAGGTTTTCAAATGGAGTTGAAAATTGCGGGCATTGTCATATCCCAAGCGGCCTTTTTCATGATCTCCCTTTGCGTTAAAAGCTTTTTTTCAACGCAGACGGAAACGGAAAGGGCGCTTAAATATGTGGTTTGCGATATGCTTTGCGTTTTAAACCAATATCCGATGCCCCTATGTGAGATGCTTTCGAGATACACCGGGGAGGATTGTCAGCCGATAAACGGCATATTCAAAGAAGCCCTTTTGCAATGCGGCGATAAGTCGCTCGATTACGCCCAAAGGCTTTTAAGCGAGGGTCAAAGGAAATTGGGGGTAAAAAGTTCGGCTTATGCCACCCTGCTAAAGCTTACGCAGGCCCTGCGGGAAACGGACAGGAAAACCATGATAAGCAAACTGCGGCTCATCGAGGAGGCCTTGGAAAATGACCTCGCCCTTCGGGAAGCAAAAAGGCAAAGCGAAAGCGCCGCCTATACCGGGCTGATACGCCTCGGGGGGGCAATGACGATAATACTATTTTTATAGGGGGGAAATATGAACATAGACATCATTTTTCGCATCGCGGGGGTGGGGGTCATCATCACGCTGGTTAACCAAATCCTGACTAAAAACGGGAGGGACGACATAGCCACTCTGGTCACTCTCGTGGGGGTGATAATCGTACTGCTCACTGTGATAGAAATAATAAGCGGTTTCTTCGAAACCCTTAAAACGACCTTCGGCATATATTGAACCAGATATTCAAGATAGCGGCGACGGGGGCGGTGCTGTGTATGCTTTACCTTTATTTTTCAAAGCAAAATAAGGATTATGCGGTCTTGATTTCCCTTGCGGGGGGGCTTTTGATTCTTTTCATGGTGATGGATTACGCCGCCTATGCCATAGGGGCAATCACCCTCATCGCAGAAAAATATTCCATAGATTCGGGCGGAATTGCTTTGGTTTTAAAGGTACTGCTCACCGCCTACACAGCCCAATTCGCCTCGGATCTTTGTTTGGATTCGGATATGAAAGCCCTTTCCTCGAAAATCGACCTCGCCGCCCGCTTTGTGATTCTCTACATCACCCTGCCCACCATACTCACCCTTTTCGAATACATAATAAAGGTGATGCAATGAAAAAGATACTTCTCGTTTTGATGATACTCCTTCTGATAGCCCCCTGCCCCCGCAGCGTCTACGCTTCGCAGGGGCTTGAGGAACTCATGGAAGATATTGAAAACAGGGTACAGAAGGATACCCTGAATGAATACATGAGAGAAAGCCTTCTGCGGGAGCTGACGGGTTACGACGACATCTTCGAGATGATAAAGGACATTGCCCGGGGCGAATACTCCCCTGACCTGAAGGAGCTTTTCAAGGGGCTGATGAAGGGGCTGAAGGATTCCCTTTTATCGAATATGGGGATCACCGTATCCATCACTTGCATCTGCGTTTTATACGGGCTTGTGGCAAACGTTTTCTCGGAGCATCTGACAAATCCGGTGAAAAAAGCTTCGATGTGCGCCGTTTATCTGACGGTGGTGGCAATGCTCGTGGGTACATACACCGACAGCGTATCCCTGACTGTGAATTTGATAACCAAAATAGCCTCCTTCATGCAGGCCTTTGTGCCACTGCTGATTTTTATCCTCGTCATATCCGGGGGCGCTTTGACCTCGGGGCTGATGAGTCCGGCGCTGATGTTTTTTTCAAGCAGTATTATGAGTATAATAACGGGCTTGGTCATTCCCGCTTCAAGAATAGGCTTTGGGCTTACTCTGGCGGACAAGTTCATCTCCTCGGTGAGCTTTTCCCATTTCGGGGATTTCCTCAAAAAGAGTTGCTATTTCATTCTCGGCACAATGTTCACCCTTTTCGGCTCCCTCGTGGCGATGGAATCCTTCTCCTTCGCTTCCACCGACGGGGCGGCGGCCAGGGCTTTAAAATACGCCATGAAGGACTCCATTCCGGTCATCGGCGGCTTTCTCTCCGATTCCTCCGATACCATTGCGGGCTTCATCATGGTTATCAAAAACAGCCTCGGCTTGGCGGGGGTCCTGCTTATATGCGCCATTGCCGCCGTTCCCGTGATAAGGATCTTGGGGATCTATCTTTCCTTGAAGCTTTGCGTCATCATCTCCCAGCCCTTTGCGGACAGCAGGATAGTGGATGCGGTGAACGAATCCGCCTCCTTTGTTTTCTTCGTGATGGTCTGCGCGATAAGCGTGGCGGTGATGTTTGTCATCTTGACGGCCCTATTGATATTTTTGGGCAACTATATTTTATTGATGAGGTAACAGGTGAAAAACGATCTTATTAATCTTGCGATTTGCATAGAAATCCTTGTGATAATAGAATTCATCGCCCCGGAGGGCAGATATGAAAAGCATATTAAAACCGCAAGCGCCATATTATTCGTTTGTTGCGCCCTTTTGCCGCTGATAAGCTACATCACCTTTTTCACCTCGAATGATTGGCCTTCCTTTTTCAGCGACGAGCCCGCCGCCATTGAGCCTCAAACCGAGGGGATAATGGAGGATTGGGTCAGCGAGCGCACCGCACTGGAGCTGAGGGAGGATTTTTTCAGCGAGATAAGAGCCAGGGGCATAGCCTTCGAAGGTGACATTCGCTTTGAAATAACCTCCGAAAACTTTGCGGAGGGCATATCGAAGGTGAGCGCAACCGTATTTTGCGATAAAAATTACAACCCCGAATCGGTGACGGAGCTTTTGATCGGTGAATATTCGTTGGCAAGGGAGAATATACATATAGCGATAACGGAAACGGGCGGTGAGGCGCAATGAGGGAGTTTTTTTCGAAAATAAAGGCAATTCCTTTGAAAGACAAGATAATTTTGCTTTCCTGTATTGCCTTATTGGGCGTTCTTCTGGTGGGTTTGCCCATCGGCGGCATATCCGGGAGGGGTTATTCCTCCCCCGATTACAAGAAAAGCCTTGAAAATCAGCTATCCGATACTTTAAGTCAAATTGAGGGGGTGGGTGAAAACACGGTGATGATAACCTTCGCCGGGGAGGCGGCACAGGCGGCGAGCGCCTTTTCGGGAGAGGATGTCACGGAATACCCCGAGATAATCGGAGTTTTGATCGTGGCGCAGGGGGCGGGGGATTTGGATATACGCTCCCAAATAACCATTGCCGCTTCAAAAGCGCTGGGTATAGGCGCAAACAGAATATCAGTGCTGCCCCGGGGCAGCCAAAAGGAGGGAAAATGAAATTCATCAAAAAAATCAAGCTCAACAAAAGAGGGGCGGCGCTTATCATCTTAACTGCTCTGCTGGTGGGAATGACCATCATCAATTACAAGCTTTCCGATTCGCTCACGGCGCAAACCGGGGAGGACGACCCCATGAATGCGGAATTGGTCAGCTCCCACACCGAACAGACCGCCATGTCCGGCACAAAGGCGGTGGATAAGGCCTTCTTTTCCGCCTATCGGCTGGAAAGGGAACAGGCAAGGAGCGCGGACATCGAAATATTGCAGGACATTGCCGAGAACACCAAGGCGACCGATGAAAACGCCGCCAATGCCCAAGCCGAAATGATTTATCTCGTTAAGCTGAATGAAATGGAACTTTCCGTGGAAAACAGGATAAAGGCAAAGGGCTTTGCGGACTGCATAGTGTTCATACATGAGGACCACGCCAATGTGCTGGTTGACTGCGATACCCTCACCGCCCAGGACGCCATTCAGATACAGGATATTGTGGAAAGCGAATGTAAGGTGGGGCTTGAGAATATTGCGGTGAGCGCAACGGGGGGAAATTAACGAAAAAGGCGGCCGAGCGATTGCCTAAGCGGGTTATAAGGCTTAATACGACTTTTCCGTTAATGAAAATCCCCTGAGAGCGAATTGAAAATTTCTCCGATTATGTTCCCGCAGGTCAGCCGAGTTAAGACGGCGCCGCACAAACGGCTTAAGTCATACATGGCATGACATACTCCAACGGTTTTACCCGCATAGGAAAGAGATTTCTTTCTATGCAAGGGTTCACCGCAGGAGAACAGCCCTTTCCGAAGCCGGGCGTTAATGGCATATTGTTCCCTTTCATCGTTTGGAGCAAATCAAGGGGTTTAACATTCTGAGGTAGCCCAAAGACATATCGGGCAAAAACGATTGAGGAAAAGAGGGCTTTGGGATATGGGAATAATCGGGAGGTGCTATATTGAGGAAATTGATATGCAAAGTCGGGGATTGTGTTTGCGGACGCTTATCAAATCCTCCAACTAAGCCATAAAAAAACATCGGACTAACGCCCGATGCAAAAGAAAATAAATTTTAATTGAACATAAAACCAATTTTACCGATTGCTTGTATTATACTCCGTTTTCGGATATAATAAATCTACCGTGAGGGCAGAATATTTTGAACCTACACCTTCTTACCGGGATTTCGAGTTTCCCCTTTGATGCCGAGCCTCGCTCTATCAGTGGAGGGCAGAGATTGGGAACAGATTGCCCACCTAGCCTTGTGCTAGGATCAGAATACCTGCTCTCCGGTTTTTTATTTCTTTTTTACCATAACGCAATCGTCCTTCCAGGCGTAAAGCACGGTTATGTCCGTTCCGGGGGCGAGGGTAACCTCATCAAGGCTAAGGGCGGTTATCTCGGTGACAAGGCCCTTGTAAACGAGCCTGACCTTCCCCTGACCGGTTTTGCTTGCGGGAATGGCGACGCTTACCTTGCCGTCCACCCCGGATATTCTCGGAACGAAAACGATGTTCTCGTCGGTTTTCACCTTTACGGTATAAACGATGTTGCTGACCCCCACCTCGATGGCGACCCCAAGGAAGAAACCTATTGCCAAAATGGCGGTGTAGGAGATGCCCGTGGAAATCAAAGCCAAATAAACACCAGAGCAGGCGGCGAAAAAGCCCGCTATCCCCCAAAGTGTCACCGGGCGGGGTACAAAGGGCTTGACGATTTTGTGTTTCGGGTATTTAAGTAAGTTAATTTCACTTTGCCCTAGATTCGACAGGTTTTCCTGTCGGGGGTCATTATGCTCCTGTCGGTTATCGGGGGAAACAGCGGGGAGTTTGCGCTTTTTCCGCAATATAAAGGAAGAGGCGGTCAGAGCCGCCGCCATTCCCCCTGCAACTATCAACAAAGCAAGTGCGAACTTCGAAAAAGAAGCCGCATTCACCAATATATTCATCAATTAATGCAGCGCCTTTCCTTTTTTATTGTTCTTCCTGTTCGCCTTCGGCGTCGTCGTCATCATCGTCGTCTATGATGTAGTCATATTCGGTTTCGAGTTCGGGAATTTCGTCCTCGTCCTCAACCTTGCGGATAACCGCTTCCTTAGCCACTTCAAGCCTGAGCGAATCCGGAGAGAATCTGATGATGAAAGAAGCATCGCTGACTCTATCTATAACTCCGGTGAATCCTCCGGAGGTGATGACCTTGTCACCTGCTTCGAGATTGTCCAGCATATACTGTCTTTGCTGTTGCTGTTTCTTCTGGCTTCTTCCCATGAATAGCGAGGGAATGAGCATGACCGCCATAGCGATCAAAATAAATACCGTAGGGTTTTCCATTTTTCTCCTCCTGTTTATCGGTTATTGATTATACCATAGCTTTTCGAAATTACTCTTAAAATCCGAAAATTTATCGGATAATATGCTTTCGCGCATTTCCTTCATGAATTGCACGGTGCGGGCTATATTATGCAAACTGAGGAGCATACTTGAAAGAATCTCCCCCGAAACGATCAAATGCCTTAAGTAGGCCTTTGTATAATTTCGGCAAACATAACAGCCGCAGTGTTCGTCTATGGGAGTGAAATCTTCTTTATATTTGGCGTTTCGCAGATTTATCCTGCCGAAGC
>JAAYHF010000207.1 GCA_012727485.1 Eubacteriaceae bacterium
ATGCTTACATTTCCTCTTTGTCGTGGGAGGTAGGGCTTTATTCGTTCGAATTGTTCTTTTGTGATTTCCATGATTGGATTATAGCATGGGGAGTGGGGGTTGTCAATTTGCGTGAACACGCTCTAGTTCATTTTGTGACCCGGTCACAATGGCAAATAATCCGTCTTGCATTCACTCCCGAATAAAACTATGTCTAAAATGTTAAAGTGATCCGGTCATAATTAAAAAATCTGAGTCGATAAAAAATCCTTTTTAACAATATGACACGGTTCTAAAAAGAGGTTTTATAAATCTGACCGGGTTGTAATTAACAACTATTCACCGCCACTTCTTGCCCCATACTGCACCCTAAAAAACAGGCAAATCCCCGGAAAAACTATCCGCTTTGTCTAAAAGCGGCCCCCTTGCACCCATGGTAAAAGCAATATCGCTGCTGCGAATGGAAAGTAACTGCATCTTTGGCAGTATATTCAAGAAACTAAGCATTTCTTCCGTAAGGTGGATCAACCCCTTATTCGTAATATCGACCCAACAATACTCCCTCCCCTTATACTTGACGAATTCGCCCATATTGAGGGTGTAATCCATCAAAACCGGCGTTTCCCTTAAAATATGACCCAATTTGGAGTCTTTCAGCAAGCCCTTTCTCGTCACGCAAAAGCCGCCGGTGACTTTGCTTCCGGTAAAAAGATAGACCCTGCCTTCCCTCACTATATCGTATTCCTCCATTGCCTGAGGGGGTATTTGAATATCGCCGTTTTCGCGAACAATGGATTTTCCGAAAATAAACTTTCCGCCCCTATTCATCTGCGGCATGGGCTGTCACCTCGCTTGGAATTGACTTATTCATTATAATACCACAGACAGCATCTATTTGGCATCGGGCTTGAGGAAGGAGAAAGGGTAGTTTGGTCACATCCGGGGACAATTTAAGTAAGGCATGATAGACGAAAAACGCAAAATACGGGACAAATATCCCCGCCCAAAACATAGAATCGGAATAAAGCTCAAAACTTAAAAGTATAGCTTAGCCGAAAAACCAGTTTTGTCAAAGTGACCGGGTCAGAAAAGAAAATCTCGACTACCATTCCCCGTCGTTTTACACGAAGTGACCGGGTCATATTTAAAAGCCAGCGAGGCGGCTGACCGTGAATGATAAAAGAATTTTTTTGACCGTATCAAATGGCGGAACCCCCCCCGCGAGACGCATAAGTGACTCGATCTAAATGAAAAAACTTCGCTAACGAAGTGACCCGGTCAGAACAATAAAACTTTCCGAATTTTCCCAAAGTGACCGGGTCTGAAAAGAAATTTCTTTCCTTAACCCTCGCCCATTTTTAATAAAGTGACCCGGTCAGAATGTAAAAAACCGATGAATCCATAAAACCCCTTTTTAACAAAATGACCGGGTCACAATGGCAATACTATTCCTTTTCCAAAATGACCGGAATTGAAATAATTTATCAATCTGACCAGGTCAGAAAAGAAAGCCCTGTCCATAACCCTCACCCAACCCTTCCCCCGCCGATTTACAATTCTGACCCGGTCACAATGACAAAAGTATCACGGCGAAACACTCCTTTCCCAAACTGGCTCAAGCACAAAAACTTTATCAATCTGACCCGGTCAGAATGGTAAAATATCCTCCCCACGCCCACCCATGTAAAAGCAAGTTCCCCCCCATATCAATACACAAAGATTCTTCCTTACAAAAAATCCGTATTTATGTATCTCTTACTCAAAACCCCTAACCCCCGCATAAATATCCCCCGCAAAAACACAAAATAAAGCCTATAAACAAATCAAAACGAAAACCATAACCCCAAAAATACACCAACCCGATTTTTCAAACTTCCCGCCAACTCCATGAACTTTTACGCAAACTTAATGCTATTATTAAACAAATACCTACCCAAACTCACAGCACATATCAGGGGAAAGCGGAGGGGAAAACTATGAAAATACCTATCACCATTGGAGTAACGGGACACAGGGATTTAAGGGAGAACGACATACCCGCCCTGAGATCCGAGGTCGCCGGGCAACTTGGTCAAATAAGGGCGAAATACCCCAACAGCCCGATCAGAATACTTTCTTCGCTGGCCACGGGGGGAGATACGCTTTGCGCGCAGGAAGCCCTGAAGCTCGGTATCGAACTCGTCTGTCCTCTGCCCATGCCCCTTGAGGATTACAGGAAGGATTTCTCCGAGGAGGAACTGCCCGTTTTCGAATCGCTCCTGTCGGCGGCGAAGGAGTATTTCACCGTCGAGGGGGGGAGCGCAGATAAAACGGGGCTTGAAAGGGGTTACCGTTTGGCAGGGTTATACATCGCAAAACATTGCCATGTGCTTATGGCGCTCTGGGACGGCTCGCCCGCGAAAAGAGATGGTTGCGGCACCGCGGAGGCTGTGGATTTTATGCTAAGCGGCGTGGACAGCTTGGACAAAGACCCCTTTTCCCGCACGGGCTTCGAGGCGGCGGTCATACACATCTTAACCCCGAGGGCAAGCCGTCCGCAGGAAACCTTCTCCATAAAAACCACTCTCATCGAGAACAAACCGGGCATACCCGGGGAGGCTATGAAGCAGACGGAGCGTTTCAACAAGGACAGCGCAAGCGTTGAGGATAACCCGGGCAACCCTCCGGCGAAGGGCGAAATAGTCCTTCGGGCGGGTAAGAAGGCGGGGATCATGGGCGATGTTTACAGGACTGTCAGCAGGCTTTCCGGAATCAATCAAAAGAAATACCTTTCTTCCATGAAAACCCTTTCGATTTTGGCAATTTTCATGGCGCTCTCCCTGCTTATATACGGTTCTTCCGAAACCAAGCTATATCTGGCGGGATACGGTATTATGCTCGCCCTTTCCGCCCTTGTGCTTTTCGTTTCCGAAAAACGGGATTATCACGGGAAATATCTGCAATACAGGGTGCTTTCCGAGACATTGAGGGCCCAATTCTTCCTTTGCTGTGCCAACATCGAGGATAACATCACCGAACAGTTCACCTGGACGCAAAAGACCGACTCCCTTTGGATAAAAAAGGCGCTGGATTCCCTTCTCGTGGGGGGAAAGGGTGAAAGTAAGGTTTCGACGGAGGAGATAAAAACGGCTTGGATAGTCGGTCAGCTCAACTACCACCTTTCCGCCCGCAAGAAAAACTCCCGTAAACACAAACTCAATAAGGGCACCTCCGGGGCGGTGTTCGTCTTATCCCTCGTCGCCTTACTTGCGGTGGGTGCGGCGGAATTTTTCTTCCCGGAATATCTGGACAAGGTTCTGCCCCTGGGAGGTCACAAGCTGCTGTTGTTGCTTAATTCCAACGAGGACATCACCCTGCGAAGCCTTTTGAGCCTTATATTGAGCATACTGCCCATATGTGCGCTTTTCTTTTCCAATTATTACGGCAAGCTTTCTTTGGAACGCAAGATTGAGGACAACGACAAAATGGCTGTTTTATATCAGACGGCGAAGGAAGCCTGCGAAAACAGTACCTGTGAGCCCTGTGACCTCTTTTTCCGCCTCGCCCGGGAGGAGATAATCGAAAGCGGGAATTGGTTTTGTTATTGTCGGGGGAATTCGTTGGGGGTGGAGTTGTAGGGGGGTGTTTTTTACGCGGTATATTTGGGGTTTAGGTTGTATGAGGGTGTAAATTTAAAGCTTACTATTGTGACCGGGTCGGAAAATTAATGGGTAGTACTTGCTTTTTTGCCAAATGACCAAAGGTTATATTATGAGCTTTGGTCATTTTATGGCTAAAGGTTGTTTTATGACCGGGTCACAGTATGAGTAAATTACTTTTGTTTCGTTTTACCTTCTGACCCGGTCAGAAGGTAAAATTCTTTAATTTTACGAAATGACTTGGTTAAAACTTTAAAGAGTTAATTTTCCATTATGACCGGGGCAGAATCTTAAGAGCAGAATTTCTTCGTTATGACCGGTCAAAGCATAAAAAAGTTGATTTTTACGAAATGACCAGGTCACAACGCAAACTACCAATCTTCACCACCATATAACACCCATCCCCCCTCTCAATGCTCCAATTTCCCTCTCGTACGCTAATACAACTTAAACCCAAACAAGCCCCCACAAAAGGAGCCCTTCCATAAAACCCTATTAACTTACCTCCCGCCTTTACCTTATGTCCCTACCCCCTCCCCGCCACCTTCTTCAACCGATAAACACTCATATGCGTTATCCCCGA
>JAAYHF010000208.1 GCA_012727485.1 Eubacteriaceae bacterium
GGAAGAAAACATGAAGCAAGAACCCATTGAGATAACTTTGCCCGAAGAAGATAAGCAAACCCACGAGCAGAGCGAAAACCCCATAGATATAACCGAACAAATGGCGGATTACACCCATGAAAGGGAAAGCGCCCCCGAAAACGTGCTTTTAAGGGAGGACGCCCGGGACACCCTGGAGCGGGAAATGGAAAAGGCGGAAAAACTCATTAAAACCGCAGAGGAGATAATCAAACAACCCTCCCCCGCAAACAAGCTGACCCCGAGGGAGGCGGCCGTTATCGGCTCTCTTGCGAAAATGGGGGCGACGGCATATTACAAAGGCAGGAAAGTATTAAAAGAAATATTAAAGAGGCTTGAGGACTGATGACATCGGGTACAAGGGGGGTGAAGGCCGCCCCTCTCACAAAGAAAAGAGCCTATGGGAAAAACTCCTCCGGTAAAGCGGGGGCGAAGAAAACCGTTAAGGTAAAAAGGAAGCGCAGGGACGCCCTAAGCCCCATGGCGGTAATATTGCCTGTTTGCCTTGCTTATATGGAAATTATGCTTCTTTTGAAAATGGAGTATATTTCCGACAAGGCGGCAATAGCAAATTTGGGTACCCTTTATGCGGTGCTTTTCCCCATGGCGGTGGGCGTTTTTTTCGTCGGGCTTTCCGAATTGATGCGCCCGAGATGGGCAAAAACGATAACCCTGCTTTTGCCCATGGGCTTTTTCGCCTTCTATTTCACCACCCAATGCCTGCTCAAACAGACCTACGGCAATTATATGAGCTATTCGGTGATGACCCAAACCGCCGGGGATCTTGTGGGCAGTTACAGCACCGAAATCTGGCAGACCATCATCGGCGGGCTTGGGGAGATAGCCCTGTTTTTCTGGCCCTTGGCGCTTTGTATTATATTGTCAAAGTGGCTCATTATGCCCGGCAAGTCAAAACCCCTGCGTTTTGCGGCTTCGGCGGCGCTCAGCCTTGTAATGACAGCGGGCGGGATTTTCATGATATACAACATTCCCAACGGCTATATAACCGACAAACAGTATTTCACCTCCCAATTCAGCATGAATGAATGTGTCCCCCGCTTCGGAATGACCCTATCCGCCGCAATGGATGTGGTATACACCTATGTGGAAAAACCCGTGGACACCGGGGTGAATGCGGATCTGCCCATTTATGCGCCTTCGCTTGATGTTTACGGCTATGCGAATATATTGGACATTGATTTTAATGCGGTGGGCGCTTCGGGGAATTCCACCATAGCTTCCATGAGCCGGTTCTTCGCCTCCCAACCCGGCACCCCGAAAAATGAATACACGGGGATATTCGCAGGGAAAAATCTGATAATGATATGTGCGGAGAGCTTGAATATCAACATGATAACCCCCGAGATAACCCCCACCCTCTACAAGCTCATGACCGAGGGTTTTCACTTCACCGATTTTTATCAGCCCCCCTGGGGAGTTTCCACCAGCGACGGGGAATATTCCCTCACCATGGGGCTTATACCCAAATCCGGGGTGAACAGTATGTATGCCTCCCGCAAGAACAATAACTATTTCACCATGGGAAATTCCTTAAAGAGGCTCGGTTATTCGACATACGGTTACCACAACAATTCCTATACTTATTACAACCGCAATTTGACCCACAAGAATCTGGGTTACGATGTATGGATGGGAATGGGCAACGGTATGGAGAAATATGTGAAAAAAATATGGCCCGCCAGCGACAGGGAAATGATGAACGCCACCCTGCCCTTTTATGCGGACAGCTCCCCCTTCATGGCCTATTATATGACAGTAAGCGGACACCTGAATTACAGCTTTTCCGGCAACAATATGGCCGCCCGCAACAAACAGGCCGTCATTTCCCTGAATTATCCCGATGCGGTCAAGGCCTACATCGCCTGCAATTTGGAATTGGAATATGCCCTGACGGATCTGCTTGCCGGGCTTGAGGAAAAGGGCATTTTGGACGACACGGTTATTGCCCTGTGTCCCGACCATTACCCCTACGGCCTTTCCGCGGAAAACACGGACGCCTTGGCGGGAAGATATTTGGAGAGGGATTTCGAGTATTATAAAAATGTCTGCATCATATACAACAGCGCCACCCCCGCCGTCGAGGTGGACAAGCCCTGTTACAGCATCGACATACTTCCCACCCTGCTGAACCTTTTCGGCGTGGAATACGATTCAAGACTGCTCATGGGCAAGGATATGCTTTCTTCCTTTGAGGGGCTGGTGATATTCCGCAACTACAGTTGGATTTCGGAAAAGGGCAGATACAACGCCCGCACCGGAGTTTTCACCCCCGCTGAAGGCGCTGTCATCGAGGACACGGCCGCTTACATCGCGACCATGAACGCCGTGGTGAGAAACCGCACGCTATATTCAAGATATATTCTTGATTACGACTATTTCGAATATGTTTTCTGAGGAGAATTTGAGATGAAGGAGAGATTGTTGCTTATTAAAAACCCGGTTTCCGGGATGGCTTTGGGCAAGGTGCCGATAGAAACCATAGCGCAGATATTAAGCAGAAAATACGATGTGTTTATTCATATCACCACCGCCAAGGAAGATGCCTGCACCACCGTCAAACGCTACGGAAGCGCCTTCGATGTTTTGGCGGTCAGCGGCGGCGACGGCACCATCAACGAGGTGTTGCAAGCGGTCATGACCCTGCCCGAAAACGAACGCCCCAAACTCGGGATCATACCCGCAGGCACTTCCAACCTTTTGGCCGATGTGGTGAAAATACCCCCGAATATGGAGATCGCCGCGGAGATAATATGCGACGGAGTGCTTCACGGCCTTGATGTGGGCATGATGGGGGGTTACAGCTTTGCCACAGCCATTTCCTTCGGCTGTTTCACCGACACCACCTACGCCACCCCCCAGACCCTCAAGAATATTTTCGGTTACACCGCCTATGTGATAGGTGCGGTCAAGAGCTTATCCGAGCTGAGAAGCTACAACATGACCGTCACCATCGGCGAGGGCGAGGAGGTCATAGGCGGGGATTACCTTTTGGGGGCGGTGACGAATGTCAACTCGGTGGGGGCGATAATAAAGCTTGATCCGAGCATTGTGGATTACAACGACGGCAAATTCGAGGCGGTTTTCATACGCCGCCCGGAAAATATCGCGGAGCTTTCAAACATAGTCGCCCAAATCTTTTCCGGCAAGTTGGATAACGACCTTATCCGTTTTTTCCAAACCGACAGGGTGAGCATAAGAATTAACGAGGAAATTCCTTGGACGGTGGACGGCGAATATATAAAGGATTTCGGAAGTGTGGATATAACCATGTACCACAGCGCTTTGGAGGTTTTCACCTTAAGCAATGTGATGCGTGAGAGATACGGAAGCGCTATTTATGCGCCGATGCCCATTAATAATTAAAAAATCGCAGAATTTTGTGCGGCGGTGCGGGGTAGTGGCATTGCCGTTTTTTTGGTTTGGGGGATTTTGCTTGTGGCAGAGTTTGGGGTTGTCCCGCATTGTAACGGAAAAAGACTTATCATTATGACCAGGTCACAGCGAAAAATTCTTCTGCACTATCATTAAGCAAGAGCAAAACATAAGCTTTGACAAAGTGACCCGGTCAGAATGTAAAAAAACCTTTCCCGGCGCATTTATGAACAGAATCGGTTGTGAATAAATGGGACTTATTATAAGAAGATGAAACTTCTCGCTTTGAAAGCCACGCATGGGCAAAAAACTACAAACAGAAAACACAAGATAGTGAGAAATAGGTGCCTAAGACTTTTGATTAACAATAAAAAAACTTATCATTATGACCCGGTCACAGCGAAAAATTCTTCTGCACTATCATTAAGCAAGAGCAACGCATAAGCATTAACAAAGTGACCCGGTCAAAATGTAAAACCCTTTCCCGGCGCATTTGCAAACATAAATCGGCGGCGAATCAACAAATAAGAAAGAAGGTAAAAACTCCCGCCTTGCGCCAAATATGTAAGAGACGGCTTTCCCGTCACGAAATCTCTTGCAAAGCGTAAATAAAAACAAACAGGTCAAAACAAAAGGCAGTGAGAAATAGGTGCCTAAGCCTTTTGATAAACAATAAAAAAACTTATCATTATGACCCGGTCACGGCGATAAATACTTCCGCATTATTACTAAACAAGAGCAAAGCATAAGCTTTGACAAAGTGACCCGGTCAGAATGTAAAACCCCTTTCCCGGCGTATTTAGGAACAGAATCAGTGTGAATAAATGGGACTTAACTTATAAGAAGATGATACTTCTCCGCTTTGAAAACCACACATGGGGCAAAAACTACAAACAGAAAAACACAAGATAGTGAGAAATAGGTGTCTAAGTTGCGCATTATCACTAAACAAGAGCAAAACATAAGCTTTACAAAGTGACCCGGTCAGAAAGTCAAATTCCTTTCCGGGGTATCTGTGAACATTATTCGATGAATAAACGGGTGAAAGGGATATAAGCTCCCGCCTTCGGCGGAAAAAGACTTATCATTATAACCCGGTCAGAATGACAGATTTTTTCTGCTTTAACAATGAATGTAGCGAACCGTTTAACGATGTGACCCGGTCAAAATGAAAAATGCTTTCCCAATGTTTTTTCGAACATTAATCAGCTGCGAATCAACAAATATGCAAGAAGGTAATTCCGCCTTGCGGCGAAATATTCAAGGAACGAAAATCCCGCCCCCATATCCGCAAACACACCCCCTAAACGCACTCCCAACACAATCACTATGAATTCACCCAATCAAAAAAATCGGCAAAGTCATCAATTAACCCCGCCGATTTTTTATTTTTCGTAATATACAAACACATTCCCTTAAGGCAATTCAAAGGCTTATGCCCTAAAAACTCTTAACCGCCTTAACAATCTCCCCGGCCGTCAGAGCGTAATACTCCATAAGCTCATCGGCCTTGCCGGACTGTCCGAAAACATCCTTCACTGCCACGGCTTTGACCTTGACCGGATACTCCTCGCTGAGGCATTGGCTTATGACGCTGTTCAATCCGCCGAATACGGAGTGTTCCTCGGCCGTCACCACCCTGCCGCATTTCCGGGCGTAGGTTATGACGGTTTGCCTGTCCAAGGGCTTGATGGTGCTTATGTTTATCACCGCCGCTTCGATCCCCTCATTGCTTAAGGCCGCCGCCGCTTCCATGGCCTTTGAAACCATCACTCCGCAGGCGAAAATCGCCGCATCTTTGCCGTCTTTGATTATATCCGCCTTGCCCGGGATAAATCTATGTCCCTCGGGATATATCACCGGGGTTTTAGCCCGGGAAAATCTCAGATAAACAGGCCCTTCAATTTCGGCGGCGGCAAATACAGCCCCCTCGGCCTGCATCGCATCTGCGGGAACTATAACCGTCATGTTGGGCAGGGCGTTCATCAGGGCGATGTCCTCCAGGGATTGATGGGTTGCCCCGTCCTCTCCCACCGTCAGCCCCGCATGGGTCATGGCGAGTTTTACATTCAATTTAGGATAGCATATACTGCTTCTTATCACATCGTAATTCCTGCCCGTTCCGAAAACGGCGAAGGTGGAAATGAAGGGTATTTTACCGCAGGCGGCCATTCCCGCCGCCATGGAGGTCATATTGGCCTCCGCTATGCCGCAATCGAAAAATCTTTCGGGGAAGGCCTTGGCAAAGACGGCGGTCTTGGTGGAGCCGGAAAGGTCCGCATCTAAAACCACTATTTTTTCGTTTTTCTCCCCCAACGCCTTTAAAGCGTTGCCGTAGGCTTCTCTGGTTGCTATTTTTTCCGCCATCTAATTCTCCCCCAATTCTTTAAGGGCTTGACGGGTTTGCTCCTCGTTGGGGGCGGTACCGTGCCAAGAGGCGTTGTTTTCCATGAAGGAAACCCCCTTGCCCTTCACTGTTTTTGCCACAATGGCCTTGGGCTTGCCGTTTTTATCGTTCAATTTACCGATCGCCTCCCTCAAGCAGTCGAAGCAGTTGCCGTTTTCGGCCGTGACCACCTCGAAGCCGAAGGCCCTTAATTTCTCGTCTATGGGGTAAGGGCTCATCACCTTTGCCACATCTCCGTCTATTTGCAGACCGTTGTTGTCGATTATGAGGGTGAAGTTATCGAGTTTATAATGGGAAGCGGCCATGGCGGCCTCCCAGACCGTGCCTTCCTGAATCTCCCCGTCTCCGCAAAGGCAGTATATCCTATTCGGTTTACCGTCCGACTTCGCAGAAAGAGCCATTCCCACCGCCGCGCCTATTCCCAAGCCCAGCGAGCCTGTGGTCATTTCCACCCCGGGCAGTTTTTTCATATCCGGGTGACCCTGAAGTCTGGAGGAAAGCCGACGGAAGCTCAAAAGCTCCTCGGCGGGGAAAAGCCCTTTTTCGCAGAGTACGGCATACAAAAGCGGGGAGGCGTGTCCCTTGCTTAAGATGAATTTATCCCTGTTTTCATCGGAAAAGGAGGGGATATTCATGATTTCGAAATAAAGCAGAACTGCTATTTCCACCCCGGAAAGCGAACCTCCCGGATGACCGCTGGAAGCGCTGTTCACCATTTTTATTATATTGCGCCTCACCCTTAGGGCTATGGCGCTTAACTTATCGTTTTCCATTAATCCTCCTCGAAAAGCACGCTCACCGACTGCCCGGTATGAATACGAAGGATAACATTGCAAAGCAGGGGAGCTATGGATACCACCTTGACCTTGCTGATATGTTTTTCGGGGGTAAGGGGCACGGTGTTGGTGACTATGAGGGTATCGATCGCGCTTTCGGTGAGCCGCTTGGGGGCTTCGCCGTTGAAAAGGGGGTGGGTGCAGGCGGCTATTATCTTCTTTGCGCCCAATTCCCTCAGGGCGTTGGCCGCGCCCACTATTGTGCCGGCGGTGTCTATCATGTCGTCTATCATTATGACATCCTTGCCCTTGACCTCGCCTATCACATTCATGACTTCGGAAACATTGGCCTGGGGGCGGCGCTTATCTATGATCGCCATGGGTATTTCGAGCATTTCCGCCATGGTGCGGGAACGCTTCACACTGCCCACATCCGGAGCAACCACGACCATGTTGCTCAAATCGTAATCATGGCTCTTGATATATTCCGCAATCAGCGGCTGGGCCTTGAGGCGATCCATGGGTATATCGAAAAAGCCCTGTATCTGGTCGGCGTGCAGATCCACGGAAACCACCCTGTCCGCCCCCGCCTTATCCAAAAGATCCGCCACCAACTTTGCCGTGATGGGTACCCTTGCCTTGTCCTTTCTATCCTGACGGGAATAGCCGTAATAGGGGATTATGGCGTTAATCCTGCCTGCGGAAGCCCGCTTTAAGGTGTCGATGGCGATGAGCAGTTCCATTAAATTTTCGTTGACCGGTTTGCAGGTGGGTTGAATGATATATACATCCTTGCCCCTGACGGATTCGCAGATGTGAACATAGGTTTCCCCGTCCGCAAAATGCTTGATTTCCGTTGTGGTGAGGGGAATTCCGAGAAGTTCGGATATTTCCCAATTCAGCTTGGGGTGTGCGCTTCCCCCGATCAGTACGATGTTTGAATAATTTCCGTCCATTTAGTGTCCTTTGCTTGGTTTATTATTATAAATTATAAAAATTATAAAGCCGCTGATTCATACAACGCTTCGCAGCGTTTCAATTCCTCGGGGGTGTTCGCCCCCACCACCACATTAGGTTCTCCGCAGTCAAAGGCGCTCACTTTACAGCCCCTCTTGAGCAACACCTCCACCGCATCGGTGAGATAATATTCCTTCTTGGAATTGTTGTTTTTTATGTGTTTAAGCGCATATCTGAGGGCGTCTCGGGTGAAAATCATGACCCCGGAATTGATTTCTTTTATTTCAAGCTCCTTTTCGCTCGCCTCATTCGCCTCTTTTATTCCCAAAAACTCCCCGTTGCCGCCGCGAAGGATCCTTCCGTATCTCGCCGCATCTTCAAGGGTGGCGGAAAGTACGCACATATCGCACTTTTCATCAGTGAAATAATCATAAAGCTTTTTTATGCACTTTGCGCTGATAAGCGGCGCATCGCCCAAAAGCACCAAAACAGGCAGGGAGGAATACCTAAAAAAAGCAGATGCGCTCTTCACCGCATCCGCCGTTCCCCGCTGATATTTTTGCAAATAGAATAATTGTTGATCCCTTTGGGAATCCATGACCTGACGGTATTTATGACCAACAACAACGGCGATATCCTCTATCCCCGCCTTTCTTGTGTTATCCAATACATGAGCCAAAAGGGTTTTCCCCTTTACCTTATGAAGCACCTTGGGCAGATCCGAACCCATTCGAGTTCCCTTGCCCCCCGCCAATATGACAGCTCTGCAATCCATAATTACCTCCCCATACGCTATCATTATACACGAAACCCCCCGATTTTTACAGCCGGATTACTTCTTTTTGACAGGAACGAAGATATTCATGCTCATATCCTCGTTCACGGCGCTGTTTGAGCCGTAAAATTCGTAAGCGGGGCGGGAAGCGTCAAAATCCCAAGGGGAGGCGGGAAGATATTCCTCGAATATTTCCTCCCAAAGAGCCATTATATCAAGCACAAAGGCGGTTGTACCCTCACGGGCCATATTCAGCTTTTCCGTTTCGAATACGGCGTATTCACCCCCGGGGATAATGACCCTGTCCGCCATATCGGGTACATTTTCGAAGCTTTCCACCAGAGAGCCGTAAAAATAATCAAGATTTCCCTGTTTGTTCTTTTCGGTCTTGAACAGCCCCACCTCCCCCGGACTGCCCGCGGCAAAGGCGGAATAGACCTCGGCGGGAATTGAGGTGAATTTGCAGTTCGTCCAATAGGTGCTGGCACTCCTCGGCTCGAAGGCGGTCAGCTTGGTTTTAAAGCCGTAGCCGGCGGCATATCTTTCTTGCATTTGTATTATTTGCGGTTTCAGCATTTTTTCCCTCCCAATAATTAAATTATAGCAGATTTAAGGCAAAAGAGCCACTTTCTTTCGGGTTGGGGGTTTATTTGGTTTTCTGTGGTGTTTATCAAAGCGGTCGGGGTGTTTTGGGATAAGCAAAACGGAAAGATATAACCGTGTTACCTGAAAGATCGATGCGTTTACCCCAAAGTTGTCGCCAAAGCCTTAAAACGGGCAAAAACAACGCCGATTATAGATTAAAACGCAAAAGCTTCGGCGCATTGCGACCTTATTTGATTATCAAAAGTCAGGAGCTTTATTTTAGTTTCGCTCCCGATTTGATTATCTTAAAGGGCACACCGCACAAAAGCCGAACATTAAAAAGCAGCCGACCTATCCGAACTTTACTTGTGCGCCGCACAAAGAAGCTTTTCACATTCTGACCCGGTCACAAAGGAAGCCAAGGCATTTCGAGAGAAGATAAGAAACATCACACAATAAGGAGTTATTCAATAGACAGTTAATAAAGCAAGTTTGCCGATGTTTCGCAGGCGAGTGAACTGTTCAAGAATGACAGCCTTCCATATCTTAAGCAAAAGGTGGGGTTTCTTTTCGGCATTTCTTTTATGCGGCATAGCCCTAATTACTTTATGCCTTTTTTCTTAACTCCGCAAACAGGGAGGCGATTGAAAAGGGGGGCTATTTGTGCTAACATGGGCCTGTCAAGTTGGGCGAAGTCAAGGGCAAGCCTTCGCTTGCAATCATATTAAACGGCTAAGGGAACGCAAATGAAAAAGCTCGGGGCATACAAAATAATATTAATGGCGGTGGCGTTTATGGCTCTTTTCGGAATTTTCGGCTGTAAAAGACAAAATAAGGCGGAAACGAAAATCATACCCGCCGAGGCGAGGGACGAATATCGCAACGACAAGGGGGAGCTTATGCTGACCTTTGAGCTGACCGCCCTTAAGACCCGATTCACCCCGAACAGAGAGGGCGCTGTGATAGTCAGCTACACATTATCCAACGAATTGCGGGAGCTTTCCGTCACGAAGGCGGCGCTTAAAATCGAATATCTGGGGGAGAAGGGCGAGGTGCTTACGAGCCGGGAAACCCAATCCCTTTTTCGAGCCAAGCCCATTGCCCCCGGGGAAAAGCGTGCGGAGAGCTTCACGATTTCATTTAATGAATATGACAGGGTGTGCGGGGTAAAGGTCAGCATTTTGCAGGTTGCGGATCAATCGGAGATACCCCCATACTTACCGCCGATCATCGACAGTTACCTTTTCGATTTTTACAACGACCCCGATGTGAAGACCTTCTGCGATAACTTTTACGGCGATATGCCCGTCAAACTCAAATATTTCAAGGCAAACAGGCAGGAAAGCGAAACCGACGACCCCGAGATTATCACGGCGGTTTTCGAAGCCCTAAAGAAGGTGAAGATAGGCGGCGAATCGGCAATAAGCGTTACGGACAGCGAGATCTATTTCACCTTCGTCATGGCGGACGGCCGCAGTTTCACCGTCGCCTTTGAGAGCCAAGGGATACTGCGTTATAA
>JAAYHF010000209.1 GCA_012727485.1 Eubacteriaceae bacterium
GCCTTTTGGGGAATAATACGCCATGAAAAGATTAATATGGAGATAATAAGAAAAATCTCCGCCGATGAGCGCTTCGAGTTGCATTATTACGGCAGGGAACAGCAGATAGCCTTTAATCTGAAAAGTTATGTGAAGAATAATAGGGTGAAGAATGTATTCTTTCATGGGGAATACAGAAACGAAGAACGCTATAAATTCGCAAGAAAAACCGATATAATACACAATATTTACCATGATAAAAATACCATGCTGGCAATGGGTAATAAATACTATGACGGTTTGCTCTTTTATCTGCCCCAATTATGTATGGAAGGCTCTTACATGGGGGAATCCTGTCAAAAACATGATGTGGGTATCTCTTTAAATCCTTATAAAGAGGGTTTTACCGATAGGATATACGAATATTACAAAGGAATTGATACCGCATTGTTTAAGTCAAAATGCGACGAAGCCCTGAGTGGGGTGATGGAGGAGTATTACGAAGGGGAGAAGATGCTGGATAAGTGTCTTTCCTTTGAGAAGTAAAATATATGAAGCTTTGAACATATCGCGCAATTATTGTTATCGAAGGAGGGAAGTCAATGCTTTTTTCGGTGATCATACCTTTATATAATAAGGAAAACACCATAGCCGAAGCGGTTAACAGCGTACTTAATCAGGACTGCTCCGATTGGGAGCTGATTGTCGTAAACGACGGCTCCACAGACGGCGGACCGGCTAAGCTGAAAACATTCAAAGACCCCCGTATAAAGCTGATCAATCAAGAAAACGGCGGAGTATCTTCGGCAAGGAACAAGGGTATGGCCGAAGCCCGCGGTGAATATGTCTGTTTTCTCGATGCGGACGATTATTATTTGCCGAATCATCTTTCTTCGCTAAAGGATTTAATTCAGGCTGTCCCCGAAGCGGGGCTTTATGCGAACGGTTACAGAATAATCGAAAAGGACACAACTCAAAGAGATGTCTGCGTTAAAAAAAGCGGCATAATAAACGATTACTTTGAATTGGAACTTAACAACAGGGCAGATTATTTAAATACAAACAGTGTATGTATACCCAAAAGTGTTTTTGATGTGATCGGTTGTTTTATTCCCGGCGAAATGAGCGGGGAGGACACCTCGTTATGGTTGAGGGCGGCGGGGTATTCCCCTGTTGCTCTCTCTGAGAATATTACCAGTGTATACAGAAGGGATTACAGCGATGCATTTGTGGGACTTGCCCTTAACCCGAATTGGAGCTTTATATCCATTGCACAAAGTAAACTGATTAACAATGAAAGCATTCCGGAGCAAAAAAGAGTAAATATCGCAAAATACATCAACCGTTACAAACTGAGCCTTTGCCGACATTTCCTGCTCACCGGCGAGCGCTCCCGGGCGAGGGAACATTACGCCGAAGTTAATTGGGCTTGGTCGGGGAAAAGGGCTAAGTTTATCACCGATATATGCTTCTTGCTTCCTCCCGTTGTGCTTCGCAGCGTTTATCATCGGAAATATCATGGTTCTTTTCGGGCAGAAAGTAACGGCAAACAGGCAGGTGAGAAAAATGAAAGGTAAACAACAAAGAAAGCTTTTTTACCTCGGAAACTACCGAACCGAAGCCGTTGCAGACCGCTATCCCCTCGGTTCGAGCGCTCAGGATAATAAAATGGCCTATCTTGTATCCGTTTTTAAAAGGTGCATAGACCATGTCACCGTGGTGTCTGTACTTTCCTCGGAAAAGCCGGGTTATTACAAAACTCTGAGGGTTAAGGTAGATGACGGGGAAGACGATGTTTTTCTCGCCTCCTATGATACCTCCGCAAGGGGAATAAGCAAGATTGCGGCTTTATACCGCTTGATAGTCCTTACTTTTTATTTGATTACTCATGTGACTAAAGACGATGTTTTGATAGTCTATCATAATCCCCTTTTCTCTTTACCTGTTCGTTTAGCCAAAAAACTAAAACGATTTCAGTTTATTCTTGAAGTGGAGGAAATATTTTCCCGAGATAAGAGAAATTCGAAGGACATTAAACGCAGGGGCATTGAGATGAAGTTAATCAATGCGGCGCAAAAATATATATGCGCAGGGGATCTTTTGTTGAAGGAAGTTTCCCGAGGCAAAAACAACCCGCACACTTCGTTTGGTGCGGTGGTATACGGCGGTTACTCAATTCCCCCTAAATTGACCGAGCGATTTGACGATGGTTTTATACACATTGTTTATGCGGGAGGCATCGACTCTCTGAGGTGTGTTAATAATGTGGTGGATAGCATGGAATATCTGCCGATGAATTACAAACTTCATATTCTGGGTTTCGGTTCTCCCGGGGATATCAAAGCGCTTGAGGATTGTATCGAAAAAGTAAATTCGGCGGCAGGGGAAATAAGGGCGGAGTTTCTCGGAGAACTCCACGGAGATAGCTATAATATGTTCTTACAAAAGTGCCATATAGGCATAAATGCACAAAAGATAGGGGAGAGCATCGAAGAATACGCCTTCCCCTCGAAGATAACTTCATATTTGGGTTGCGGGCTTAATGTGGTGTCCGGTAGGCTGAAAAGTATAGAAAACTCGGCGTTGAATAAATATATGAACTATTTTGACACGAACTCGCCCCGGGATATAGCGCTGGCCATATCGTCCTGCGGGATAAACTCCTATGAACAACAAATTCTCATAAATAAACATTTGGATGAGCAGTTATATACGAAAATAAACGAAATGCTGGAATATGAAAAATAGACACTGAGTTGAATATTTCTCATGCTAAAGAGGGTGACTGATGAAAGTATTAACCATAAACCTTGGCAATTACGGCAGTACAGGCACGATTGTCCGTAAAATCGGGGAATTGGCTATACAAAAAGGCTTTGTTTACAAATCAGCCTATGGTAAATATCCGAAATATAACGAACACGGGGAAGGGGATATTTTAATAGGCGGAAGGGTAGTTCGTAAACTTCATGTGCTTTTTGCTCATTACACCGGTTATAATGAATTCTTTTCTTTTTTCGAAACCCTGCGTTTGATAGGTAAAATCGAAAGGTTCTCTCCCGACTTAATTCACCTGCACAATTTACACGGCTGGTATTTGAATATTCCCGTACTTTTTAATTACCTGAAACGTAAAGGAACTCCTGTCGTTTGGACTCTCCATGATTGTTGGTCTTTCACCGGCCATTGCGCGCATTTTACAATGGCTAAATGCGATAAATGGATTGAGGGCTGTCACGATTGCCCGCAAATCGATTCCTATCCGGAAACCATTAAAGACCGTTCAGCAAAACTATGGAAATGTAAAAAGAAATGGTTCACAGGGCTTACAAATATGACCATTGTCACTCCTTCGGATTGGTTGGCGGGATTGGTCAGCCGATCTTTTATGAAGGAATATCCTTTAAAAGTAATTAAAAACGGTATTGATCTCGATGTATTTAAACCAACTCCGAGTGATTTTCGAAAGAGATATAACTGCGAAGGCAAGTTCATTCTGCTCGGTGTGGCCTTTGACTGGGGGGAGAAAAAGGGCTTTGATATTTTCATAGAGTTGGCTCGTAGGCTTGACAAAGCATACCAAATAGTATTGGTCGGCACAGATAACGAAACAGAAAAATTATTGCCGGAAAGCATCATATCTATCAATAAAACCCAAAACCAAAGGCAACTTGCGGAAATATATACGGCAGCGGATCTTTTCGTCAATCCGACGAGGGAGGAAGTTTTGGGGCTTGTGAATATCGAAGCCACAGCTTGCGGTACTCCTGTTTTAACATTTAAAACCGGCGGTTGCCCCGAATGTATTGACGATACTTGCGGAAAAACAGTGGAATGTGATGATATTGATTCGTTATTAACCGAGATAGAAAATATAAAAAAGTTCAATGAATTTAATGCGCAAGCCTGTGTGAGGAATGCCGAAAGATTCGATATGCGAACTACTTATGAGAATTATATCAAATTATATGAAAGCGTTTTAGGCGTTAGAAGTGACCGGAAGGAATAATATGAATAAACTGACAAGCATCGTTATACCCATATACAATGTTGAATCCTTTTTGATCGATTGCCTTGAGAGCGTGGTGAAACAAACTTATAATAATCTGGAGGTTATTCTTATAGACGATGGTTCAACGGATAAAAGCGGAGAAATCTGCGATAATTATGCGAAGAAATATGAATTTATCAAAGTAAAGCATACTCAAAACGCAGGGGTATCGTCCGCAAGGAACACCGGGGCAAGTTTAGCTAAAGGGGAATATATTTATTTTCCGGATAGTGATGATTGTATTGTTTCCGATGCGATTGAGCGTTTGGTCGCCGCCGCAGAGCATTATAAGGCAGATGTGGTCTATTTTGATTCTTACATAATAAACGAAAGCGGCGAATGCGATTTTAATAACAAAACCTATGTTCACAAGGAAAGTCATTGTTATGCTCGAGAGGGCAAAGAGCAAATGCAAAAATTATTTGAACAAAATAATTTTTTCACCTGCGTGTCGATGTTGTTGATAAGGCGCAGTGCGTTGGAAGGTTTGGAATTTTATCCCGGGATATTGTATGAAGATTGTCTTTTCACATTCGAACTTTTTATAAAGGCAAAGGCGGTCGTTCATCTGCCCATGCGGCTTTATTTACGCAGAGAGCGCAGTGGTTCGATTATGACCGTAAAGGTTAAAGAAAAAAATATCAGAAGCCTGATTCAGATAATCAAGATTATAGCGGATAAATATTCAGACTCCGCCGATAGGGATATAGCAACGGCGTCTTTTTCCCAGCTTGATATCTTATCGAGGGCATTGGTTGAATATTATTTTTTGCTCCCCTTTTCCGAAAGGAAAAAGCTCTATAAGGATTTAAAGGACACAATGCTTTTGCTTCGCACCAAAGGAGTTATCTCAAACCCCTTTATTTATCGATCAAAAAGGATTATCAGAAATCTTTTGGGCGACAATACGATCAATAAAACATTGACCGCATTCAGAAGTCCGAAGGAGAAAAAGCTTTATAAAAATCTTATTCCCAACTTACCTACACAGCCGGGGAAAAGAGTGTTTTTAATCGGCACTCCCCTACACGGCAATTTGGGGGATCATCTTATAGCTTTAGCCGAACAAAATTTAATCGCAGACACCCTTAAGGATATTCCCTGCATAGATATTCCCTCATCGGTATATGTCAAGTGCCGTGAGTATATAAAACAAATCATTAATAATAAGGATATGATTGTAATAACCGGCGGAGGCTGGTTGGGCTGTGTATGGCCCGGGGACGAGCAGATTGTGAGGAATATCGTATCGGATTTTAAGGGCAATAAAATTATAATTATGCCGCAAACCGTATATTACGGAGATTCAGAAGAGAAAGTTGCGATGATGAAAGAAAGCAGGCGGATATATCATTCCCATGATAACCTTTATGTTTTTCTTCGGGAGGAGCGTTCATATAAAGCAGCATTAGCCTCCGATTTGTTTGCGAACCCAGACAGATGCTTCCTTGTTCCGGACATTGCGCTTTATTATGATTATGTACCCAACGAGAACATCGTCAGAAGCGAAAGAACTGCTTTGATATGCCTGAGGAGGGACAGAGAAAAATGCGTGACCGATGAGGACGCCCAGCATATAAGAGAATATTTGTGGGAAAAGGGCTTTGACACAAAGGACACCACCACTGTTTATCAGCATGGCGTAGATCTTTCTGACCGCGAAAAAGAAGTGAAAAGGAAAATAGATGAGTATGCCGAAGCAAGCCTTGTTGTTACAGACAGGCTTCACAGTATGCTTATCGCCGCCATAGCGAAAACTCCCTGCATAGCGATGGATAATCTGACCGGCAAGGTCAGCGGTGTGTATGAATGGATAAAGGAATTGCCTTATATCTATCTTGCGGAAAACGATCTTCAAGTTTATTCGATTATAGACAATATGAATTTTAACGAGAGAACATTTTCTTTTGATTTTGATATAGGAAAGTTTGATAGTATTGAAAAAGTGTTGGCGGAGTAGGTAAAAGTAAAAAACTCAGGTTGTATTAGCGGAGGCGTCATGGAAACCATTCAGAAGATAAAGAAATTACTATTATGTCAAATGCCCGGCTCAGCCTGTAATCTGCGCTGTGAATATTGCTATATAACAAATCAAAATATGTGGAACAGCGAGATCAGAAAGCTTGATCATTCCCCCTTGGAAATTGCCGAGGCGCTTTCGGTGAAACGAATGGGAGGAATATGCTTGATCAATTTTTGCGGTGAAGGTGAAACCCTTCTTTCCGAAGAAGCTCTTGAGTTGGTTTACGAATGGGCGAAGGACGGTCATTATATCGAAATCGTAACGAACGGTACTTTGAAGAAAAGATTCGAAACCATCTCCAAATACCCGATGGAGATACTTAGTCACATTGCCTTCAAATTTTCATTTCATTATGCCGAATTAAAGCGATTGAATTTATTGGAAGTTTTTTTCGATAATATATATCTTATGCACGAAGCGGGATGTTCATTTACCATCGAAATGACGCCATATGACGGAATAGATGACTGCAAAGAGGAAATACTTGCCGTATGCGAAGAAAAGATAGGCGCACCATGCCATTTGACGATTGTAAGAGATGACACCCAAATGGGCATACCCGTGATGTCGGATAAGAGCCTTGAGGATTATTATAATTTTTGGTCTGATTTCGGTTCTTCCATGTTTGATTTTAAAAAATCCATATACGGAATAAAGCGCAAGGAATTCTGTTATGCGGGTTTGCTCAGTTTGAATATAAATTTGGCAAACGGCAACTATTCAAAATGTTATGGCTGTGCGCCGGTGGGGAATATCTTTGAGGATATGAGCAAACCGATAGATAGCTCCGCAATCGGAAAATGCGCCGTAGCCCACTGTTACAACGGCCATGCCCATCTTGCTCTTGGGCTGATCCCCAACCTTTCTACCCCCACTTATTCCAAAATATGCAATATTCGATTGAAAGACGGAACAGATTCTCTGAGCGAAGAATTTAAACAAATTTACAGCCAGAAAGTATCCGACAATAATCAATTGCTCACAGTAAAAGAAGAAAAAGCGATTTACAGGCGGGCGGCATTTGAAGAAATGCGAGTCAAAGGGAAGGCGAATTTAAAGCGTTTGGTTAAGAAGGTTTTGGGTCTATGAAGGGAAATAAACAGGTTTTATCGGGCATAATATGGAGCTATGCGGAAAAGTTCGGAATAATGATTGTTTCGCTTGTCATTTCCGCCATAATCGCCCGATATGTCGCCCCCGAAGATTACGGCGCAATCGTTCTTTTAACGGTATTCCTCAATTTTTCAAACACTTTTAATGTGGGTTTGAATTCGGCGCTGATACAAAAAAAGGAAATTAACGAAACGGATTTATCCACTGTTTTTTACAGTAGTTTCGTCGTTTCCCTTGTCTTATATGCGCTTTTATACTTTATAGCTCCCTATGTCGCATCTTTTTATCAAATTCCCGCATTAAGCCCCGTGCTTCGTTTTGCTTCGCTTTCTGTGCCCTTCGGCGCATATAATTCCGTACAAACCGCCATTATCACCAGAGAATTGCAGTTCAAGCGCTTGTTTATCGGCTCGCTGATTTCCATCAGTTTATCCGGAATAATAGGGATTGTTACCGCTTGTAAAGGTTGGGGCGTATGGGCTTTGGCATTAAATAACCTGCTTGTCGTTATTATATCCTGCATAGCATTGCAATTTATGGTCAATTGGCGCCCCCGTCCTCTGTTTTCCTTTGATGGATTGACAAAACTGTTGTCCTACGGTTGGAAAATTACCTGTTCCTCAATGGTTGATGTTTTGTATTCAAGTGTTATTAATATTGTTATAGGGAAAAAATACAGTTCCGCTGACCTTGCATACTACGACCGAGGTCAGCGTTTGCCGCTACTTGCCGCGCAGAATGTGACTTCCTCCATTTCCACGGTAATGTTTCCCGTCTTTTCGGATCTCCAAGACGAAAAAGACAAATTAAAACATATGGCAAGCCGAACGATAAAGCTGAGTACCTTTGTTATGTTTCCGCTGTTGATGGGCCTTGCCGTATGCAGCCGCCCTCTGATACTTACTCTCTACGGTGAAACATGGATAAACTCTGTTTTTTATATGCAGTTATTTTGCTTTGCTTTCCTTTTCTATCCCGTAAACATAGCCAATATGCAGTTATTGAACGGTTTGGGGCGAAGTGACCTTTTTTTGAAGTTAAACATAATTAAGAAAATAGTGGGAATAACTTCGATTGTTCTCTCCATGAATTTCGGAGTGAAAGCCATTGCCGTCGGTTATATGATATCTTCTTTTTTGAATGTGTCGGTGAATATTATCCCGAACAAGAAACAACTGAACTATGGCTTTTTCGAACAAATGAAGGATATTTTCCCTTCCTTGGCGCTCTCCGGGTTTATGTATTTTATATGCAGTATATATTTGTTTCTACCCCTGGGTAATCTAACAATGCTCCTCCTCCAAATCACCACCGGTATCGCCGTATATATCATAGGCGCAAGACTTCTGAAACTCGAACCCTTTTTCTATCTGCTGTCGCTGATAAAAAATGCCATAAAAAAGAAAGTATAAATTACAGAACAAAGAGCCGAATATTACCCGGCTCTTTCTTTTTTCCCATTTCAATCACAAATTCCCCACCCCCAAAACCACCAACCCCGCCCCCAAAATCCCTGCGGCGACAAGCCCCAGCGAGTTGATGACTTTGAGGGTTTTCTCTTTGAAAATTTTCTTCATAAGCAAAAAAATCCCAATTCCCAAAATCCCCCCGGCGGTGTTGGTCATTAAGTCCGTTATGTCGCTCGCCCCTAAAGCGAAAATATATTGCGCCGTCTCAAAAGCCAAACTCACATATAACCCGATAAGCATATTTTTCCATAATGGGGCTTTGGGGCGCAGTATTAAGGCGTATATCCCCATGGGTATGAATATCAGTATATTCTCAAACACCTCTTTTTTGTGGGATAAGGGGCTTGTCTGCTCGGCGTAGCGGAAGGGAATGAGGTTAATATTGCGCAGTCGGCTTATATCCCGCAAATCAAAACTGAATTTAAACATCACCAGCCAGATTAAAATGAACAAATATAATCCAAAAACCAAATAGGTTCTTTTTCTCTCTTTTTCGGATTCAAACATACTTTTCTCCTTTTCTTTCTTTATTATATAATACTTCCCCGATAAAACCATTCATTAAGCCTCCTTTTTCAATTCGCTGCCCATGAAAAAAAGAATAAAATAATTTTATTCGCTGTCGCTTTTTGCCCCCCTGCGGCGTTAATATTATGAAAGGAGGCTCAATGGACAAAAATACCGTCTGCGATATGTATAACCGATACAGCACGGAGATTTTCCGCTTCGCCCTAACCATGGTAAGGGAAACGGAAGAAGCCTCTGATATAATGCAGGAAACTTTTCTTAGGGCCCTTGAGGAAAACAAACTGCGCTATGTCAACGGCACTCAAAGGGCTTGGCTGTATAAGGTGACGAGAAATCTGTGTTATGACCGCCTACGCAGACGAAAAAAAGAGGGCGACTTTCTTTTTACGGCAGATGAGGTGCTTACCCCCGCCCCCGAAAGCCCGTCACAGGCGGAATTTATCCTGATCCTCTCCGCCCTTGATGAACTCAACAGGCAAATCGTCAGCCTTAAGATAATCGGGAATTTGACCCATGCCGAAATTGCCGGGGTGATGGGTATGACTGTTCATGCCGTAAAGAAAAGATATGAGCGCTCCCTGAGAAAATTAAAGGAGATATATGTTGAACAAGGATATTGATAATACCGAAATTGCTTTAAGAAAAATGGCGGATAATATGCCGAAGCCGGAGGGGGACAATTCCTTTATCAAAGCCGCCTCCCCCCGTCCGAAAAGAAGGCGGCCTTCCTTCGGGCTTGCGGTTGCACTTTTATGTCTGCTTTTCTTCTGTGCGAGCAGTTTACTCGACAGTCTGCTTAAAACAGATGTCGTTTATGCAGGTGAAGGCAAAACCCCCGTTTCCGCATGGACTTTCGGCGGGATAAGCAAAGAACACATGGAAAAGAAATTCGATGTCAGCCTGCCCGATAAAATAGGCTCCTTCGGCATTAAAGATTGTGCCTATTGGTTTATCATTCCCCGGGATTCCATGGCGATTTTTACCCCATTTACTCTCAAATACACCATCTGCGAGGTCAGTTATGGCGAAAAAGGCAATCCCGACTACGGTGATCTTATGCTTATGATAGGAAAAACCGATAACTCCTTCTGGCGTGATTATTATTCCTTTGACGATAATAATGTGTGGCAGCCTAATAAGGATTCAAAGGATTCGAATGTTTATGAAAATGCTGAGTTTTCGGAAATTGAAATGGACAATCTGCGTATTAATGTCGTAAGAACGCCCGCCAAATATGACGAAAACGGAGAAAGCATTTCTGCCGATTACACAAAGGCGATTTGGCTCGATGGGGAAACAGTCTATTCGCTTCATATATGTACAACTCTAACCGATGAAACCCTCCTTTCCTTGGCAAAGGTTGTGCGGGAAGCGAATAATCAGGAACAATAATAAACTTATAAAAAGCAGGTTCTTCGAATGGCGGCTAAAGGAAGAACCTGCTTTTTTTGCGTAGATCATGCCGAATATACCCATTGCTTGCC
>JAAYHF010000210.1 GCA_012727485.1 Eubacteriaceae bacterium
CCTCAATACCTATCATAACGCCGACAAGGACAATGTTGATATAATCAGCTTCGGCCATGGGGTTCATTCGGGTAATTACAGCGAATATTACAAGCTCAAATCCTTTGTGACCGGGAGAAATCTGAACGATCCCGCAAATTGGGAGAAGCTCAACGAGATGATGGACGTGGATAATATGATAGATACCTATCTCATGCACATCTATTACAGCAACTACGACACGGTGAATATAAAGTGGTGGAAAGAGAAAACTGAGGACGGCAAATGGAGGTGGTTCGTTTACGATTTGGATTATGCCATTTATGTTCCCGCCCAGAATAATCTGCGGCTGATTACGAACCCCGCAGGCCATGGGGTCAATAACTATTTCGATTCCTCCCTCGCTTATAATCTGATGAAATCCCAATTCTTCAGACAGCGCTTTTTGGAGAGGCTTTCCGATTATTGGGGTACTATCTTTAATTCCGACAACCTTTTGACCTATTGGTATTCGCAGTTTGAAATCATAGCCCCGGAGGTGAGCGATAATCTGAGCCGCTGGGGGATAAGCCGCAGTCACTTTGCCGCCGAAATGCACCAAGCCTATGACTTCATTTCCCGCCGCCCCGCCTATTTCAGGCAGATGGTGAAAAGTTACTTCGGCTTGAGCAGTGAGGAACTCGACAGACTGCTTCCCCCGCAGACCATAACCGTCAAGGAGCTGAATGTGTTGGAGGTCATCGACAGATATAAATAATCTATCGGGAAGCCTTACTTAAAATAACGGTAGCTTCACAAGGAAGCAACCGTTATTTTTGTGTCATAATCCGTTATGAAGAAGTTTCTATATAAACGCTACGGCAGGGGATAGAAGCTTTTTGTTTAATTTTGAATAAGAGGCTTGATAGAGTTATTACAAACAAAATCTTAAGCAAAAGCATGAAATGGTATGATAAATATTTATCCATTGAAGCGACCCGTCATAAGCAGATAAATAAAAAATCCCGACGATAAAGCGACGAAACCTCAATGGAACGGGTAGAAAACAAAAAGATTCGTAATGTTTGTTTTGCTTTACCGATATTTGAAAGTTATTCATTAAAGACGGTTCTCTATGAAAGGAAAGCGTTCGGTATAAATTGTAATATAAAAATGCGGCTGTATTATAATGCACGGTTTTCGTTACAGCCGCCGCATTTGCGGGATCAAACCGAGGGCATATCCGGCGGTGTCATAAAAAACCTATTAATTGTCGGGGCATTGCAGCACTTGCTTCGGTTCGGATATTCTGCTTTTCTGCGGCAGTCTTCAAGAGGAAAAGTCCATAAGGAAATGATTATTTAACTATTCGTTGCAAGCCTCCTCTACCTTCCCGATAAGGCGAGGGAATGTATATTAACCCCTTTTCTCCTTGGGGTTATTCTCACAAGGGACACCTTAGTAACTATGTGGAGAATATACTGTTCTATTCATAAAGAAAAGCAACGCCGAAAACCCTAACGGTATGCTTTTACGAATAGAACAGTCAAGCGGTTTGCTTTTGCAAACCGCTTGACTGTTCCGAAATGTCCTGCATATCATTGATTAGCCGCAATCCTCTTTGCCACCGCCTCGGGATTGTAGCTGTGTGAGATCAAGGTTTCCTCGTCTATTTCCCCCCCCTTATAGAGGTTCATCAGCGCCGTATCCATGGTTATCATGCCCTGGGCCGCAGAGGATTGGATAACAGAGTCTATCTGGTGGGTCTTTGCCTCCCTTATCAGGTTTCTTATGGCGCTGTTGCATATCATTATCTCGAAAACAGGCTTGAGTTTTCCGTCCTTTGTCATGACCAACTGCTGGGTTATGACCGCCTGAAGCACCATGGAGAGCTGAAGGCGCACCTGCTGTTCCTTGTCCGCCGGAAACATATCTATAATGCGGTCTATCGTGTTTGCCGCCCCCAAGGTATGCAGGGTGGATAAAACAAGGTGACCCGTTTCCGAGGCGGTCATGGCTATCTGGGTGGTTTCGTCGTCTCTGAGTTCGCCTATCAGAATAACATCCGGACTTTGGCGCACCACCGCCCTTAATGCGGTTATATAGGTGTCGGTGTCAAGGGATATTTCCCTTTGGCTTATTATGCTCATGTTGTGGCTGTGAAGGTATTCTATCGGGTCTTCCAGCGTCACGATATGCACCTGCTTTGACTTATTGATTCTGTCTATCATGCAGGCCAAGGTGGTGGATTTGCCGCAACCCGAAGCCCCCGTCACAAGCACCAGCCCCTTCATGTCGTCCACCTGCATTAATACGTTTTCGGGTATTGAAAGCGCTTTGGGGTCGGGAAGCACAAAGGCAACCACCCTTATCACCGCGGCATAGGAGTTCCTTTGCTTGTATATATTGGCTCTAAAACGGGCCACCCCCCTGAGAGAGAAAGAAAAGTCGTCGTCACCGTGGGCGATGAAATAGGACATATCCCTCCCGTTCGCCAGAGCGTATATCTGGGTTATCAATTCCCTCGTGTCGTCTGCGCTCAGCTTTTTATCGGTGTAATCATAAAGACTGTTGTTCACTTTATAGGATAGGGGACGCCCGGCCACTATGAAAACATCGCTGGCCTGCTTTTCCACTACTTCCTTTATTATTCCGTTCAAGTCCATTGATAAAAGCATCTCCTTTTAATAAGACAAATACTCACATTAATTATAACTACTTCAGAACCGTTTTCCATGAAGTTATCTCGCATATCCTTTGATCGATAACCAAAACCTCACAGCTTATCTCCCTTGTGTCGTTTATATCCGCAGTAAAGCGGATATAAAGCCCGCCTTCCTTATAAACCGCCGTGTAACCGTTTTCCGAAAGCTCCTTATCGCCTTCTTCGATCAGCCCGCTTAGCTTTTCGAGCTTCTCGTAGGCGTTTTTTTCCGCTTTGTAATAATCGCTGAGTGTATCGGCGGCCATGCGGGTTAAGTTTAAATCGTTTCGGGAATTAAGGTAGGTCAAAACCGCAAAGCAGGTCATAATAAGTATTATCACCACCACCACCAGAGAGATAATACCGAAAAAGGAAAATGATCTTTTCATTGCGCTTCACCTTTTATGGGAAAACAGGCGGTTTCAAGGGTAAAAATATTTTCCTTTGAAGAAGATAAGGTTATTCGGGCTTCCACCAACCCCGAGGGGGTATTGTTCACTCTCGCCCTTAGGGTGTAAGCGCACTCCTGCTTCGGACAAACCTCCCAGGAGCTGTTGTAATAAACCGTTATCGCATCTTCCTCCCGGATCCCTTGCAATATTTCCGCTGTCAAGGCTTTATCCCCGTCGGTTTCCTTCAGGGTTTCTGCGGCGGATTGGCAGAGTATCATTGCCCTGTTGAGCTGTTCGCTTTCGGCGCTGTAAACCCCGGCGGCGGTGAAAAATCTAAGGCATATTCCATAAGCGGCCAGAAGAAACAAAAGAGAAATCAAAAGTTCCACAAGAAGCAGATTCAATCTGGATTTACCCTTATTCATAACCCGCCTCCCCTTTAAACCCGCATTTGGTGTTGATTCGCAGACTGTAAGAGCCGCCCCCGCTTTCTTTCTGGGTTATGATAAGGGTATTGCCCCGGGAGGAAATGTCGAAATCCTCCACAGTCAGTATCGCCCAACCGTCGTCCTCCAAGGGGGTAATGCCCCGGGCCACGGTCGCCTCCCGCAGGGTGTTGCCGGTAAAAAAGATCCATGTTTCGTATTCAAAACCCTCCGCCTCGCCGCTGATGACGATGGCTTCACCGACTTGGGATTCGGTCAGGCTTATTTTGCCCGCCTCGTCGTTTTGCCTGATTTTTTCGGCTATATAAAGCAGGGAAGTGCGGCAGTTGTAATGGGTTTCATAGGAAGCGGCGCTTTTTTTATAGGAATTGATACCCAGCGCCAAAACCATGAAGGCCGCGGCGGCGTACATTCCGAAAAGCGTGATAACAAAAGCAGTGTCTATCAGGTGCCTTTTTCCTTTCATCTTTTTCTCCGTTAAACTTATTGCGTTAATTCGAAAACATATATTTCCGGCAATAGGTTTTCTCCGATATAGTTATAATGGTAAACATACTTTTTATCGTTCAAATACAATCCGTAATTATCCCGCAGATAGCTCAAATCCTTTGGGAAAAAGCCCTCTAAGGCATAGCATTGAACGGCGTATTTGCGAATGGTGTCCTCGATAAAGGTCATCTGACGGTTTCCCACGCTTTGGGCGAAATCGGAAAGTCCGCCGTTCAGGGAGAATACCATGAACATCACCGCTATGATCAAAGCGCAGGAGGCCGCAAGGGCTTTTATATCTTCCTTTGTCATATTCTTCTCCGTTTCTTTTTAAAGCGCAGTCATTATCTCTATCAAGGGAAGCATCACGCACAAAAGAAGAATTCCGATGATGACCGAAATGATGATAACCACAGTGGGTTCTATCACCGAAATGGCCTGCTCCGTTCTTCTGTCGCTCTCCTTGATATAGTTATCCGCCACCGCCTTCATCATATCGTCCAAAAGGCCTGTTCTTCTGCCCACTTCCAACATACCCGTGTAAAGGCTCGAGAATATGCCGCTTTTTTCCAGCGCCTCGGAAAAGGTCATTCCCTTTGCGGTCATTTCGCGCATTTGAGCGATTTTCTTGGATAGGGCCTTGGACTCCACCAACTTTTCCGCCATATCCACCGCCTCGTCCGTGTTAAGCCCGCTGGAAAGGCAAAGGGAAACCGCGGTGGCAAATCTGCCCGTTGAGGATTGATTTGCTATGGAACGGGTGAAAATGCTCTTTTCAATCATATCCGCTGAGCTTTTCCTGCCCTTTGAGGTGTTGGTGGCGTATATGACCACCGCCGCAATGACCGTAATGGCTGAAATGATCAAGACCATATTGTTGTTTAAAAATTCTCCGAAGGCTATCAGAGAGGTTATCACCCCGGGCATGGAAGCGCCCAACTGAATGTATACCCTTTCGAATATGGGCAGTACCTTGGCGCAGATGATGCAGAGGATTATAAGCAAAACGGCCATGAGTATGGCGGGGTAGGTGAGTACACTGCGGACATTCCTTGATATTTCCTCGCTTTTCTCATAGTAGGCGTTCAGGGAATCCAGAACTTCGTCCAGACGGCCGGTGCCTTCTCCTATTCTCACCATCTCCACAAAGTAATCGGGAAATCTCCCCGATTTGTCGAAACAATCGGCTAAAGCGTCTCCCGCAAGCACTCCTTCGGTCACTTCTTTCAGCACCCCCTTCTGTGAGGGGGAGTTTTCCGTCACCAACTCCATCGCTTCTCCCACATTCACTCCGCCCTTAAGCAGCATGGAAAGCTGGGCGGCCACAGAAGAAAGGTCTGTGCGGGATAATGTATTGCGTTTTTTTTCCATAATAATCACCTTCCGGTTATCAATAATAATATAGGGCGTTGTAGTTTTCGGAGTTTTTCAGGAATTCCGACAGTTCCTTGTTTGATCCCGAAAAACTGTCCGCCAAAGTCGGGTCCATCAACACCCAGCTTTGTCCGTCGAAGTATATCATTCCGTCCACCCAGCCCGTTTCTTTCAGATAAACGCTGATCCAAGCGTGGTATTCCGTTTGGCGGTAGCCGATGATAAGCTTTGCGGGGATCGACTGACTTCGCAACAGCGCGGTCATCAGCGAAGCGTAATCGAAACATATTCCCGAATATTCATCTAATATCCTTTCGATATCCGGGATATAGTTGGCGGGCGGATTTTCGGCTAAAAGGCTGTCATAGCGCATTTTTTTAACCACATGGTCGTAAACTTCCTCCACGACCTCCACATCGCTCACGCACTTTTTCGCCAACTTTTCGCTCAGCTTTGCCAAGTTTTCGCTCTCGGAGTAATCAACATATACATTCGGATACAAAAATGGGGAATTAACATCCTCAAGCTTACAGCTCACCTTCAACTTTGCCACCTGAGCATATTTATCTCCGCTTATGTTCTTGAATACTCCCAATGAATAAGAGGCGCTCCCCGCAGAAAGGGGAAAGGCCGCATATTCGCCTTTTGGGGTGAGGGAGTAGGTATATGTCACCGAGCCGGAGGTTATCTGAAGCTTCGCCTTTGAAGCGTTTTCTATGTATTTCACATTGATAAAACCCTTGCTTATTTCCGAATAGTCGATTTCGGCGTAATCGTTTTTATAAACCTTAACCCCCGAGGGAGTGGTTTGCAGAATAACGGGCAGAGAGCTTCTTTGGGGGGTGACTTCGGAGGGGTCGTCCCCCAAAGAAATTTCATTCTCGCCGTTGCTGTCGGGGTTGCAGGAAAAGACAAAAAACAGGCACATAAGAGCCATGATGAAGGAAAGAATTTTTTTAAGCTTGCTCCGTCTCATTTTTCGCCTCAATTTTATTGGGTTGTATCTTTTCAGATTGATAATCCTATACAAGATTTTATCACATATATTCGCTATATGAAAGCGTGTATCGCCCTTTATTGAATTTTTATAGGTGATTTTAATATAATATATTCTTTTTGGGTATTTCGTATGATAAAATATGAATGTAACAGTGTAACATTTGCAGAGTGCGATATATAAAGAGGAAAGAAATGGAAATAAAGGTATTCATGTTCGGGGACTTCAAAGTCCTTGTGGACGGGGTAAACATCGTCGAGAAATTGAGCAATTCAAGAAAAAATTTGGATCTGCTCGAATATTTCCTTCTGAATAAAGACAGGCACATCATCACCAGCGACCTTTTCGACGACCTTTGGATAGGCGACGACTGTGACAACCCGGAGGGAACCCTGCGTACCCGCATCAGCCGCTTCAGGGCGGATTTGACCCGGGCGGGGCTGAAGGGCGCTGTGGTGACGGGGGCGGGTTTTTATCGCTGGAATCCGGCTTACGATACCTCAGTCGATGTTTTCGAATTTGAGGAAGTTTGCAAAAAGGTGGAGCATTGCACAAGTTTAAGGGGATGCGAGGAGGATTTCATCAAAGCCTTTGAGCTTTACGGGGGAGATTTGCTTTCAAACACCCTCTCGAATTCCTGGGTTGTGCCGAAAAGCGTATATTATCACGATCTTTACATAGAAACCATGAAGAAATACACAAAGTTTCTGGAGGAAGAAAGGCGCTTCAACGAGATAAACCGAATATGCCGCAAGGCCCTTGAGATAGACCCCTTTGAATCGGAGCTTAACCTGATGCTGATGAATGCCCTGATCAAAACGGGGAAAAGTCAGGAAGCCTATACCCGCTACGAATACGCCACAGGTCTGCATTACTCCTATCTTGGGGTGAGTCCCTCGGAAGAAATGTTGGATTTCTATAAAAATCTCATTCGGGTGGATAGGAATTCCGAGCAGGATATTGATAACATTTCCCGCGAGCTGGCGCAAACCGACGAGAGCGAAGGGGCTTTTATCTGCGAATACGCCATTTTCAGGGATATATACAAGGTATATATGAGGAATTTACGCAGATTGGATATAACAATTTTTCTTGCGGTCATCACCATGGGCGATGTGAACCGCACACAGGGGGAGGATTTCACCATTCTCGATAAATCCATGAATGAATTTTGCGATATGATGAAGGACAACCTGAGAAAGGGCGATGTGATAACCCGTTACAGCCCCTCCCAATTCGCCCTGCTTTTGCCCACGGTCAATTTAACCACAGGGCAGGTGGTGTTAAACAGGTTAAAGGACAAATTCAACGAAAAATTCCCCTCGGGGAGATTTGTGATAGATTACAAGCTTAAGCCTTTGATTGAGTATCAGGTGTAGGCAATGCCGCTTGTTTAAAAAGTGCGGCATGATAGTTAAGCCGAAAAGACCGTAAAAACGCTTAAAAGAGATATAAACAAGAAGCCGGCTTATCGTTTTTGAGTGATAAGCACTGTAGTGAAATTGTAAAAGCAATATACAAGCAGGGGAATAATCGTAATAGCGAAATCGCAATAGCGAAATCGCTATTACGATTTCGCTATTACGAAGCAACAAGGGCAGAAACACAAGGGTAAACAGTTTTGCGTTTTTGCCCTTGCGTTTGCGGAGTTTTTTCCGTGCGGCAAACACCCTCCCGGAGTATTAACTCATTCGCCCTGGGGCGGGGGATTGCTTGTCGGGAAGTTTATCAATGATGCCGTCGATTGTGTTGTTCCATTTGAAGGATTAAGCGTTATAACTTATGTAATCTGCCGTAATCTTTCCTTTAACTTCATTTTGCCAATTCGGCAATTATGGAAAATTGCGTACCGGCGGAAATAAAAAAAATACCTCGTCGGCTGTTTAGTCAATCCCCCTTGCCGATTAACATGGGGAAAAGAAAAAGGCATGACCCTTTCGGGCCTGCCTTTCCCTATACATTGCCAATCATATCGCTATGCTTAAGGCAACAGTAAATACTAACTTATATAAACAACCTCTTTTCAATCTCGTCCTTCAATTTCTTCTTCCTGTTGATAAAAAGGAAAGCCGAGCCCAAGAAGGTGGTGGAGGTGACTACTATCAGCGACCAGAAAAGGGATATTGCCCCTCCCGTGAAAAGATCGATGAATATCTCGATGCCCACGGTTATAACCCCTGCGGCGATCACTGTCAAGGCGCAGGCCACCAAGGTTTCCTTATGTTTGAAGATATAAACGGTGACAATACCCATTATTCCCGCCAAAACGGTTATGGGCAGGGCCAAGGGCATAAACCAACCGAAATCCGTTTCGTAGGCGATCGCCGCCAGATAACCCAGAGCGCTCAAAAAATTTATCGCAACTCCCCTGA
>JAAYHF010000211.1 GCA_012727485.1 Eubacteriaceae bacterium
AGGAGGAGGAAATATTCCTTCACGAAAGCGAGGAGGACACTGCCCCCGCAAAGCCCCAAAAGCAGACCCCCCCGCCGAAAAAGGCGGCTCAAGCCATTCCCGAGGGCAGGGAGGGTAATTATCTTATCCGCATCGCCGCCGAGTTTTCCGAGCAGTTCACCTCAAATAACCCGGGGAAATGTCGGGTGTTGGGAAGGCAGGGGGAAGATGTGATGATAATTGTGAAAACAACCTTCGGTCAGCTTAAAAGCTGGGCCGTAAACAACGCCCTGACAGGTCAAGTGGTCAAACCCGATGCGGTTCGGGAGGAGATAAAGAGTTATTTTGATGAGGCGGCTTGGAGGTATAGATAACAAAAGTTCCCGCCCTTGGCGGGAACTTTTGTTCCCGTCGGATTGGCGTAAAAGTTCCCGTCTTTGACGGGAACTTTCAAAATTCGCCGAAGGCGAATTTTTGAATTCTGTCGGAGGCGAATTTTTGCGGAGTGCGAATTTTTTGGATTAAGGCTTTGTCAAAGGCGAATTTTTGGGATTTAGGCTCTCTTTCGGCGAATTTTTACGGGGAGCTGGTTTTGTCTGTATGTAGCAGGGCAAAAGTTCCCGCTGGGGGCGGGAACTTTCAAAATTCGCCGTAGGCGAATTTTTGCAGAGCCGAATTTTTATATTTTACCAAAGGCGAATTTTTGGGATTAGGCTTTGTCAAAGGAGAATTTTTGTTTTGTCGTTTTTTTGGTTTAAGCAGGGGTTTTTTGAATGTTCCTTTCTGCCAACTTATCTTTGCTTTTTATTTAATGGAGTGGCGCTTTTTTGCGGCTGTTTTATTGTGCATTATGGGGGGTGTCGGACTACATTGAACGGCCTACGCGAACGGTCTACACCGAACGGTGTTGCGCCGTTCGATGTTTCACCGTTCGGTGTTGCGCCGTTTGGTGCAATTTTGAGCTTTTTTATTCTTTCAAACAACTTATAAAAGGCCATTTCCCCGTCGGCTTCGGCGGGTATGATTTAATATTGCTTACGGTTTTGTATTTATTTATACTTTTATGCCATTCGCTCCTACGAATTACCCTTTATTCACCCTTGGAAAAGCTAAAAAAGCAAACCCCATGCGTCTTGAGATAAAATGGCGGGAATTAAGGGCAGTATCCATTAATCTTTAATTATTTTATTCGCACCGCACCAAGAAATATATATAATCATATATGTTGCTTATATTACCATAAAATCGACGGGAGAGAAAAAGACATGATAGTTATTGAAACCGAGTACGGCGACATCAAAATAAAGACGGACGGCAAAAACGCTCCGATAACCTCGGAGAACTTTGAAAAGCTTGCGGGGGAGGGTTTTTACGACAACCTCACCTTCCACAGGGTCATAGAAGGCTTCATGATACAGGGGGGCTGTCCCAAGGGCAACGGCACCGGGGGAAGCGGAAAGAACATCGTCGGAGAATTCTCCGCCAACGGTTGGAACAACGAAATTTCCCACAAAAGGGGAGTAATATCCATGGCAAGGGCTTCGGGATTCAACACCGCCTCCAGCCAGTTTTTCATCGTCCATAGGGACAGCGAATTTTTGGACGGGCAATATGCCGCCTTCGGACAGGTCACGGAGGGAATGGATATTGTGGATAAAATAGCTTCCTGCCCCACCGACAGCCAAGACAAGCCCAAAACGGCGCAGATTATAAAAAGGATTTATGTGACCGAGCAGTAAAACCGTAAATATTCCCCCCGGCGTGTGCTTTTTAAGCGCAAATGCCGGGGATAGAATGAGTTGGGCCGCTTTTCGTGTGAAGCATATAAATATTATTTAGGCATTACAACTAAAGGACGGGTAAAAGGATAAGGGAAAGCGGTAAAAGAACACGGGACGGGCAGGGTTAAGACGAGCAGAGGCGGAGAAAATGCGAAACGCAATAACCCGGAAGTTTACCCGTGTCGGCCTTATCTCGCAGGGGCGGGGGTTTGTCCTCGCTTGCCGTTAGTCGCTTCGCAAACGGTAAAGGACATACCGAGCATAAGTAAACCGCAGAAGTATTTCATGGAAAGAAATCCTACCTTTTGCTTGTGTTTTAAAGGATTGAGCATTACAGCAAAAGGACGGGCGGAAGGATAAGGGGAAAGCGGCAAAAAGAAAACGGGACGGGCAGGGTTAAGATGAGCAGGGGCGGAGAAAATGCGAAAAGCAATCGGAATTGCCCGTGTCGGCCTTATCTCGCAGGGGCGGGGGGGTTCGTCCTCGCTCGCCGTTAGTCGCTCCGCAAACGGTAAAGGACATACCTTGCAAAAGTAAACCGCAAAAGTATTTAACAGAAAGAAATCCTATCTTTTGCTTAAGTTATAAACGGCAATCATTCTTAAATACTGTTCTTGATTGGTTGCTTCCATGCGGTAAACGCCTTAAGGGATCGGGGAGTGCATTTTGCCCTTTGGGTTAATCGTGTCGGTTGTAAACAATACCCTTCGTGAGCCGTTGCCGATAAATATTTCCCCGGCAATAAAATCGGGAGAATTTTAGCCCGAACACGGACATGAGCCGACAGGTAAAGACAAACGAACCCGGGGCGGCAACCCGAAGCATAACCGGCCGAAAAAGACGAAAGCCCAAAGGCGGCGGGTGGGTAAAACAGAAAACCTCAAAGGTAAAGATAAGCGCACCGATGCGAGTGGGGGGAAGCCCTTCGGCTGATAAGGAATGTCAAAACAAAAACGGGCAAACCTACGCATTAAGCCATAGTAAAGGGATAAGCGCAATCGGTTTGCCCGATCAAGGCCAAGAACTTTCGTAGAGTCTCGGATCCTTCGGGGGCTTTAAAATTTTCGGAATCTGTGGAACTTACGGAATCCACGGAACTTTCGGAAACCACGAAACCTTCGGGAATCTCGAAAACTTCGGAAATCTCGGAACTTTCGGAGTCCTCGGTCGATCAAAAACCGAAAAATCCCGATTATCGCTTTGTATGGTCTTCGGGGTATGAAAACATGACTTAAGGGTTTTTAAATAACCATCGTTTTGGTTACGGGAGGAAAGATGGAAAAACAAAAAGGAAGCTTTGCCGCCTATTTTTCGGCCATTTCTTTGGGGATAGCCATGTTTTTCGGACTGTCCTCCTTCCAAGCGAAGGCCCTGCCGAGCCCACAGCCCCAAGCGCGCCCCGAGGAACTATCCCCGCAAGCCCTCCAAACCCGGGGGGATATGCTCGTTTTTTCCGACAGGAAATCCCGGGCGGCCGCCCGAAGAAGGGAACTTCTGCTCAAGGCGGGGGCGGGCAGCGTCTTTTCCGGGGTGATAATGGTACTCATCGCCCTGAAGGCGGGGCTGGTAAGGGCCATCAAGACCTTCGGCGCTCTCATGGGGGGCAGTTTGGGTGGAATATTGGGATTTTTGGGGGATTTGGCTTTGAGCTTTATTTTGATAGCCGCCCTTATGGCCGTTTTCTTCCGTCTGCTTTACCCCGAAAAAAGCTTTAAACAGCTTTTCACCCTGAAAAACACGGGGCTTATGTTCCTCGCCGCCCTCGGGGTGAATCTCATCGGAGAGCTATGTGCCGCCCTTTCCCCGAAGGCCTATGCCCTCTCGGAGATAATCCGATGTACCTCGGGAAGTTGCCTGCTTCTTTGGGTTTATAAAAAGATAATATTGTCGATACCCGAAAACGGGGTAAAGGCGCTTAAGGTCACAAAAAAGGCCGCAGTACGCACCATTTTGGGAATAACGGCGGGGAATATGCTTTTCGCCGCCTTGAAGATAGCCCTTCGTTTCATGGGAAAGAGCGCCTATGCGTTCTTTGCCGGGGCGGGGGGAATGATTATAATCGCATTATACGGGGCTTACCGACTCAGAAAGCCGAAAAAGGCGGTACTCGTTTTAAATGACAACGGTATAACGGAGGAAATATGAGATTTAAATACACAACATCGGGAGTTTGCTCCAAGGAGATATATTTCGATTTGGAGGAAGGAAAGGTTCGCAACATAGAATTTATCGGAGGTTGTAACGGCAACCTGAAGGCCCTCGCCGTTCTTTTGGAGGGTTTCACCCCCGCTATGATTGCGGAAAAGCTCAAGGGGAATACCTGCGGGGTGAAAAAGACGAGTTGTGCGGATCAGTTGGCTAGGGCGGTTTTAACGGCACAAAAGCAAGCGGAATAACGCTTTGCGTTATTCCGTTGCTCCGGAAATAACGCCGTTGGCGTTATTTCCCTGCTTGGGTGGGTTTTGAGTTGCTTTTTTGGTATATGGTTGCCGTGTAAATGCGAGGTGCGTTATTTCCTCGCATTGCGCTTATTGTTAGGTTTGGTTTTATAAGAGGCGTTATTTTTCGCTTGGGCGGGTTTTGAGTGCATTTTGTGTTATCGCGGAGGTTATCTTCGCTTTTTTGGTTTTGCTTTGTTTTGGCGGGCTTTATGTTTCTTTTTGCGGTATATGGGTTTTATGTTTGGGTGGTTTGGCGGACTTAGGGGGGAGGCTTTTACGGTATTTGGTTGCCGTGTAAATGCGGAGGTGCGTTATATTCTCGCATTGCGGCTTATGTTGGGCTTGGTTTTATAAGAGGCGTTATTTTTCGCTTGGGCGGGTTATGAGTGCATTTTGTGTTATCGCGGAGGTTATCTTCGCTTTTTTGGTTCTGCTTTGTTTTGGCGGGCTTTATGTTTCTTTTTAGCGGTATATGGGTTTTATGCTTGGGTGGTTTGGCGGACTTAGGGGGGCTGGTTTTGCGGTATCTGGTTGCCGTGCGAATGCGGAGGTGCGTTATATTCTTGCATTGCGCTTATGTTGGGCTTGGTTTTATAAGAGGTGTTATTTTCCGCTTGGGCGGGTTTTGGGTTGCGGGTTTTGCTTGATTTTCCCTTTGCATTGAAGAATTTTTTATTTATCGACCAAGCCGGAATGAAACTACCTTTTCATATGATGACCCGGTTTAAAGGATAAAAGTAAACTTACTTTTAAGTTGTATCGGAAGGGTTAATATAAAGGATTTTATTCCGGGGGAATTTTTACGAAGTGACCGGGTCACGGCGAAAAAAGCTGACTTTTGGATTCTGACCCGGTCAAAAAAAGCCTTAGTCTAAAAATGACTCGGTCACAAAATGACCTTTGGTCGCAAGTGATTGCCTTTTATTTTCTGACCCGGTCACAATGACAAACAAACAAAACCGACAACACAAAACCAACACCGAAAAAATGATTGCGAAAAAATGGGTGGGTATCCCGCATTTAAGAAGGGGAAATGATTTGTCTAAAGCGATAGCATCTTTTTTGTTTTGATCTGTTAACAACCCCTGCCAATTCGTTTGATAATAGAGTGATAGCCTTTTATTTTCTGACCCGGTCAAAAAATAACCTTCGTCATTTCGGAAAAAACTGCTTTTTATGTTTTGACCGGGTCACAACGAAGAAACCTCGCTCTTATTCGCTCTTAAGATTCTGACCCGGTCATAAAACGGCCTTTGGTCGTAAAACGACCTTCGGTCGTAAAACGACCTTCGGTCGTTTTGGAAAAATCAAGTGATAGCCTTATAATTTCTGACCCGGTCAGAAAATGACCTCCGGTCATAAAACGACCTTCGGTCGTTTTGGAAAAAATACTAAAAGTGACCCGGTCACAATGGTAAGCTTGCTTTTAAACAACAAAGGAAGGGAGTTTCTTTTTGTAAAGTAACCCGGTCACCATGTTTAAAAGAATACTTTTTATGTTTTGACCGGGTCACGATGATTATGTAAATTGATTTAAAATGATAATCGGAAGGGTTCGTATAGGGGAATTTTCGTAAAAAGACAAATTTCTCTTTTTGACCGGGTCACAACGAAAAAAGCTGACTTTAGGATTCTGACCCGGTAAACTCGTTAATAGTCCCTCAACGAAGTGTTTTTGAAAGCGACCGATCCGGATACACAAGTCACCTTTATCAAAGCGACAAATCGGAAAAGTTTATTTAACCTCTCCTCTTAAAAATCACTATCTCCGGCTCAACCCCGTCATCCCCGTATTCGCAAACGAGCATAAAATTCTCGTCCGCCACAAGCCCATAGCATCTTTCGCTGTTTTCCTTATGCATCTGGTTGCCGAAGTAAGTCTTGTTGTCGTCCCAAAGCTTCACACTCTCCCCGGAGGGCAGAGGATAACTTAAGTTTATATATGCCCCGCTTAATATGTTCAAATCCGTGACGGTTCCCATGCCCTCTATTTTCAGCGCGTTGAAATCGTTGATGAGTTCGTCTTTCAGCATTTTTCGCTCCTTTGTTTTTTTTCATTATATTATATGCGACGGGCTTACCGTAAAGGTTTGGAGAAAAGGACGGGAAAGATTTGGGGAAAGCGGGGAGGGGCAGGTGGTCGTGAGAGGGATAATCGGTCGGGCGAACGGGCGATGTTTTACCCGGTTTGTTCGGGCAGGGGTCGGCTTTATGCGGTCATAATATGGGGAGGTTTATGACAGGGACAAAAAGAAAGAGTTATAGAGGAAATTTTACGGGGAAGTTCTTGCACGCTTAGGATTTTGCATTGTGACCGGGTCAGAATCTTAAGAATAAAATTTCTTCGTTATAGCTCGATTAAAAGAGACCGAGTCACAACATAAGTAAGTTTTTATAATTGTGACCGGGTCACCTTGTTAAGGGAAACTGCATCGGGTTTTGATGCGTATTGTAAGTAAGTTTGCTTTTTATCGTCATAGGTTGGGTCGTGGTTTTCATTATGACCGGGTCAAAAAATGAAATTTTTCTGACCGGGTCACTTCGCTTAAACCCAAAACCTTTCATATTCAAATAAAGAGTATTTTTTACATTGTGACCGGGTCAGAATCTTAAGAGTGAATTTTCTTCGTTATAGCCCAATTAAAAGTGACCGAGTCACAACATAAAAAGTATGTTTTTATAATTGTGACCGGGTCACTTTGTTAAGTGGAATCCTCATCGGGTTATGATGTGATTTAAGGGTATGTTTGCATTTATCATCGGGGTGGGGCGTGGTATTTCGTTTTGACCGGGTCAAAACATGAAAAGTATTCTGACCGAGTCACTTCGCTTAAATCCAAAACTTTACAGAGTTCGCATAAAGAGATTTTTCACATTGTGACCGGGTCAGAATCTTAAGAATGAAATTTTTTCGTTATTCCCGATTAAAAGTGACCGAGTCACAACATAAAAAGCAAGTTTTTATAATTATGACCGGGTCACTTTGTTAAGTGGAATCCTCATCGGGTTATGATGTGATTTAAGGGTATGTTTGCTTCATCATCGGGTTGGGTCGTGGTTTTTCGTTTTGACCGGGTCAAAACATGAAAAGTATTCTGACCGGGTCACTTCGCTTAAATCCAGAACTTTACAGAGTTCGCATAAAGAGATTTTTACATTGTGACCGGGTCAGAAAATAAACCAGCATTTATACGACAAAAAAACACAAAAGTATGATTTCCATGGGTTTTCGTAATAATGAACATTTTGTTAAAGTGACCGGGTCACAATAACAAAACCTTCTGCGACAAGCCCGACAAGAAAGCTCCGCCCAAGTCAAAAGTTCCCGCCGGTGTCAAAAGTTCCCGCCGGTGGCGGGAACTTTGAAAATTCGGCAAGCCGAATTTTTGCTTTAAAGTAACTTCTTGTTGCGAGAGGGTCAGTGTCTATAAAGGTGCTTTAAATGCGACCATGTAAGGCAGTATATATTGAACTCACATATTATAGGTTTTTATCAAAGTTACTTATTTCACCTTGTGACCGGGTCAAAATGCAAAAAGTTTTCATACATGGATTTTAGGCGGCATTTAGCAGAGTTGCTTTTTCGTTTTCTGATCCGGTCAAAAAATGACCTTCGTCATTTTGGAAAAACCCCCGCAAGCGATATATGCCCTCTTTTATCAAAGTGACTTGGTTCACCTCGTGGTCTGCTCAGATAGTTAAAGGCCGCAACTTTCCCCGCCTTCTCGCCTTATTCACCCTTCACCCTATTTTTGCGCCATCTCCCTTTGCCGGCTTATCTCCTCCCAACTCGTCATTTGCGCGCATTGTTCCGTGAGATTTTTTAAAACCTCGGGAATTTCAATGCTCTGCGGACATATTCCGGCGCACTGACCGCATTCGATGCAGGCGGAGGGCCGCTTTTCCTCGCTCAGGGCTTCTATTCGCATGGAAGCGTTGGTGGAAGGGGAAAAACACATTTCATTATATATCGAAAGCAACATCGGTATATCGAGCTGAACAGGACAGCCGTCTGTGCAGTAACGACACTGTGTGCAGGGTACGCCCTTTTTCATGCCCTCGGCAAGTTCGAGCAAAGCTTCAAGCTCATTTGCGCTCAAGGGTGAGCCGTTCTTGAAAATCTCGGTATTCTGTTGCATTTGCCCCATTTCCGACATTCCGCTAAGTATCATTCCCACATTATCAAGCCCCATTAGAAATTCAAAGGCCCATTGAACGGCGGTTTTTTCGGGATTAACGCCCCTTAGTTTGGAGTGTTCCTCATCGTTGAGATCGGCAAGCCTGCCGCCCCTTAAGGGCTCCATCACCCATACGGGGATACCGCGGCCTTTGAGCATCTCGTACTTTTCCTTTGCCCCCTGAAGGGTCCAATCCAGATAGTTAAGCTGTATTTGGCAAAATTCCATGTCACCGTTGCAGTAATCGAGGAAATCCTCCATTATATTCAGCCCGCCGTGGGTGGAAAAGCCCAAGTGCCTTATTCTCCCCTGCCTTTTTTGCTCCCTGAAATAATCGAGAATACCCCAGCGGGGGGATTTGTAGACATCGACGGAGCGCTCGTAAACATTGTGCAGAAGGTAAAAATCGAAGTATTCCACCCCGCATTTTTCAAGCTGTTCCTCGAAGACCTTTGCGGGGTCATATTTCGAGCTTATCTGATGGCCCGGGTATTTCGTGGCAAGGTAGAAACTTTCCCTCGGATAACGCTTCAGCGCCCTGCCCATGACCCTCTCGGAGTTGCCGTTGTGGTAAGGGTAGGCGGTGTCGAAGTAATTAACGCCGTTTGCCATGGCGTACTCCGTCATTTCAAAGACCTGCTTTTCATCTATTTGACCGTCCTTTTGGGGAAGCCTCATGGCGCCGAAGCCCAAAAGGGATAACCGACTGCCGTGAAAATCCTTTTTTATCATCTTAACCTCCGTTTGTCGGGATATTTTTATCAGTATATCACAGCGGCTTCATTGTTTATAGACTTGGGGGATTTTGGGGGGGCTTTATGTAAAGGAATGGAGTTAAAACGCCGCACTATTCCCTTAATTATACGCAAAGGCAACCTCCCGACACTATTGTGCGGTAAAGTCTTAAAGCAACGCCGCATAATTATGGAATTATGCAAAAGCATTTTCCCGCATAGAAATGATATTTATTTCCTTGTAAGGGTTTACCCCACGGGAACAACCCTCCCGGCTCAAGCGTGAAATGGTGAGAGCGCTCCCTTTTATCGTTTGGAGCAAAAAGGGCGGTCACTTTATTACGGCTTAAATCGTGCGGTTGACTTATAACAACGCCGAACTATGGTATACACAAACAACCAGCCCAACCCCAAAAGTTGCGTGAAATTTCGGGGGAATATGTATTAAGACGCTTAGCGTAAAAAACCCGGGCCATTATGGAAGCTAACCTATTTAAAGTAAAGACAACGCCGCCCAATTCGAATTAATTCAATAGCCGACATGACTTAAACCATAAGGGGGGTAATAAACTCTCTGCCCCAAAAAGCAACCCTATTCAAAGGTAATTATAACATTCAAGATAGATAACCATTAATCCCTTAAATATAAAGTAAAGTATTCATGGCTACTTTTGTGCGGTATATCCTTAAGCAGGCTTCCCCCCTACCTCAAAACCCTCTCATAGGTAAACTTCCTCGCAACCCCCTTCATAAAAACCGCCGCAAAAACAGCCAAACCGACCCCGAGCAGTGAAAGAAGCCCTGCGTTTATCATAATCACCCCCGCAAACTGCCCTATCACAAGGGCGATTATCGGGAAAACGAGGAAAACCGCAAGCTGTTGGGCTTCCTCGATGGTTTGGGCCTTGGCCGAGCCGCGCACCGTTATCGCTATCGCAATAAGGCAAAGGGCGGGGGAAAGAAGCAACATCACAACAAGCCAAGCGATGTCAAAGGAGGCAAAATATCCCGCCAAAAGAAAGATCTCCGCTTCAAGCACTGTGAGCATGGCGAAAAACGAAGCGAAGGATACGATCATGCCCACCGAAAAACTCGCCAATATCTTTGCCCGAAAGATTTCATCAAGGGTGAGGGGGGAGTAAAGCAGGGTTTCCAAGGTGTGTTTTTCCTTTTCGCCCACAAAGGAGCTTGCCGCCATTACGGAGGAAGCCATAATGGGAATCATCAGGAAAAAGCCGGGTATGATTTTATTGAGCATTAGCTCCAATACGAGCTTTCGTTCGTCGCCGCCTTGGGAAGCGACGGGGAGCAGATCCAACAACTCCCGATAATCCGAGGAAGCCTCCGGAACCATCATCGTGACGATGACCAATATCGAGGGCAAAACAATGGTGAGCGCCAACGGCATGATAAACATAACCGAGAATATCTGCTTATTCGATGTTATGGCCTTTATGTCCTTTTTTATCAGGGCAAGCTGTTTTCTATTCATTTTCCTTGGCCTCGGCTTTCAACTGATTTTTTTCCATGAGTGAAAAGTAAATCTCCTCCAGCGAAACGCTTTGCGCCGAAACATGGTATATTTCGCCGCCCGCTTCCACTATCCCCCTTACGATAAGCGGGATTTCTTCCTTTGAATTGAGGGTGATCTCATAAGAGAGCCCCACGGAACTTTGAGAATCGGAAACCAACGGTTTAAAACCCAAAGGTTTTAAACCGTTGGATTGAAAACATTCGGGCTTAAAATCTTCGGGTTTGTCGCCCCTAAGTTTTGTGTTCAAGGTCGTATTGCTCACGGATATTATGTCCTCGGGCGCAAGGTCGGTTTCTATCCTCACCTTTATCCCCGGGGAAACCATGCCGCTTAACTCCTCAAAGCTACCCGCCGCCAATAAAGCGCCCCGATTCATCAACCCGTATGAGGTGCATATTTCCCGGGCGTATCTCAGTTGGTGGGTGCATAAAAACACCGTCGTACCCTTTGCGGCAAGCTCGGTTATCATCGAATTGACATTCTGGGAGCTTTCGGGGTCGAGTCCGGAGGTCGGCTCGTCCAAGAAAAGTATTTCGGGGTCGTGTATCATGGCCCTTGCGAGGGAAAGCCTCTGCCGCATACCCGTCGAATAGGAGGAAAGTTTGTCTTGACGGGAATCTGTCAAATTGAGCCTTTCCAAAAGGGAAAGGGCCTTCTTTTTACATTCGCTCTCCCCAAGCCCGAAAAGGGCGCCGTAAAAGAGCAGATTATCCATTCCCGATAAATGGTCGTACATACGGGCGTTTTCGGTGATGATCCCGGTTATGGCGTGGAGCTTTTCCGGGTTCAGGGCGGGGTCAATGCCGAAAACACCGCATTTACCGCTTGTGGGGGTAAGAATACCGCAAAGAAGCTTTATCGTCGTGGTCTTTCCCGCGCCGTTCGGCCCGAGAAAACCGAAAACCTCCCCCTTCTCTATGCTCAAGTTCAGGCTTTCCACCGCCCGATTGCCCCCGGGATAGGTTTTGGAAAGTTCCTCCGTCATAACAGCCTTCATATCTCACCTCCGCAGTAGCATTATAAATCTTTCCGTCCCCTTTCGGCCTTTTTTACAGAAGAAAAACCAAGCGCTCCGCAAATAAAAGACCGTATTTTCCTAGCCGTCAAAAAGCGCAGTCCTAAAAGTTTCTTTCTCCCTCTTTCGAAAGGAGAGCGATACAAATATATCATTCAAAAAACCCATTCGCAGAAAAAGAATACCGAAGGTAAGTTTTTCGGAAAGCAGGAAATATCTATTGAATCTTTATATGCCCTTTCCCCCCAAAAAAAACAACCCCTTTCTTTCGGGCGATCCTTCTTTCGGGAGAAGCAAAAAACAAGGTTTAAAGAAAACCCCTCCGCCCGCCGACAACCGCCCGTCCCCTTCGATGAATAATGCGGCGGAGTAACGGAAAGAATAAAGCCAAAGCAAAAGCCGTCAATCCCTTACTCTTTCTACCTTCTTCACAAAAAGAAAATAAACCAACGCCCCGTCGATGATAAAATCATATACCCTCAACCTGTCAAAAAGCAAAATACTTGAAAGAACCGAAAAAAGAACGATGCCGCCGCCTATTATTTTCGGGAAAAGCCCCTCATTCTTGGCGAGGCGTGCGAAATAGGCGAAAACGGGGCTGAAAAGGGCAAAAACAGTCCAACCGATGATGAATTGCCTGCCGTATACCCCTTCGGTGAGCATGGCGGCGGCGTAATAGGTGAAAATCATACCGAGACAAAATAAAAGCACATTTAACATCGCCCTGCCCTTCGAGGGGGAATATATGGAAATCAAAGTGCCCAAAAGTATCCATATTGCCATTTGCGAAAAGATATTCCCCAAGTTTTGGGTGTATATGTCCATCAAGCGGCTCACCGCCCCCAATACCAACCCCGAAACGAGCATCGCCGCCGGGCTGAAAAGTTTGCGTTTCATTTTCTCTCCGTTTCCCGATTTTTACGGTAAAATTTTTCGGTAAAATCTTACGATATATTGCTTACGAAAAATTGCGCTTTAATTATAACATCAAAAAAGGTGTTGTGTATGCCTTTCAAAGAGTTACTTCCTTGGGCAAAGCTTCTTTTGCTATGCAATTTTCCCCAAGATACGGGCGCAATCTGCCCTATTTTAAGCTTTGCAACCCGCTTTTGGGATACACGCACACCTTACCTTGCCGAGATTGTCCTTGAAAATGCCCTGCTCTGTGACCTTCGGCCTATAGGCCGCCCCTTCAACTTTTTATCGTAATCTTCTTTCATTTCCTCGTCGCATCCGATACATTTTCTCATCTTAATTTCCCCCTCCCGAATATACCTTTTTCGGATACATCGCTTGTACACCTACCTTGACGGGATAATCTTCAAAAACACCCTTTTGTGCTTTTCGGCTTAAGCCCGATCCCCACAGTCTTTATGCCATGGTTTAAAAACCTATTCTTGATCGCCCTCCACAATCGCACCGCTCCAATCGTAAGTATCAAACCATGTTCTTTGACCGATAAACCTAACTCGTTGCGTTACAACACCCTGCGTAGAATGTTTATACTGTATATCAAATTGCAGGAATAGTGTTTGATCCTCCCATTGTGCTTTTTGTGTTCCGCTGACGGCTTTGACAGAAGAAATGTCGGAAGCGTCTGTCATTCCGTTATAATATTTTTTTGTCAATTCCTCGCTGTATTTGTCAAAAACAAATGCGGCATATCCGCCCCCGCAAGCTCCCGCATCATAGTCAACGGGCAGATTGCGGATATAAATAATACTGCCTATGATACACCCGAAAATAAGAGCAACCGCAAGCGCTATACCGATGTATTTTTTTGTTTTACGCCCTTTGTCTGCTTTTTTCTTTTCTTCTTCCGTCTTATATAGGAAATAGTTCTGTTCGGCAGATTGTTTGGCGGACTCATCGGAATCCAAAAGCATATCAACGGTTGTGCCGAAGATCTCGGCCAACTTAAAAAGGTTTTCGGTATTTGGGGCAGATCGGTCAGCCTCCCATTTAGTAACCGCTTGACGGCTGACTCCTAAAAGCTCGGCGAGATACTCCTGTGACATACCCGCATTTTGTCTGCAATTTCTAATTCTTCCTCCCAAAGCCATAATCGGCACCTCCTCTTATGCTTGAATTATATCGAAATCCTTTCTTTTTGACTACCAACTATATGGCAACTATCGGTTGCCTTATCGAAAAAAGAAAACTTTATCAAAGAAAACTTTATCATGGTCTGCCTTTTTTAGCTTTATCGAAAAAAACAAATGAAGCGCCGTAACAGGAACTTGCTTGACTTTTTCCCTCAAATGGGCGATATTAAAGAACTGATAGCGTTTTTACCTGAATATCTTGATAGTTTCGCACAATGGCTTTATTACGGGTTTTTCCGTCTTGCGTTTTTGACCGGGTCACTTTGGAAAGATTACCTTTTGCTTAAGATATAAACGGTAATCCTTCTCAAATGCCATTCTTAAATTTGAATATGATTGCTTTCATGCGGCAAACTGCATTGTAAGGTGTTCCCTTAAGGGAGATGCTTTGAAAAAGTGTCCGAGGCAGGCGACCAAAACCGCCGAGCGATTATTTACCCCTTCTCCCGCCTTTTTACCCTCCCCGCTATAATAACAGTCAACTTTAATGATATAATTGTTACAGAACAAAAAATCAATACCATATTGGGAGGAAAACATGGCAGAAAAAGAATACGTATGGAAGCAGAAACCGGGGACATTCCCCTTTATGCTTCAAATGCCGAAACCCCCGCTGGAAGGTTATCGCCCCATACCCACAGCGGAAAACTATGCAAGAGCAGTCACGGGCAACAAGCCCAAGTGGATGCCGATTTCGGGAATGGATACCAACACCATTTGGCCGGATGTTATAGAAGAACATCCCGTGCCCGAGGTTGACGGCTTCGATTATTGGGGAGTGGATTGGGTAATGGTCGAGTCCATCGGCGGAATGATCACCCGTCCCGGCACCCGCACCTTCTCCGCAATCGAGAATTGGAAAGAGGAAGTTGTCTGGCCCGACACCGAGTATTTCGATAAGATAGACTGGGCATACGACGGCGAAAAGATCGCTTCCCGCATGGATCCGGAAAGGGCCCATGTGTATCAGTGCGTTGAGGGCATCTTTGAAAGACTTCACGAGATGATACCCTTTGACGAGACCCTTGCCGCCTTCATCGAAGAACCGGAGTTGACCCTTGAATTCTTCGAGAGAATGGCCGATTACAAGATCAATGTCTGCAAGAGAGTTTTCGCAAACTACGGCAGAGTTGACGGAGTGCTTTATCACGACGACTGGGGAAACAACAAATCCGGCTTCTTCTCCAATGCGATGTTCAGAGAGATGCTTTTCCCGCCCACAAAGAGAATGTTGGATTACATCAAGGGCGAGGGCAAATTCGTCGAGCTTCACTCCTGCGGAAAGAACATTCAGTATGTGCCGATGATGATAGAAATGGGTATAGATATGTGGTCGCCCCAGGAAAATCTGAATCCGCCCGATGAGCTTTTCGAGAAATACAACGAGCAGATGTCCTTCACCTTCGGCGTAAGGGGTCTCGACAAGCCCGAAATGACCGAAAACGAGGTCAGAAAGGTCGTAAGAGATTTCGTTGACAAATACGGAAAGAACGGCCGCGTTTTAGCCAGCGTTTTCGCCCCCAGAGAAACCCCCGAAAGAGGCAAATGGGCAAGAGAAGAACTGCATAATTACTCCTTGGAGTATTATGATAAAAAGTGGTAAAAATTTGTGCGTG
>JAAYHF010000212.1 GCA_012727485.1 Eubacteriaceae bacterium
CCGGGGGCAGATAGAGCAGATTTATCATAGTGACCGGGTCATTTTACTGATTTTCTATGATCGGGTTACAATTAAATTTTTCGTTATGACCGGGTCAGGATTAAACATTTACCTCCCCAAAAGTAGTTTCCTCTCTTTGGGGTTTCTTCTTCTTAGAGGGGCGGGGCAATCCAGCTAGTTATCCCGCAATCATTATCCGGGCTTTTGTATCGTCAGCTGTTTTTGCCGTTGTGACCGGGTCACAATGAAAAGGCAGTTTTTTCGAAATGACGAAGGTCATTTTTTGACCAGGTCAGAAAATATAAAGCTATTACTTGCTTTTTTGCAAAATAACCAAAGGTCATTTTATGACCGGGGCAATTTGGCAAGTTCTTTTTATTCTGCTTTGGTTAAACCGATGAAGGTTTTATTTGAAAGATCGGGTCGCTTTGGGAAATTAATTTTCCTCTAAACTACTTATATCGGGTTTGTGAGCGAGTTTAAGATAAAGCGAACCTATTAAAGAGAATACCGGGGGCAGGCTTTTTAGTGAATTGATCCGCCCACAAAGCGACCGGGTCACAACATGAAAAGGCTGATTTTCCGTAATGACGAAAGTCATCTTTTGACCGGGTCAGACAATATAAAGCTATCGCTTGCTTTTTGTAAAATGACAAAGTCATTTTATGACACAAGTCATTTTGTGACCCGGTCGCAATATGAAAAAGCATTTATCCGAAATGCCGAAGGTCTTTTTTTGACCGGGTCTGAGACGAGTATTTAGCGGTGAGTTTGCATATTATAAGGTTTGTCTTACGGAATATGGGGAGGGACAAAACTTCACGCCTTGCGGCATAAAACATCATGCCTTGCGGCATAAAACATCACACCTTGCGGTGTGATGTTTGGGGGTTGGAGAATTCAGTGGGCTTTTACTATCAGTTTAATACCGGTTCTGTCGGCGCCGTTGATTGTTACCTCGGTGAAGGCGGGTATACAGATGAGGTCGTAACCTCCCGGCGCCACATACCCCCGAGCGATGGCAATTGCTTTGACGGCCTGATTCAGCGCCCCGGCTCCTATCGCCTGGACTTCGGCGCAGTCGTTGTCGCGGATAACCCCGGCGAGGGCTCCCGCCACAGAATTGGGATTTGATGTGGACGATACTTTCAACACTTCCATTTACTTTTCCTCCGTTATTGGTTTACGGCGTATCGTATATTCTGCGCAGACGAGTTATTTCCAGGCATTTTCCTTCTTCGTCGAAGGTGAAAAGGGCGCCGTTTATCTGGCTTGCACCCTTGGCCGGCTCATGGCGGGTCTTTCTTTGCGTGAGGAAGTTTTTGATAATAATTTCCTTTTGTACTCCTATCACCCCGTCGTAGGGCCCGCACATTCCTATGTCGGTGATGTAACCGCTGCCGGCGGGCAGGATTCGTTCATCGGCGGTCTGCACATGGGTGTGGGTGCCCCAGACGGCGTTTGCTCTGCCGTCTGCATAATATCCGAACGCAATCTTTTCACTGGTCGCTTCCCCGTGAAAGTCTACGCACATAATATCGCACAATTCCTGCGCTTCCTGCCAAATTTTGTCGAAGGTCAAAAAAGGATTGTCAAGATTATCCATGAAGGCACAGCCGCTTATGTTCGCCACGGCTATGCGCCTGCCTTTTATACGGTAGCACTCCCAGCCCCGGCCGGGACAGGGTTCGGGGTAGTTTGCGGGGCGCAGTAGTCTGTCGGACTGTTGGAGTATGTTATTCACATCTTTTTGATTGAAGATATGGTTGCCGGAGGTGAAGACATCTATGCACCCGAGGGATAGCAGCTCCCGGGCGTTGGCGTCTGTCACGCCGTTGCCCCCGGAAGCGTTTTCGATGTTGGCTATCACCATGTCCGCGCCGAGTTGTTCTTTTATTGAGGAAACCTGCGTTTCCATGAGCTTTCTGCCGCTGTGGCCGAATATGTCTCCGAGTGTCAGGATTTTAAACATTTTGCCTCCGTTTTGTGTGGTGTGGTTTGGTGTGGTTTTATTTTAGCATAAAATTGTGGGGGATAAAAGTTCCCGCCGGTGGCGGGAACTTTGTAAATTCGGCTTTGCCGAATTTATTTATATGCGGCGAGTTGGAGTCAAACACCACCCCTAAAAGGGGTGGTGTTTGACTAGAGCCTGTTCACTCTAACAATCACATCCACCACCATCGCAAAATAGATAAACCCCGCATACACCACATCCAACTTATCATACCGTGTAAAAACCCTCCGAAAACGCTTCAAACGCAAGAAATACCTCTCAATCTCATTGCGTTGCTTATACCTTTCTTTATCGTAAGGCCAAGGTTCTTTGCGGTTTTTCTTTGGTGGAACTATCGCTTCAAATCCACACTGTGCTACCTTCGCTCTCATGGTATTACCTTCATACGCTCTATCCATAAGCATAAACACCTGCTCCGGCAAACGGGTAATACTGTCAAGCAAGAGTTCACCCTGCGGCGCATCATGGGCGTTACCTGCCGAAAGAGTAAAGCCTACAGCCGCA
>JAAYHF010000213.1 GCA_012727485.1 Eubacteriaceae bacterium
CTTTTTCCGATCGGCGTCTGCCGAAAGAATGGAAGAATTGAAATACCTTAGGGCGATGAAATCCACCGTCGCTTTTTTCAGCGTTTCTTCATCTTCCCCAAGGGCGATGCGGGAAGGGTAGGCATCTATCCCGCCGATATCCGCACCGTAGCAACCCCTTAAAACCGCATCGGCGCAGTAGAAATTGGCGTAATTCATATATTCGAGGCAATTGAAGTTATCCCGGGGGGAAGTGCCTGCGGGGTAAAGGCAGACAGCTTCAAATCCGCAACCGATGATATTTTGACTATTTATCCTGTGTCCTTCCGCCACGGTAAGGGCATTTGCCAACAGCTGATTATGGAGGGCTTCCCTTCTTTTGGCGCCGATAGCTTCGCTTTCCGTCATCTTATCGGTGAAAACCTTGCTTTCGAGAATTATACCTGCGCTTCTGTAAGCTCCCGTGTAACACATAAGATTATTGATATGTTCGAAAGTTATCCAATAACGGACATAATATTTAAATTCTATCATCATTCTTTTGGCATAGCGCAAAAAAAGCTTCACCGTCGTCCTTTCGGCCCAGCCGTCCTGCTTTTGAGCCAAATTAAGGGGGGTGTCGTCGGCAAAGAGAGTGACGATCGGCTCAATGCCCCTCTTTTTGAGCAGTCTGAATATGCCGCGGTAATACTCCAGCCCCTCCCAAAGCGGCTCCTTTTCCTCCCCTGTGGGGTAAAGGCGGCTCCAGGATATGGAAATACCCATAGCCTTAACTCCGCAAACGGACATTAGGGCTATGTCCTCGTCATATCTATGGTAAAAATCACTGCCTATCCTCTCCGGATAGCGCCTGCCCGGCTCGTCCTCGGGGGAAATCATACGGGGAAAAACCTTGTTTCCTCCCGTGAGCATATCGGCGGTGCTTTTTCCCCTGCCCTTTTCGTCAAATGCGCCCTCCGAAAGCGGAGCGTTCACTCCCGCACCCCAGAGAAAATCAGCGGGTAAATTTTTTTTCATAATTCAAGCCTTCTTCATTGAGCCTTCATGGCAATCAAAGCGATATTTCCATGATTTCGATTCATATTCCATATTATCACATTTTTTGCATAATTCATTCTTTAATAATAAACACAGAATAAATATGCCGTATTTGCGGCCTCCCGCAAATACGGCATTCTCTCAAAAATCATTATCGGGCAATCAATGCCCGTTTGCGGGATACGGAGCCATTCTCAAATATTTCTCATAGGCCGCCTTCATGTAGGGCAGCGCCCTCTCATCGGGAACGGGGTAATCCGCGATGAATTCTTCGAAGGGCAGGTCATGTTTGGATTTATAAACGGGATAATCCTTCAGATAGGGCTTCACGGTGTTTTGGAAATTCGTGAAGTCGAATTCTCCGGAGGCTTTCTGTCCGGCGTTGGCGTAATTGGTGTTGTTTAAGACATATTCCTGAACTGCTATGTAGTTTTCGATGTTGATATCCGCCAAGGATATGGCCGATTTATCATAGGACCACATATAGTTGCCGCCCGGCGCCAATATATCTATGAGTTCCTTTGCCTTGTCGAGGCATTGCTCCTTTGTGCCGTTGCGAAGCAGAGTCACGGGATAGAAGCCGCCGACGATGTGCTTTTTGCCCAGCTTATCCTTTATGGGTTTGGGATCTCCGTATTCGAAGGCGAATTGGCAACCCGCGGGCAAATCATAGAGATGATCCAAGAATCTCATCCAATCGCCCTCGCAGAAGATATACATATGCATTCCCCTCTCCCCTGCGATGTGGCAAAGCTTGGCGAAATTCGGCCAATAGAATTTATCGAAGTCCTTTGTGTTAAGGAAAACGCCCATATGGGTCATTATGGAGCTGGTGGTGAATTCGTCAATCACCCTGGGGTTTTGCATGGCTATGTTTTTGGGCATCAAAGCTTCCATGGCATCCAAAACTTTCTGGGGTTGGCGCTTCATGTCGATGGTGATGTTTTTAAAACCTCTGTATTGGTCTGCGATTTCGTCAAAGGGAACTCCCGTCATTGAACCTCTGCTGCCGCCCATGGGATAACCGTATTTTTCCTGAACATAGGCGCTCGCCCTCATCAATGCGGCGTTCTGATCCATATTCGCAAGATAGTTTCTTAAATAAGAAACGGCAAAGGTCATGGGGCTGACCGAATACATTCTTGATTGGCGGGGAACAATCTTTTCGCCGATGAAAGTCTCCGGGTCGGCTATGAGTTCATCATATTCATCGGCTTCCATCATGCAGGTTTCCGGATGCTGAATGAATCCCGCTTTGCTCATCACCATGGTACGGTTTTTAATCATCATTCCCGCCACGGGGTTTCTGGCGAAGGACGCTCCGAAGTTATCGCCCCTCACTATTTCTTGGGCTTTCTCCATTATCTCCACGCAGTCCTCGTAGGTATAGTTATACTGGGTGGTGAGTAAATCTTTGCCGGAGTATTCAATCAACAACTCCAAGCTCAGGGCATCTCTGACGGGAACTCTCTTGGGAATGATACCTCTGCGTACATCCTTGCTGAGCTGATCCCTTTCTTTGCGTAAAGCTTCTTTATCCATTTATTCCTCCAATTTCATCAGCCCCTCTTTGTTGTATAAGGGCTGTATCGCTATTAATTTAATTATAATCTTGAAGATTCATCTTTTCAATAGGTTTTTACTGTTCTTCGCGGAAATTCTGCTTTTTTGAAAATTAGCAAGGGAAGATATACTCCCCTTGCTAATTTTTAGGCTCAATATCCGGATTTGGGATAGGGAACCATTCTTATGTATTTCTCATAGGCCGCCTTCATGAAAGGCAAAGCCCGCTCATCGGGAACGGGGTAATCCGCGATGAATTCCTCGAAGGGCAGGTCATGGGTGGATTTGTATTCGGGATAATCCTTAAGATAGGGCTTCACGGTGTTTTGGAAATTCATGAAGTCGAATTCTCCGGAGGCTTTCTGCCCGGCGTTGGCGTAGTTGGTGTTGTTTAAGACATATTCCTGAA
>JAAYHF010000214.1 GCA_012727485.1 Eubacteriaceae bacterium
AGGTAAATATACTATATATGGGGGTAAAAAGATATTTTATGAAAAAATCAGTGTCTGCGCTCTTTGAACGCAAATTCACGGCCGCCTTGGCGAATTCTCCGGGCAAGAGCGTTTACGACCTTTTCGAATACAAAAGAGTCGATGCCTATCTCACCAATTATTCCACAGGGGAAGTTATAGTCGATATGCGGGATTTGGAATTTCCCGAAAATTATTCCAAGAACTGCTGTAATATAATCGCTTCCAAATATTTCCGCAAGGCGGGTTGCAACACCCCCACGGGAGGGGAGAACTCCATGAAGCAGGTGGCGGACAGAATGGTAGGCTTTTGGGCAGATGCCTTGAGGGAAGAAGGGCTTATAGAAAACGACGAGCAGTACGCCATATTCTACGACGAGCTTGTTTTCGCCCTGCTTTCCCAAATGTGGGCGCCCAACTCTCCCCAGTGGTTCAATACGGGATTAAAGCGCAACTACAATATTGAAGCCGATAACGACGAGCTTTATTATTACGACCCCGATTTAAGACAGGTGGTTATGGCTAAAGACCGTTACACCCGCACCCAAGCCTCCGCCTGCTTTATCCTTTCCATAAGGGATACCTTGATAGGGGAGCATTCCATCAGCGAGCAGTATGTCACCGAAACGAAGCTTTTCAAGGGCGGCAGCGGAGTGGGTACCAACTATTCCGATATAAGGGGAGTGAACGAAGCCCTCTCCAGCGGTGGATTTTCCAGCGGGGTCATGAGCTTCCTCAAGGGGCTTGATCGCAATGCGGGAGCCATTAAATCCGGGGGAACTACCCGCCGCGCGGCTAAAATGGTCATTCTCGATGTGGATCACCCGGAAATAGAGGATTTCATTTCATGGAAGGCCAAGGAGGAAGATAAAGTCAGAGCCCTTGCCAAAATGGGCTACGACACCGGTATGGACGGGGAAGCCTATTCCACCGTCAGCGGGCAAAACGGCAACAACTCCGTCAGAATGAACGGGGAATTCATGAAAAAGGTCATGGGCTTAAAAGAAAACCCCGATGAGACCATTAAATTAAAGGGCAGAGTGGACAGCAGGGTGGATAAAAAGGTTTCCGTGGGCTGTATATGGGATCTCATCGGAAAGAGCGCCTGGGCCTGCGCCGACCCCGCCCTTCAATTCGACGACCTTTACAACGAATGGCACACCTGCCCCGCCGGGGAGGACGGTCAATACGGTGCAAAGCACAACCGCATCAACGCCACCAACCCCTGCAGTGAGTACGCCTTTTTGGACGACACCTCCTGCAATTTGGCCTCGATAAATATATACAGCTTCTATAATAAACAAACGAAAAAGTTTGAATTGGATAAATACCTCCATGTGATAGGGCTTATTCAGCTTGTGCTGGAAGCCTCCGTATATTGGGGGCAGTTCCCCACCGCGGATATCGCCCGCAAAACCTATATGTTCCGCACCACGGGGCTCGGCATTGCGGATCTGGCCTCCCTTTTAATGGTGATGGGCTACGGCTACGACAGCGAGCAAGCCCGTCAGATAGCGAGCGCCTTGGCGGGTATACTCACAGGCTATTCGTATTATGTTTCTTCCCTCATGGCTTCAAGGGTGGGTCCCTTCGAGAAATATGAGATAAACAGACCCTATGTGAACAGGGTGCTTCGCAACCATGCCAGATGCGCCCTCGCTTTAAATGATGATTTCGAGGAACTTTCTTATAAGCCCTATTGCCTTGACAAAGCCATCTTCAAGCAGATGGGTCTTGAGGAACTTTCCGACACCGCTTGCGAGGTATGGAAGGCGGCCCTTGAGGGGGCCGAGGAAAACGGGGTGAGAAACGCCCAGGTTTCCGTCATCGCTCCCACGGGCACCATCGCCTTTGCCATGGACTGCGGCTCCACCAGTGTGGAACCCTTCTATTCCCATGTCATTTACAAATCCCTTGCGGGCGGCGGCACCATGACCATAACCAACCCGGTGTTGGTGGAATCCCTTAAAAATTTAGGTTACGACGATTCGCAGATATCAAAGGTGGAGGAGTATATGCTCGCCACCAACGAAAACGGAGTATTCATCAATTATAATTTAATGGATTGCCCCCATATCAAAAAGGAACACCTCGGCATATTCGCCACCGCCAACGACATATCCCCGGCGGGCCATGTGCTTATGGTGGCGGCCATCACCCCGATGATTTCGGGTTCCATATCAAAAACCGTGAACTTGCCCGCCTCTGCCACCGTAAAGGATGTGCAGGACGTGTATCTTTTAGCCTACACCGGCGGAGTTAAGGCGATTTCGCTTTACAGGGACAACTGCAAGGCGACCCAACCCTTGCACACGGGCATAGAAGTGAAGGACGAAAGCGATCTTGCCGCCTTGAGTTATGCGGATCTGCTCACCTTCGCCAGAAATTGCCGTGCCTCCGTTCCCGAGAGAATGCGCCCCGCGGGTATGCGTATGAGCCGCACCCACTCCGCCAAGATCGGAGATGTGGAGCTTTATATAACCGCAGGATTCTATCCAGATGGGAAAATGGCTGAAATATTCGTTTCTTCCGACAAGGAAGGCACCGTGGTGAAGGGGCTTTTGGCCTCCCTTTCAAAGGCCATTTCCAATATGCTCCAATATAATGTACCCCCCAGCGAAATTTCCCGCATACTTCGGGGCCAGCAGTTTGAGCCCAGCGGTTTTGTTTCCCGCCACCCCTATATAAAGAACGCCTCCTCCATTGCGGATTTGGTGAGCAAGGTCATCGACATAGAATTGGGGGATTTCTCGAGAATACAGGTAAAGCCCGACAATTTCACCTTCATCTGCGAGAACACTTCCCAAAATAAAGTTCTCTATGAGCCGACTGCCCATGAAACCGCCTCCGGCAAGGAGCAGAATTTCGATAACATGGAAAGACTTTACGGAGATACCTGCCCCAACTGCGGCTCCGCAAGAATGTATCGCAACGGCACCTGCAAGGTCTGTGCCGAATGCGGAACCACCACGGGGTGTTCCTGATGAGCGAAGACAATATATATCAGCGAAATGTAAACGGCAAGGACATCTATATTATCGGCACTGCCCATGTTTCCGAAAAAAGCGCCGATGAAACAAGGGAACTCATCGAAAAAGTAAACCCGGATTCCATTTGCATCGAGCTTGACAGCGAGCGACTTCATTCCATGCGAAACCCGGACGAATGGAAAAAAACGGATATTGTGAAAGTCGTTAAGGAAAAAAGGGCGAGCTATCTTATGGTGAGCCTCGCCCTTTCCTCCTATCAAAGGCGTCTGGCCAAAAGCTTCGGGGTCACGGTCGGCTCTGAGATGCTCGTGGGGATAGAAAAGGCAGATGAGATGGGCAAAAACCTCATTTGCACAGACCGTCCCATTCGAACCACCTTCCTTCGCATTTGGCGCAAAATGAGCTTTTTCGGCAAAATGAAGCTTATTTTCAACCTCATTTTAAGCATCTTCGACGATGAGGAAATAACAAAGGAAGATATGGAAGCCCTAAAGGAAAAGGATATGCTGGAAAGCGCTTTGGCGGAGCTTTCCGGGCAGTTTCCGGAGCTTAAAAAATATCTTGTGGACGAAAGGGATCAATTCCTTGCCGAAAGCATAAAAAACGCTCCGGGCAATAAGGTGGTCGCCATTGCCGGAGCCGCCCATGTGCCGGGGATTCTTTCGATTTGGGATAAAAACGAAAGTTTTGATCTGGAGGAGCTGAATACCGTTCCGGAAAAAAAGGCGGCGGGCAAATTGGCCGGCTGGATAATTCCCGGGATTATCCTCGCCATGTTCGCCGTGACCTATTTCAAAGACCCGACGCTTTTCGGCAAGCGGATATTGCAATGGGTGGTGTATAACGGCAGTTTTTCCGCTTTGGGAGTGCTGATTGCGGGGGGGCATATCCTCTCTGCTTTAACCTCCTTTGTGGCCGCCCCCATAACCTCCCTGAACCCTATTTTGGCGGCGGGCTGGTTTGCGGGGCTTGTTCAGGCAAAACTCACCACCCCCACCGTGGAGGATTTCGAGAATGTGGCGGAGGATATGTCAAGCTTCAAGGGCTTTCGCCGCAATAGGGTGATAAAGGTGCTTATGGTCACCGCATTGGGTAATTTGGGTTGTACCGCGGGCATGATAGCCGCGGGAGTGGGGCTTTTCGGGGGGATTTTCAAATAGGCGAGAAGGATTGCTTGTTTGAGCTATTGTTTCGGGAAGGCCTTCGCCCATTTTGAGTTTGGGCAAGGCGGTGTCATTGGCGGGGTAGGAGTTTAAGCAAGATTTTCCGCTTCAAAAAATACAATGTTCCGCGACAAAGCCGATACAAAGCTTGTAAAGTTTTGTATCGGCTTTGCCCGAATCCTGTTGCTTCGCAGTTTTACAGCAGGCGGTAATACGGCTCGGTAGCGTTATTTCCGCAATAGGCCGTATGAGCATTACCCGGTGTGCAAATGTTTACCGCCCTTAACGGTAAACATATGAGCGAGAGGATAAACCAAGTGGAAACGGACATTTCATTTTGCGGGCTTTATCTTAGGCAAGAAACGAAGATAATATCATGGGGGAAAGGTAAGGCACAGCCCCCATACAAAAAAAACTTAATTTTAATTTACCCATTGACAACTATCCCCCAATGGGGTAATATTGACAAAACATGAGAATAACCTTGAAATGAAAATTCATCGGTATCCATGTTAAATAGGCAGGAATGCTGTACGAATAGAGGCGCGAAGCTTATCAGTAGCCCGGGAAAGCCGCTCAAAAGGCGTTATATCCCGAAGCGAAAGGAAACTTCGCCGAAATGCCGCCGGTTTTGAGCAAAGCGGTGTTGGGCGCCGGGAAAATATCTCGTCGACTGTCACATATTGTATGTGGAGCGCTATCGTCCGGGCAAATACTCTTTTTGGGTTTTTTAGCGGCGAAGCGATGCTCCTGCCGCTATTTTTTATCCATAGGGAGGATATTATGTTCAAAAAGATCTTGGTTCTGACTGTTTGCCTGATGATGGCGCTGGGAGTCGCTTCCTGCGCGAAAGAAAAGGATGTGCTGAAGGTGGGTATGGAGTGCGACTACGCCCCCTTCAACTGGACTCAAGCCACAGCCTCGGAAACTTCCGTTCCCCTGGAGGACGGAGGCTATGCTGACGGCTACGATGTGCAGATAGCCAAAATGATGGCGGACGCCCTCGGGCGCAAGTTGGAGGTGGTAAAGACCGACTGGGCGGGGTTGCCCCAAGCCCTCGAATCCGGCAAGATCGACCTTATCATCGCCGGAATGAGTCCCACCGCAGACCGCAAGCTCACCATAGATTTCACCGATGCCTATTACACCAGCGAATTGGTAATAGTGGTGAACAGAAACAGCGTCTATACCCATGTCACAGAACTTTCCGGCTTTTCCGGGGCGGTTGTAACGGGGCAGATAAACACAGTTCACTACGATGTTATAGATCAAATACCCGGTGTGGTTAAGGAAAACGCGATGGAAACCTTCCCGGCGATGATAGTTGCCCTCACCTCCGGCAAGATAGACGGTTATGTTTCCGAGCTTCCCGGAGCGGTTTCCGCAGTGGCCGCCAACAGCGATTTGAGCTTCGTTCAGTTTGCCGTCGGGCAGGGCTTTGTGGCCGCAGAGGATGACGTGGCGGTTGCCATAGGCGTTAAGAAGGGCAATGAGGATCTGGTTTCTCAGCTCAACGAAGCCCTCTCGGGAATATCCGAGCAGACCCGTCAGCAGATGATGACGGACGCGGTTGCCAATCAGCCCTTAAGCCAGCTGTAAGACAATGCCGCAAACATTTTGGCAGTGGATCGTCCTGTTGCTTGACGAATACGGTTCCCTTTTCATTAAGGGAACCGTAAACACCATGATAATCGCCGTAAGCGGCACATTAATAGGCTTTGCGATAGGTTTGGGAGTCGGAGTGCTTCGCACGGTGCCGGTGAATAAAAGGGATACGCCCCTTAAAAAAGCGCTTGTCAAATTGATGAATTTCATTCTTGCCGCCTATGTGGAGATATTCAGAGGCACTCCGATGATTGTGCAGTCCATGGTTATTTATTACGGTCTTTTCGGCAGTGTAAACATTTCCAAAATGGTGGCGGGCGTTTTTATCGTTTCCATAAACACGGGTTCGTATATGGCGGAGATAGTGAGGGGAGGGATCCTTTCCGTGGATTACGGGCAGAGCGAGGGGGCTTTATCCATTGGAATGAACCATTTCCAAACCATGAGATATGTGGTATTGCCCCAGGCGATAAGAAACATCATGCCCTCCATAGGCAACGAATTCGTTGTCAATATAAAGGATAGCTCCGTTTTGAGCGTTATTTCCGTTTTCGAGCTGTTTTTCGCGGGCAAATCCGCTTCGGGAACCTATTGGCGCTATTTTGAGGTATATACGATAATAGCGGTGATTTATTTTATATTGACCTTCGGGGTCACAAGACTGCTTCGTCTGGCGGAGCGCAGAATGGACGGGCCGGGAAGCTTCACCGTAACCGGTTCCCAGACCGACAGCCGCAGTGTGATAAAGGTGAAAAAATAATGGAAACCGTATTTGAAATAAAGCATCTGCAAAAAAGCTTCGGGGACAATGTGGTTTTAAAGGACATAAGCTTTAATGTCGCCAAGGGGGAGATACTCAGCATAATAGGTTCTTCGGGCAGCGGAAAAAGCACCCTGCTTCGCTGTATCAATCTTTTGGAAACCCCGGACGGAGGAAGCATTTCCTACCACGGGGAGGACATTTTATCCCCCCGCTTCGAGCTTGCCCGCTATCGGGCCAAGGTGGGAATGGTTTTTCAGCAGTTCAACCTTTTTAACAACATGAGCGTGTTGGAAAACTGCATGATAGGCCGAATGAAGATACTCGGCGCTTCAAAGGAAGAAGCAAGAAGCGTCGCAATGGAGAATTTGAGCAAGGTGGGAATGGAGGCTTTTGCGGGTATGCGTCCGGGCAGAATATCCGGGGGGCAAAAGCAGAGAGCCGCCATAGCAAGGGCCTTGAGTATGTCGCCGGAGGTGCTTTTATTCGACGAGCCCACCAGCGCCCTTGACCCGGAAATGGTGGGGGAGGTGCTTAAGGTCATGAGAATTCTTGCCACCACGGGACTGACCATGCTTGTGGTCACCCACGAAATGAGCTTCGCCAGAGATGTTTCCCACAAGGTCATTTTCATGGACGAGGGCGTAATAGCGGAGCAGGCAGAGCCGCATAAGCTCTTTACTTCCCCCGAAAACCCCCGCACAAGGCAGTTTTTAGACAGATTCTTAAATTCGTAACTTTTGTTTAAGGTGAAAAGATACCCGCAAAGCGCAAAAACGGTTTGCGGGATTTATTTTGCCGTTTAATTCCTCTGCGAAAATCAAAGCTCAAAAGCTTTGTGTTTTTTGCGTATTTTTCCGAGATTTTTTTTTATTTATACCGCAGGAAATCTATTAAAAAACAGAAAAATCACATGATTAAAAGCAGAGTGGCAATACAACCGCAAGAACACAACCTTATGGACAAATCACAGGGGTTCATTCGGAAACAGTCTGCTTGTTTAACCATTATGTGTGATTAAAAGAGAAATTAACGGAAAAAAGCGGCAAAAAAGAGGCAAAAAAGAGGCGGGCAAACCCGTCCCCTCGATAAATTTAAAAGTTTTTGAATTGAAGATTGTATTCTTTGATTAATTATGTTATCTTTTATATAGTAAGATAGAAATTTGCGAAAACGGAGAATAGAATGAAGAAAATTTTAAGTTTGCTCTTAATGATTGCAATGTGCCTTGCTTTCGTCGCCTGCAACCCCGAAAATAACGGAGAGGCACAGCCGGATATCACCCTGCGAGTAACGGGGAACTACACCGACTGCCCCGCTTTGGAATGGGCGGCGGAGGAGTTTAAAAAGCAATACCCGAATTGCACCGTGGTTTACGAATACCTCCAGGGCGATTATGCGGAAATCCTCGGGAAAAGGCTGACCTCCGAGGGCGACGATCGGGTGGATTTATTCATTTCTCCCGTGAACATACAGGCGGGAAGCGCCTATGACGGATATGCCATGGAGCTGATGGGCATTGAGGAGCTGAATTTAAACGACACCTTCAAAAGCCTTATCGACAACTATATGTATCTGGAAAGCGACGGATCCCCCGCCACAAAGCTTTATTCGATACCCTTGGGCGCACAGATGAGGGGGCTTTTCGTCAATGTGTCCCTGCTTAAACAGGTGGGTATTCAAAAGGTCCCCGCGAATCAGCAGGAACTGCTTGACGCCTGCGAAGTTCTCAAGCAGGCCGGCTATGTTCCCTTCCAGGGAGATCCCTCCGTCTTTACCCAGCATCTTTTATACCCTTGGATATGCAACATTATTGCCAATGCCGAGGATTATGAGAGCGCCTATAAAATGGTGAACGAAAGGGATCCCAAAGCCACCGAGCTTTTCAGAGAAGTCTTTGAATTCATGTACACACTCATCGAAAACGATTATTACAATTACAATTATTCCCAAAAGACCGATAAGCTCTGCACGGACGGCAGTGTTGCGATCTATGCCCGCAGTCTTTTGAATATAACCGAGGTGAAAGACGCCTCCGGAGAGCCGACCGGAACCTTCGAGAAACAGGAAGGAAACGGCAAGGTCGCATTTTTGCCCTATGCCATTTCCATGAAGCCCACCGTGGATAAAATGAAGGCGGATTATCACAGCGAAATCGAATATGTGTTTGTCCCCGCGCCGGTGGGGAAGGACGGCGGATTCGTATACATATCCCCTGCGGATTCGATAGCCATAAATAGTAACACCGAAAAGGGCGAATGGGCGGTCAAATTCCTCAACTTCCTCTTTACCCCCGAAAACAACGAGAAATTCGCTGAGATTTTTGCCATCGTTCCCAATACGAAGGATGCGGTTTCTTACTTGACGAAGATATACAATGTCCCCGCAAACCATGTTTCCGAGCTGGGGCAGGCGACCTTCAAATGGAGCTTCTACCGCACGCTGACGAGAAGTTCCTCCAAGATAGACGAGACAAGAGCCCTGCCCGCCATCTCCAGAGGCAACCACCCCGATTGGGTCAACCCCGCCACGGGTAAGCTTTATCCCTTTGAGCATTATTGGGAGCAGTTCCAAAAAGAGTTTGTGGAGCAGTAGCCTCTATTTAAATAAATCGCATCTTCCGCTTTAATTAACAACCATAACGGTAAACTTTGCAGGGTAAGACCCTGCAAAGTTGCTGTTTTATTTAATCGGCTTTTAGAATAAAAGAAATTAGGGATTACCGACTTTATGCCCTGCACGGCAGAAAGTCAAACAAATCGAATATGTGAAAATTTACGGGGGAATAAGCAATGGAAAACAATAAACCGATTACCGCGGCGAATGTATTTGCCATTGAGGACGGTGTTCTGACGAAATACTGCGGTGTGGGCGATAAGGTGGTTATACCCGAGGGAGTGGGGGCGATTGGTCGGGAGGCTTTTATGGAATGCTCCTCGCTGACGGACATAATTATCCCGGAGGGAGTGGAGGAAATAGGCCCCCGAGCCTTTGCCGGTTGCAAAAATTTGACGAATGTTTTTTTGGCGGAGAGTGTGACGATAATTGACTCATTTGCCTTTATCGACTGCATTTCGCTGAAAAATATAACAATTCCCCCGGGAGTGAGGGTGATAAGCAGGGGTGTTTTCAGAAACTGCACTTCGCTGACATGCGTGGTTATCCCCCGGGGCGTGACGGAAATAGGTAACGGGGCATTTTTCTGTTGCTGCGCACTTGCCGACATCACTTTACCCGATAGCGTGAAAAGCATAGGCAATGCCGCGTTTTTATATTGCGGCTCGTTGACGGAAATTACGATTCCCCGTAGCGTGACGAAGATAGATGCGTTTACCTTTTTTGAATGTGCTTCGTTGGCGAGCATAACCATACCCCGGGGCGTGACTGAAATAGGCGAGCAGGCTTTTGGCCATTGTAAAAAACTGACGAGCATAACAATACCGGAGGGTGTAACGAAAATAGGCCGATGGGCCTTTTCCGTTTGCGGTGCGCTTACGGAATTAATCCTGCCGGAGAGCCTGAAGGAAATAGGTAATGCGGCGTTTTACAAATGCAACGCACTAACCGATATAATTTGGTCGCGGGAGCAAAGGGAAGCTTTTGATTGGCTTATAAGTGACGGTGCGCCGTATAAAAAGAAGTATTCGGCGGGCTTAGGTAAATAGTGACGTTTCCCCGATTTAATCCGATTTATGGAGATCGTGCCGAAGGGGCAGATTTTTAGCTTTTAAAATCAGAAGATACTTTTGACCGGCTTCAATGAAGGAAAGGCAAAGCTTTGAGAAAAAAGAGAACATCAAATTTCTTTCACTCCGAAAAAGTATTTAAACTCAACCGTGCAACAAACCCGACAACCAAAAACAAACAAAAATCCGAACAAACGCGAAACTCCTTTGTTCGGATTTATTTTATATTTTATGGGTGCGGGTATTCTACCCGATAACCTCCCCGAAAACCCTCATGGCATTCTTATAACCGAATTTCTCAATCTGGTTTGCGGTGAAGCCCGCGGTTTCCATTGCTTGGATCAAAAGCTGAATCTTTGAGAAATCGGGAATCTCAAGCTCGCCGCCTATGCCGTCGAAATCGGTGCCGCAGGCTAAGAAATCCTCTCCGCCCACTTTCATCATGTGCTTTAAATGGGCTATCATTCCCTCTATCGTGCAACCCGTCTTTTCGTCTATGAATTCGGGGCAGAAGTTGAGTCCGGATATGCCGCCCTTGTCCGCCAAGGCCTTTATCATCTCGTCGGTTAAGTTCCTCACATGGGAACAGATACTGCGGCAGTTGGAATGGGTGGCTATGAAGGGTTTGGTGCTTATGTCGATGAGATCCCAGAAGCCCCCGTCGGAAAGGTGGGAGCAGTCTATGATGACCCCCAGCTCGTTCATGTATTCGGTGACCTGTTTGCCGAAGGGCTTAAGCCCATCGTTCATGTGGGGATAAACCGTGGGAGAGCCTTCCCTAACCACCGCGTCCGTGGAGTTGCCGAAGCCCACGCAGTTCTCGAAATTCCAAGTAAAGCCCATGATGCGATAACCGAAGTCGTATTCCGCCTTTAATATGTTAAGATCCGAGTTTATACAGCCGATGTCCTCCTTGGTGAGCATGAACATCTGCTTACCGCTGTTTTCTGCTTCCGCAATATCCTTCACGCTCTTGACTATGGTGAGCTTATCGGCGTATTTCGCAAAAATCTTTTCGGCAAACTGTTCTCCCTGCTTGAAAACTTCGTAATCGTAATTGCTCATGGGTTTGAAATCGAAGAAGCCCAGGCACTGCACGAAACTTTCGCCTTTGGCAAGCTTCGTCAGATCTATCATAAACTCGTTGTTTTCGAAGTTTTCTTCGCCCTTCATTTTCATTCCCAATATCGTATCGCTGTGGAGGTCAATTATCTTCATTTTTTACCCCTTTTCTTTTTATTTTAACATATTTTTCCCCGTTGCAATGCTTAGGGTGATAGAGGTGTAATAATGCCGCGTTTATGGGCGAAAATGCCTTTTACCGCTTTTTCCCATAATGGGTTGCCGCTGTATGAGGATTTGTTATTACCCTTTGACTATCAAGGGGGGAGAAACCCACAGCCGACAAGTCCGAAAGCCTATAAAACCAGTGACTTTCTACCAAGAAAAGCCGAGCATTATCGCAAAGCTCCCCGCTTAATCTCGCTAATCACCCGGGGGATATATTTCACGCTGTCCGAGGGAAGCATACCCTCCTCCCCGAAATCCTCGGAAGCATATTCACCCGCTTTCCCCGCCATATAAGAGGCCGCCGCCGCTATCAGGGCAAGCTCGGTGTCCTTCGCTCTTTGGGCGCAAAGGGAGGTTATTATCCCCGTTAAAATGTCGCCGCTGCCCCCCTTCGCCATGCCCGAACAGCCCGTGTTTGTAAGATAGACCTCCTTTGAATCGGTTATCACGGTGGCGCAACCTTTTAAAAGCAGGGTAACTTTGTACTGCTCGGCAAAATCAAAGGCATAGTCAATGGGGCGGGAGAGGATCTCGGAAACGCTTTTCCCGATCAGTCGGGCAAATTCTCCGGGGTGGGGGGTGAGAATGATATTCTCCCTGTGGCGAAGAATGTCACAGCCCGTTTTCGCAAGACAATTAAGCCCGTCCGCATCTATCACGAGGGGAACATCGGTTTTTTCTATCAGCCATTTTAAAATCAAGGGCAGATCCCCGCCTTCGCCCCAACCGAAGCCCACCCCCGCGCTTTTGATGTTTCGGGTAAGTTCGGTTAATTTTCCCTCATCGAAGGCCATGATACCCTCCCTTTCCGCCATGGGAAATACGGTGGTTTCCAGCGCAAATTCAGCCACCTGAGGGCTTATGCCCCTCGGCACAGCCAACCTTGCCACCCCACAGCCGCATCTTAGCGCCGTCTCCCCGAGCAGGGCGAGCTTTGCCGCACCGGGATAACGGTCGCTTCCCCCGATGAGGGCGCAGTAGCCGTAGGTGCCTTTGTTGGAATTGGCGGCTCTTTTGGGGAATATGCGGGTGAAATCCTCCCCTTCGAGCAGATAATAGGGCTTTTGTGCATAGGGTATGCCTATATCCTCAACGACAAGGCGCGCGGTAAGATCCTTCGCATCGGAGAGAATGTGACCGGGCTTAAGATAGCCCACCGCCACCGTGACATCGGATTTCACCGCCGAAGGGCCTATTCCGCTGTCCCCGTTAAGTCCGCTGTTTATGTCAGCGCTTACCACATAAGCCCCACTGCTGTTTATTTTCCCGATGATCTCGGCGTATTTCCCTCCGATTTCCCCCCGAAAGCCCGTGCCGAAGATGCTGTCCAATATCACATCGTATTCGTCAAGTGCGCAGTCGGCGGTGTAATTGATCATCTTTATTCCCGCGCAGATACACTTGTCAAGGTAATATTGCCCCGCGGGAGTTGTCTTTTCGCTTGCTCTTATAACGGTGCAATTTTCCCCTCTTTGGCTGAGGAGCATTGCACAACAGTAACCGTCGCCCCCGTTGTTCCCGCCTGCGACTATAACGGCGATGCTTTTTCCCGAGGGAATGTGCTTCACAATGCCCCGGGAGGCGCGCATCATCAGCGCAATATCATTTGTATCTTCCGCTCCGAAGGCGGCCTGTTCGCTTTTCCTCATGTTATCGACGGATAAAACAATTTTCATATATGGATTATCTCACATTCGCCTCAACAATACAAAGCTGTGTTATAATCGTTTCGGAGGATATTATGCTTAAAACTATTTTTATTATCATTGATATACTTTTGGTTTTATTGATTGTGGGTGCGATAATGAGCTTTAACTTTGCGGTGAAACGCAAAAGCGAGGACAAGCGCAAAAAAGAAGGTACGGGTATCGACAAGGCCACCACAGAAGGCTGGAGCATATATAAAGATAAGGTAAAGGCGGGCAGAAACTGGTTCAAGGAGATTGATAAAAAGAGCGTCAAGCTCAAAAGCTTCGACGATTTGATACTTAAGGCCTATTATCTCCCTGCGGATAATCCCAAGGGAACCGTTCTTTTATCCCATGGCTATATGAGTAACGGCTATAACGATTTCGCCTGTATGTACGAATATCTCCACAATGCGGGCTATAATATATTGAATATTTTCCATAGGGGTTGCGGGCAAAGCTCCGGCGAATATATATGCTTCGGGGCGAATGAAAGATTCGATATTCTAAGCTGGCTCACTTTTTTGAATGCTCTGAACGGCGAAAAGCAGGATATTTTTATATACGGCATTTCCCTCGGAGCCTCTGCGGCGCTGATGGCCTGCGGCCTTGATTTGCCCGGAAATGTCAGGGGAGTCATTGCGGATTGCCCCTTCACCAACGGCTGGGACGAGATAGGCCACATGATGAAAAAGAAATATCATCTTCCGAAATTTCCCCTGCTTTATATCGTGGACGGATTTTGCAAATTAAGGGCGAAATTCTCCCTTAAGGAAGCGAACTGCCTTGATGCTGTTAAAACCATGAATATCCCGCTGCTTTTGATTCACGGAGGAAGCGACGACTATGTGCCCACCTCCATGGGACAGGCTATTTACGACGCCGCCACGGGGGAAAAGGAACTGCTCATAGTGCCCGGGGCAGGGCATGGGCTTAGTTTTCTGACCGACGAGGAAGCTTATAAGGAAAAGCTGAACGCCTTCCTTGAGCGCAACGCCTCAAAGACCGCCGACTGAAAGAGTTTGATATAGCTCAAACGCCGTAGAAATAGACTTTATAAATCAGCGGAGTATAAAAATGGAATTGGTGAGAGTTACAAAGGAAAACATCGAAAAAGAGCATATCTGCTGTGCCATATCGAACAACGGCGATATTCAGGTCGCCTCCAAAAAAGCATGGCTTAAGGAGAGATTTGACGACGGGCTTGTGTTTTTAAAGGGAGATGTGCGGGGAAAGTGCTTTATAGAGTATATTCCCGCCGATAAAGCCTGGGCGCCTATCGAAGCCGATAATTATATGTATATCAACTGCCTCTGGGTTTCCGGCAAATACAAGGGACAGGGCAATTCCAATTTATTGTTGGAAGAATGTATTTCCGACAGCCGCAATAAGGGTTATTCGGGCCTGTGCTGTCTTTCCTCCGATAAAAAGAGAGCGTTTTTGGCGGACAAGGGGTATTTACTGCATAAGGGCTTTGAGGTATGTGACAGCGCTCCCCCCTTCTTTGAGCTGATGTATCTGCCCTTTGTTGACAAATCGGAAAAGTCCGCAACGGCAAATTTGCCCTCATTTAAAAAAAGTGCTAAATCGGGCAGTCCGATGAGGGAGGGATTTGTACTCTATTATTCCCACCAATGCCCCTACTGCGCCAAATATGTGCCGATAATAGAGGAAATGGCACAGGGCAGGGGAGTGCCCTTTAAGGCGGTGCGTTTTTTAAGCTGTGAGCAAGCCCAAGAAGGCCCTTCCCCCTTCAGCACATACAGCCTTTATCACAATGGCGAATTCGTGTCCAACGAAATCTTCTCCGAGGCTAAATTCGAAAAGCTGTTAAAGCAAAAGGGGTATGAGTAAAAAGGGTGGGCTTAAGCAAAACCTCTCAAAGGCGCCCGACAGATGAAGAAAAAGAGTCTTGCCCGTTTCGTGGCAACAGGGTAAGCTAAGCATATAAAAACCGATGCAACACCTTATGATTTATTCTTTTGAAGATACAATTTACTATTCGTAGCAGGATTTGCGGAGGTGTTGTTTGCTTCGTGAGGTTTTTTTGAGTTCGCGGTTGGTTTGATTTTTCTTAAGCAGGGTCACAGACTATTTATTGGATAGTATGCTTTATCCATCGGCTTTATGGTTTATATGGTGTGTTACCTTTTTTTATACCGATGTATTAAAAATCGGCTTTACCGTTCGGTTGGTAAAGGTATTTATTGAAAGGAGGGAAAAGAAATGTCGGGCAAGGGTATATTTTCATGGTTCAGCTTTAATCTTCCGATCAAAGAAAGATTTCAACTTATAAAACAAGCCGGTTTTGATGCGGTTTCCCTTTGGTGGTCGGACGAATTTGGGGAAGATAAAAATTCTCAACCGGATATGGCTCGAAAAATCGGTCTGGATATAGACAATGTTCATGCGCCGGCCGATAACCCCGAGGATCTATGGCGTGACTCCCTTCGGGGGGAGGATTACCTCGCCGCTTTGATTTCCTGCGTAGAGGATTGCAGAATCCACACCATTCCCACAGTGGTGATACATATCACCTCCCTTTCGCCAAAGGCGCCGCCCTCCGCGATCGGGCTTGAAAGGATCAAAACTCTTGTCGATAGGGCGCAAAAAGAGCAGGTTTTCATCGCCTTGGAAAATATGGGAGAGATTTCCCATTTGGATCATATATTCGAAAATATTGATTCAGAATGGCTTGGTTTTTGCTACGACAGCGGACACGAGCATCTGATATATCCGAAATATCCCGCGGGGGAGCTTTTAAACAGATATGGGGATAAACTGCTTGCGGTGCATCTCAACGATAATTTTGCCCGGGGCGACACCCATTTGCTTCCCTTTGACGGTCGGATCGACTGGGCGAAGGTTGTCGAGGCGCTTTCAAAATGCAAGAAACTGCCCTATTTAACATTGGAAGCGGATTTTGAACGCAGTCATGAGGAGAGCAGTATGTACGAGGGATTATCTGCCGAGGAATTTTTAGCATCGGCTTATGGTAAGCTGTCGCATCTGATGGAAATGTAGGAGAAATTAAGATATTTAGGCACGGTGTATTTTAATACGTAAAACAATCGAGATAATGCACAAATACCCATAACGAAGCAAAGACATCAGGGCGACTTAGCACCATGTCGTATATAAAACAGAGATTATCAGCGGTTGTCACTCGGGCAATAATAGAGCGATAGCAAGCTTATGTATTCGGTAAGTAAAAATTTGTCGTTTATCGGCGCCAAGAAGGTTTGGCGCTTAATGCGCCGTAAATACGATGGCTTTTATATCTCACCTAAACCCCATCAAAGTTCGGGATAAAAACGGCAAAACGATTCTGCACTATAAAGGAAACATCGCAAAATTCGAATTAAGGCAGATTGCATTTATATATGATTTTAATGCTCGCAATAGGCTTTTTTACATGGTTAAATCTATTTAAACTTTTATTAGCTGTAAGGCGTTCGCCGCATGGGAGCAATTCTTTCCAAGATAAGCGGAAATCACAACATCGGAAGCTTGTCGAAAATTCCACACGCTTATTGTTTTTTAGAGCGTGTTCACGCAAATTGACAACCCCCACTCCCCATGCTATAATCCAATCATGGAAATCACAAAAGAACAATTCGAACAAATAAAGCCCTACCTCCCACGACAAAGAGGAAATGTAAGCATAGACATCTCCAATTCATAAACGCACTTTTGTATGTCACAGAGAACGGCTGTAAATGGAGAGCATTGCCGAAAGCCTTTGGTAATTGGCATACTGTCTATGTCCGCATGAATCGTTGGAGCAAGTCGGGGGCATTACAACGCCTGTTTGAAGCACTGCAAATAGAAGGGATAATCCAAATACGAATGGAAGCGGTGTGTTTGGACAGTACAACGGTAAAGGTTCACCCTGACGCGACCGGGGCTTTAAAAAAACGGGAAAACAAAGCATCGGACGCTCGCGAGGAGGA
>JAAYHF010000215.1 GCA_012727485.1 Eubacteriaceae bacterium
GAAGCTTTTCTTGTGCCTGCAATTCGTTACCTATAAAAATATAACCTACCATATATTCAGCGAAGATTATTATTACGGGTATTATTCGCAAATCCTCGAAGGGGAACTGAACGCAGAGAAAAGAGCTTACCTCGCCTCGGAGGAATACAGGTTTTCCGGCGCTTCCGACGAGATGGAAAAACTGAACAGGCAATACGAAAACAGCGAAATAGATTATGATTTTTACCTTTTTTCACTCAACGAGATCGATTATGACCCCCGTGAGAGAACCGCTTTTAAAAGGGTTGTTGCCCAATGTGAAAGCATTGATGCGATAAATCAAAGCGGAATACCCGCCCGATTCGTTAATCAGACGCCCTATGAGCTTTTCTTCGGCAGTGCCTCCATTAAGGCCAATCTGGGCGACTTTATGAAACTTTTCTTTGTATTGGCCCTCACGATTTCCTCCTGCGGCAGTATTGAAACCCAATCTCAGGTCAAAATCCTTATAGCTGTTTCCGCAAAGGGCAAACACTCTGTAAACCTGAACAAGATGATAATAATAGCATTAGTCGGCCTAACCGCCGCCGCTTTAGCCTTCGCCCCCCGCATCGTTGCGGTCTATAATACCTACGGCTTCCCCGGCCTAAACTTACCGATAAGAAGCCTGCTTTCCTTGAGCCGAGTTCCCCATTCCCTCGATATTTCCCGGGGATTAATTTTCATCGGCGCATCGGTGGGGGTGATTGCGGTTGCATCGGGCTTTATTATGTATTATATTTCGCAGAGAAACCCCAACCGTATAATAGCCCTCGCCCTCTCCTCCCTCATCTTCATCGCCCCCCTTGCCGTCTGCTGTTTTTTCACAAGATATTAAAATCCGCACCATCCGCATTAAAAAACCATTAACCCCTTGACAAACCCCCATATAAGATATATTGTGTATATACAATATACACAATAAGGAGCGCAAGTTAATCTATGGATATACTGTCGGTAAATAAACTATGTAAGAATTACGCCGATTTCAGCCTTAAGGAGGTTTCCTTCAACTTGGAGCCGGGTTACATCATGGGCTTCATAGGCAGAAACGGGGCGGGCAAGACCACAACCTTAAAGGCCATTCTTTCCCTCATTTCCAGAGACGGCGGGCAGGTGAGCATTTTGGGAGAGGACACCGTGACGCAGGAAAAGTTTTGCAGGGAGAACACCGGGGTTGTTTTCGGTCAGTTCGATTATTACAAAACCAAAAAGCTCAAAACGATAACCGGAGTGGTAAAGGAATTTTATCCCGAATGGTCGGAAAAGACCTATCGGGATTATATGGAGCTTTTCCGCTTGAATGAGAATAAAAAGGTCAGCGAGCTTTCCGCGGGAATGAGGGTGAAGTATTCTTTGGCCCTCGCCCTTTCCCACAACGCCAAGCTTCTCATTTTGGACGAACCCACCAGCGGGCTTGACCCCGTTTCCAGAGATGAGCTGATGGATATTTTCAAAAATACCGTGGCCGACGGGGAGAGAAGCATACTCTTTTCCACCCACATCACCTCGGACATCGAAAAATGCTCCGACTATATCACATATATAAAGGAAGGAAAAATAGTAAGGAGTGCGGACAGGGAAACCTTCCTTAGCGGTTATTCCCTCATAAACGGAAGTTTGGATATGTTAAATGAAGAAGGCTTCAAGAGCAAGTTGATCGGTTGCAAGACAAACGCCTTCGGATTCACCGCGCTGGTGGATTCATCGTTGCTTTCTTCCTTCGGCGCAGTCCAATCCGCCCCCGCCACCATAGACGATATTATGATTTACACAGAAAAGGAGGCCATATAAATGAAAGCCCTTTTAAACAAAGAATTTAAGCTCTGCCTGCACCCCACCAATCTTATCTTCCTTTCCATGGCGCTGATGCTGCTCATTCCCAGTTATCCCTATTATGTGGCGTTTTTCTACACCACCCTCGGCATATTCTTCATGTTCATCACCGGGCGGGAAACGGGAGATGTGGTCTTCTCCGCCCTGCTTCCCATCAGAAAGAGGGACATCGTCAAGGCAAGGGTCGTTAATATCGCCATTATAGAAGCTGTCCAACTGATCATCTCCGTGCCCTTCGCCCTATTGGGCGCAAAGATAAATCCCTATGGCTTCAATGCCGTGGGCATGGAGGCGAATGCGGCTTTCTTCGGGCTGGTGATGATAATGTTTACCGTATTCAACATAAGTTTTATCCCCGCCTTTTACAGAACCGCCCATAAAGCGGGGGGCCCCTTTGCATTGGGTTCCACCCTCGTGTTTATCTATATCGTCGCCGCGGAGGGTGCGGTAAATTTGCTGCCCTTCTTCAAGAATTGTCTGGATAACTTCGATGCCGCTTATCTGCCCCTTCGCCTCGGGGTGCTTTCGGCGGGTATCGTTATATGGGCTTTGGGACTTTTCGCGGCCTTTAAGAAAGCCGCCGCAAATTTCGAGAAAGTGGATATTTGATGAATATCGTCATTACCCCTTCCTCCCCGATTCCCATATACCGCCAACTTTACGAACAAATCTGCATTTTGATATTAAAGGGGGAGCTGAAAAGCGGGGAGAGCCTCCCCTCCATAAGAACCCTTGCCCGGGAGCTTTCGGTGAGCGTTATCACCGTTAAAAAAGCGTGGGAAGCTCTGGAGGCTTCCGGCTTTATCATAACCGTCAGCACAAAAGGTTCCTATGTGGCTTCCCTCACCGAGGGCGATATCGCCCGGCTCAAGGAAGAAATCATCAAAGAGGAGCTTTCCCCCATAGTGGAAAAGCTGAAGGCTTTTAAGGCGAGTCGGGAGGATATTGAGAGGATTATTGATGTGATTTGGTGAAAAATAAAAAGCAGTCGGCACTTAACCCGACTGCCTGTTTTTATTTAATAACCTACCTAAAGCAACATAACCCCCGCCCTCTTACAGGTGGTTACAGTCTGCTCGTCCCAAACGCTCGCCTGCACCTCCCCGATATGCACTTTACCCATCAATATCATACAAAGCCTGCTTTGCCCTATCCCCCCTCCGATGGTAAGGGGAAGGGTGTTGTCCGCCACCATTTTATGATACATCAAGGTGGCGCGCTTTTCACAGCCGGAGGCCTTGAGCTGACTTGAAAGGGAGGCGCTGTCCACCCTTATGCCCATGGAGCTTATCTCAAAGGCGCAGTCCAGCAGGGGATAATAAAAGATGATGTCCCCGTTTAAATTCCAATCGTCGTAGTCCGGGGAGCGCTTGTCGTGGGGCTTGCCGTCGGAAAGGGGCCAGCCTATCCCTTCGATGAAAACCGTGCCGTGTTCCTTTGAATAAAGGTATTCCCTGCGCTGGGGGGTTTCGTCGGGATAAAGCTCCAAAAGTTCCTGGGAAGTGATGAAGCTCACATTGTCGTTTATATCCGGGGCGATCAAATCGGGATATTTCGCCTTTACCACCTGCCCGGTGAAGGCGATGCTCCTGACTATCGTTCTCACCACCGTATGCAGATAATGCCTGTTGCGGTTCTTTTCGGTGATTATTTTCTCCCAATCCCATTGATCCACATATATGGAATGGAGATTGTCAAGCTCCTCGTCCCGCCTTATGGCGTTCATATCCGCATAAAGCCCCCTGCCTTCGTAGAAATTATACTTGTAAAGGGCGTATCTTTTCCATTTCGCCAAGCTCTGTACAATCTCCGCCTCACGGGCAATGCCCGGCACATCGAAGGCGACGGGTCTCTCCCGACCGGTGAGGTTGTCGTTCATTCCCGTCAAGGGGTCTATCGCCAGGGGTGCGCTCACCCGCTTCAGGGAAAGCAGGGAGGAAATGGTGTCCTGGAAAGTGCGCTTTATCAGCGCGATGGCCGCTTGGGTGTCGTATAAATCCAAGCAGGAAATGTAGTTATCGGGTATTCTCGTTGTCATAATAATAGCAGTATCTAACAAAAACGCATTTTTAGCAAGTTAAATCCGAAATTTTATCCATAAAAAAGCGATAAAAAATCGTTTATGCCCTCTTTATGAATTCCAAGGCTATCTTTCCCGCCGCTTCGGAATATTCCAAGGCGGAAAAGGCGAAATCCTCGGAGGCGTTTTCGTCTGCGCTGTCGCTTAATATTTTCACCACCCCGTAGGCCACGCCGCATTTGAGCGCTATCTGGGCGATGGCGGCGGATTCCATATCAACGCAGTCACAGTCGGTGCGCCGACGAATTTCTTCTTTTATTTCGGAGCCGTCCACAAACCTGTCCCCCGTGGCCACCTTCCCCGCAAGTGCTTTAATATTAAGGGTTTCGCATATATCAAGCTCCTTTTCGACCAAAGCCTCATCGGGCTTGAATTCGGTTAAAACCCCGAAATCCTGCGGGTTATCCAAATAAAAATCGTGATAACCGCAAACAGAAGCGACAACAACTCCCCCCACAGGCAGGGATTTATTGCAACTGCCCGCCATGCCGATATTGAATATAACATCGGGGTCGAAATACTGTATCATCTGCATGGCAGTTCCGGCGGCGGCGGTTTTACCCACCCCCGTCGTCGCCATACAGACCTTTTTATCCCCGTAGCTCCCCTTTGTGAAGGTCGTACCCAACACCGTTTCCTTCGAGGAACCCTCCAATTTTTCCGTCAGCCCCGTTATTTCGTAATCGAGGGCGCATAACAATGCGATTTTTTTCATATCAGCGCGCAAAATACTCCCTTGAGAGGGCATAAAGGTATTTCTCGAAATTCTTATGGGAGGGCTTGAAGGTGCCGCCCACGCCGATGTGTCCCGTATACCCGTATTTTTCCATGAAAATCTCGGCCGCCTCGTAAACCTGCTCGTCACTCATGTCCGGATTTGTGCCGGAGGGCAAGAGCATATACATTCCGCTGTCCTTTGAAGCGTTGAAGATGGCTTCCATATCGTTTAAATCCTCCTGGGGCAGCCATATATCCACCCCCGCCTCAACGATAACCTCGGTGAGCTTTTCGTTCTTCCCACAGCAGTGAAGCTCGAAATGCATATCGTTTTTATGGCAACTTTCCACAATGCGCCTCATATAGGGAACAAGCATCTCCCTTGCGGTGTCGGGGGAAAACTGCGGGCCCTTCTGGGTGCCCCAATCGTCGTTGAACATAAGCACATCGGCACCGTAATATTTCCTGTAACGGTAAATCAGCTCATCGTAAAAATCGCAAAGAGCGTTGTAAAATCTCTTTACCCCCTCCTTTTGCTCCTCGTCCACATAGGCGATCATCACATTTTTGAAATCCATCAGCGAGATGAGCCTTTCGTTCAGTCCGTTCATCAGCCAAATCCTAAGGGGTCTGTCGGTTTCGGTGATTGCTTTGTTTCTTTGGGCGCTGCCCTCCCAATCCCAAAGTGATATATCGGGGAAGGTAATATACTCCTCCCAGCGGGTAATATCGGGTATCTTGGGTTCTCCGGGGCGCACCATGCTCCCGCCCGTAACCGGAACATATTCCCAGAAAACTCCGAACATATCCTCTCCGCCCTTGCAGTTCGGATCCCCCGGAAGGCTGGAATCCATCTCCAAAGCCCACGCCCTTACCCTGTGGTCCGGCAGTATTCCCGGGGAAAAGGCGGTCATATCGGAAAGCAGGGGTATGTAAACCGGTTTCTGCCCGCTGAAAACCCTCTTGAAATTTTCCTTGGGGCTTATGGGATAATTGTGCTTCGGTTCGTATCGGAAATTACCTTCCTTATCCTTTCCCCAAGGGGAAATATAACCCTTTTCCTCTGTGGCCCATTCCTTGAAATAAGTGTTCTCC
>JAAYHF010000216.1 GCA_012727485.1 Eubacteriaceae bacterium
AGAAGGGGCTTAAGAACGCCAACGCCCTTGGACATTGCTCTTGCTGCTACCAGCATTTCGGGAACGAAGATTTCTCCGGCGGAGAATTTGTCTCCGACTACTCCCATGGCTTCGATCATGCCGGCTAGGATTTCCTTGGCGGGCTTGCCCTCATCTAAAGCGCCCTGTACCAGATCTGCTACGATCTTGGTTTTTCCGTTTTCAACGGCTGTCTTTACTTCATCAAACTTTGACATTTAATATGTCCTCCCTTTGTTTAATTGTAGCATTACTACGGTTATTATAAACAATCCGACCTTTGAAGTCAATCTTTTAAAAATTGTATTTTCTTCACATTGCAAATTCCTCATATAGTGCTGTTTTACTTGATAATTTGGGGGATTATGGTATTATCGAATTATGGCTATCGTAAAAAAAAGAGTGATAAAAAGCAAAAATACTCCGAACAGATACCGCGTCGTAAGGCCGAAGAGCCATTTGAAGGTGAGTGTTTTTTGCGTGTTGCTGTGTCTTTTCGTCGGCTGTATCACCTACAAAACTTCCCGGGATGTGGCGATGTTCTTTTTCACCATGCTCATACCCGCGGTGACTGTTCTTGCGGTATGCGTTTTATCCAAATGGGAAATCAAAGTCGATAAGGATAAAATGATATACACCACCACCTTCGGCAGATCCTTCGAATATCCGCTGGGTGACCCCACCGTCGTTATTTTCAACGGCAACCGCATCACCATAACCTGCGAGGGGAAAAAAAGCATCAATGTTTATAATAACTGCATCAATTATAACAAGATGGAAAGGCACATCATGTCCACTGATGTCACCAAACAATGGGCGCTTAGCCATAATCTGAAAAGCAAATGATTTCTATTATTAAATTCGGCAGAATTAAGTGACAATTTCTTGATTATGCAGAGAATTTATCGTATAGTATAGTGTGTAATTATATATTCGTGAATGGAGTGACTTATGAGCTTATTCAGCAAAAACAACGACCAGAACCAGGTTTCCGAGAATTCCGCCATCAACCGCAGTAATTCGGGTATTCAGCAGAATACCGGAGATATGAACATCATCACCAAGGATACGGTAATCCAGGGTTCCATCGTGACGAAAAGCAATATCAATATACAAGGCGGCATCAGGGGCGACATAACCTCCTCCAAGAATGTTTCCATCGGCGGAACGGTTCAGGGGGATATTAAGGGCAACAATGTTTCCCTCTCCACGGGCAAGGTCACCGGTTCCATTTCCAGCAACAACGACCTTTCGCTGGACGAAAGCGCCATCGTCGTCGGCCCCCTCAAGGCGACCAATGTTTATTCGAATGCGAAGATAAAGGGAGATGTGGTGGCGGAGGATTTGGTTGAACTCAACAGCGAATCCATACTTTTGGGAGACATCACCGCCGCGAATATCCATATAGACCCGGGTGCGGTGATAAAAGGAAGGGTGGATATAATCCGCAATACTGTCCTCAGCGGGGATATGTTTGAAATGGAAGAACCCTTCATGGATTTGAGCGAATTCGAAACAGAGGAGTGAGCTTCTGATAATTAACGGCTCATAATTCGAATACAAAGCGGGCAGTATAACTGCCCGCTTTTCGATATTAAAGCTATGCTTTAAAATTTAAACTATCAGTAAAAACACTATTCGATGAATTGCGCCTTTTTTTGTTTTTATACGATACCGTAAGCGAGCGCCGAAATCGCTTTTTCAGCCGATCAAATCCAATATTGAGCAGGAGGCCTTCACAGCAACCACAGCGCTTTGGGCGGAAAGGCTCTTTTCGTTTTTGCTCACCGTTACGCTCAGGGAGGCATTCTTCCCTCCCCTTTCCGCGAAGGTATCAAGGGCAAGGGCCAGCGCTTCTTCCTTCGCGATTTCCAGACTTTCTTCAAAATCAATATTTCTGCGAACTACCCCATAGGGCCCGATTATCTCGAAAACTTCTTCCCTTCTGGTGACTTCCATCAAGCCCACGGTTTCGATCTTGCCCAAAACCGCCCCCACCGCATTGCCCACATCGGCTCTTTCGGGCACAAGGCATTCCATATCCGTGTGATCCCTTAAAAGCGGAATGAAAATGGAAGCGGGAGCGCCTATGCCGATAATTTTATAATCCCCCGTCAGTTTGAGCTTCATATAAGCGCCGCTGTTGTAATATGAGAAATCGACCATTTTATTATAAGCCTCGGATTGGGTGATGTCGCCGAGGGTGTTTTCCTTTAAAGCCAACTTTCTGAAAGTAAGGCTGTAAAGCCCGTGAACAACGCAGTCGTAAACCTCCCGGGTGAGCATATCGACGCTTATTCCCTTCAGCGAGGCGCAGTGGGAAGCGGCAAAGAGGCTGACTTCCCTGTTCCATTGGTTGAAATCCCCCCTTATGTGCATAAAATCCGTGGGGGTGAGTCCTCCCTTTTCGAGGAAACCTTCTTCGTAAAGGCGGCGCACTGAGTAAAGCACGCTTCCGCAACGGCGGCGTATTTCGCTCATGCTCACAGCCTGCTTTCCGATGGCTTCGAGGATAACCGAAAGGGATTTATCCTTCAAATCCCTGTTTATGAATGTTTTATTATTCGAAGGATAGTAAAAAACAAGGTCGTCCATACTGCCGGAGATATGATAAGGGTTTCCCGGCTCGAAATACTTCTTTATTTCGGGGTGGGTTTCGGCCAAAACGCAAAGGGGGGTGATCCTCCTTGTTCCCGTATGGGGTTTTGCGCCCTCGAAAAGAATCTCCACATCTCCCCCGAGAACCTGCGTTGTGATATCTATCGCCCTGGTGGAGGTGGAAAAACCGCCCACACTTGCCCCCTCGTCGCTCAAGGTTATGCCTTCCTCCCCTATCACCGCCGCATCGCTGGTGGTTCCGCCCATATCTATTATCACCGCCTTTGAAGCGCCCTCGCATAAGGCGGCGGCTCCCAAAACACTTGCGGCAGGCCCTGAAAGCAGGGTTTCCACCGGGCGGCGGCGGGCGTATTCTTCGCTCATTATGCTCCCGTCACCCCTGACAACGCATATTTTCGGGGTTATTCCCCTTCTGAGCAAATCCTTTCTCACGCTGTCCATGAAATCATTGAATATCGGGGTGAGCCTTCCGTTAAGGTAGGCGCTGACGGCCCTTCTCAGATAATTCAATTTCGAAGAAAGTTCACAGCCGCAAACCACGCTTTTATCGGTAAGCCGGCCTATTATATCCCTTGCGGTCAGCTCCAAAACCGGGTTTTTCATGCCCCACATCTGCACTATCGCAAAGGAATCATAATCGTCCATGAATCTCGAAAAGTCCCTGCGAAATTCTTCCCAATCCGGCTCAAGGGAAATCTCGCCCCTCATGGAGACACTTCCCTTTGCGAAATATATTTCGGAGGATTTCATCAGCCCCACCTCCGCCCCGAGGCTGTCCACATCCTCCGGGGAAGAACCGAAAAGGATTAATTTACATCTGCCTCCCCTCCCCTCCGCACAGGCATTGGTGGCAAGAGTGGTGGAAAGGCAGACTAGGCCAATATCCTTATTATCCTCAAGCAGTTCATCGAAAACAGCAGTTATACATACTGTCAAATCCTCATGGGTGGTGGGGGTTTTCATGCTTTTTATAATGCTTTTATTCGCCGGGTCAATCAGCACTCCGTCCGTATAGGTGCCGCCGGTATCTATTCCTATCGCCAAATTCATATTATTCTCTCCGTTTATTGCTGTATTTTATCATTTATTTATCTTCATATCAACGCAGTTATGAATAAAGACCCTGTGATATAATGAATTCATGAAAGGCTTAAAGAGATTTTTTTCCCATAAATACAGAAGGGTTCTTGTCACCTCTTCGGTTATTGCGGCGGCGAGCCTTGGTGCGATGTGGGCGATATACCCCCTTTATCCCGCCGCCGCTTTCTTCTTTTCTTCCTTAAGCGGAGCCATGACCGCCTTTTGTCTGCTTTATATACTGCAAAGAAGCAAAAGCAACGAAGTATATCGGACGCAGGAAACCATAAGGCTTCTATCCGACCTTTCCCAAGCCCTTGAGGACGCGGATAAAACCGCCTATCAACTTGAATTGCAGATAAAATACGACGATGGTTACAGAAGATACGCCGCCATTATGCAAAACAACATACACGAGTGCATAAAAAAGCTTGAACTTTCCGAAGGCTTCGAGGGTTCAAGGGAACAGTTGTTGCTCATACAGCCCGATTTCAAAAAAAGCCTCACCGATGAGTTGGAGAGCTTGGGGGAGCTTGCGGACAAAACCGCGAACGAGCTTTCCATCGCAAAGAACATGGAAACTCTGAAAGCGATGCAAAGGATTATACGCTTTATAAATGTTTTCAACAGAAAGCTGTTATCGGCCATTTTTCGGCTGAGGGAGGAGCTTATTTTGATGGATTGAAAGGCTGAGCAATGAAGCGAAGCTTTTCATGGCGAAAATTACACTGCATAGGTGTAAAGCCTTTGTTTTAGATTATCTATTTGCCCGCTTTCGTTATTATCCGCTTCATCATTTTGGAAAAGACTTATCCGACAAATCGCCAAGCAGGTTAAAAATATTATAAAAGGCTCTGCCGTATTATTTGGCAGAGCCTTTGCAGTTACAACCCGATTAATTCTTATGACCAATATTCGGTGGTATAGTTGGGAGCTTCCTTCGTGATGGTTATATCGTGGGGGTGGCTCTCGGTGAGGGAGGCTTGGGTAATCTTTACGGCTTCGGCTTCGGTGCGGAGCGTTTCGATGTCCCTGCAACCGCAGTAACCCATGCCCGCGCGAAGTCCGCCCACCATTTGATAGACTATCTCCGCCACGGTACCCTTATAGGCGACCTGACCTTCCACGCCCTCGGGTACGAGCTTTTTGCTCCCCTGCTGTTGATAACGGTCGCTGGAGCCGTGGGCCATTGTCATTGCTCCCATGGAACCCATGCCCCTGTAAGCCTTGAAGCGTCTGCCCTGATAGATGATGGTTTCTCCGGGGCTTTCGTCTGTTCCCGCAAGGATACTGCCCATCATGACGGTGCAGGCTCCCGCGGCGATCGCCTTGGTTATATCTCCGGAATATTTAATTCCGCCGTCCGCTATAATGGGTATTCCGTATTTTTCGGCGACCTCGGCGCAGTCCATGACCGCCGTTATCTGGGGAACTCCTATGCCGGCGATGACCCTTGTGGTGCAAATGGAGCCGGGGCCCATTCCGACCTTTACCGCATCGGCGCCCGCTTCGATAAGATGAAGCGTTCCCTGCGCTGTGGCGACATTACCCGCAATAATCTGCAAATCCGGATATTTCTGCTTGAATTCCTTAACCGCCTTTATGACATTCACGGAATCCCCGTGGGCGGTATCCAGCACCACCGCATCCACCTTAGCTTCCACCAAAGCCGCCATTCTTTCCTGATAATCCCCGGTCACCCCGCAGGCGGCCCCGCAAAGAAGCCTTCCCTGGGAATCTCTGGCGGAATTGGGATAATCTATGGCCTTTTGAATATCTTTAATGGTGATGAGTCCTTTTAAATTGTAGTCGCTGTCCACCAAGGGAAGCTTTTCGATTTTATGCTTTTTAAGGATGGCTTCCGCTTCCTGCAATGTCGTGCCTATGGGTGCCGTAACGAGGTTGTCCTTTGTCATTACTTCGGGAATGGGCCTTGTGGGATCGGTTTCAAAACGCAAATCCCTGTTTGTGATGATTCCCACCAGCTTTCTGCCTCTGACAATGGGAACTCCTGATATTTTGAATTTCTTCATTAATTCCATGGCGTCCCCGAGCAAATGCTTTTCGGTCAAATAGAACGGGTCAATAATAACGCCGTTTTCGCTTCTTTTGACCTTATCGACATTTTCAGCCTGTTGTTCGATCGTCATATTCTTATGTATTATGCCGATACCGCCCTGACGAGCCATCGCAATGGCCATGGGGCTTTCCGTTACCGTATCCATTCCTGCCGATAAAAACGGAATATTAAGCTTGATAGAGTTTGTCAGCCTTGTTGACAAATCAGCTTGAGAAGGTGAAAAATCCGCATACTTCGGCAGGAGCAGAATATCATCGAAGGTTAGTCCTTCCTTTACAATTTTCAAAACATTCTCCTTGGTTTGATTATATTGAGAATCATTATATCAAAACCGACTTAATCTGACAAGGAGAAAAGCTGAAAAAGAAATAAATAAAATTATTGTTTTATTTATATTGACATTGAAATCAAGTATGGTAGAATATGTTTAGCACTCGATGAGAAAGAGTGCTAACAAAAAGCACTATTCGATAAACACAGGAGGTATAATAATGCAACTTAAACCGTTGGGAGACAGAGTCGTCTTAAAGGTGAAGGAATCGGAGGAAAAGACAAAGGGCGGTATCATTCTCACCGATACATCCAAGGAAAAGCCCATGCAGGCCACCGTCGTGGCAGTCGGCACAGGGGAAGTGGTGGACGGCAAGAAAATTCCGCTGGATGTTAAAGTGGGAGACAATGTCATCTATTCCAAATATTCGGGAACTGAAATCACCATTGATGGCGAAGAACTTCTGATAGTAAGGCAAAACGATATTCTGGCAGTGTGCGAATAATCTGAAAGGAAATAATTAAAATGGCAAAAGATATCAAATACGGCGCCGATGCGAGAAAAGCTCTTGAAAACGGCGTAAATAAGCTGGCTGATTCCGTCAAGGTAACCTTAGGGCCCAGGGGCAGAAACGTTGTTCTATCCAGAACCTACGGCACCCCCACCATCACCAACGACGGCGTTACGATTGCAAAGGAAATCGATCTCGAGGATATTTACGAGAACATGGGCGCTTCCTTGGTCAGGGAAGTCGCCGTTAAGACAAACGATGTCGCCGGAGACGGCACCACCGGCGCTGTGGTTCTTGCACAGGCAATAATAACCGAAGGCTTAAAGAATGTTACCGCAGGAGCCAACCCCATTATCCTCAAAAAGGGTATAGACGAAGCCACAGAGGTTGTTGTGGAAGCACTTAAAGCCCAGAGCAAGAGTGTTGACGACAAAACCGCCATCGCTCAGGTAGCCTCCATTTCCGCCAACGATAAAAAGATCGGCGAACTCATAAGCGACGCCATGGAAAGAGTCGGCAAGGACGGAGTCATCACCGTGGACGAGGGCAAATCCATGACCATTGAGTTGGATTTGACCGAAGGTATGCAGTTTGACAGAGGATATCTTTCCTCCTACTTCATCACCGACACCGAAAAGATGGTCGCCAATTACGAGGATGTTTTCATTCTCTTGACCGATAAAAAAATCGCCAATATACAGGAACTCATTCCCCTGCTCGAACAGCTCTATCAACAGGGCGGCAAACTTTTGATAGTCGCCGAAGACGTCGAAGGGGAAGCCCTTTCCACTTTGGTGGTCAACAAGCTCAGGGGCGTTCTGCCCTGCGTGGCCGTTAAAGCCCCCGGCTTCGGAGACAGAAGAAAGGCCATGCTCGAGGATATAGCCTTAATGACCGGCGCCAACCTTATTTCCGACCAGTTGGGAATGGATCTCAAGTCCGTCACCCTCGCGGATCTGGGCAAGGCCATGAGCGTAAAGGTCGATAAGGAAAACACCATCATCGTTTCCGGATACGGAGATCCCAAGGCTGTTGAAGACAGAAAAGAGCAGATCAAAAGGGAAATCGCCGTCACCACCTCCGACTATGACAGGGAAAAGCTTCAGGAGCGCCTCGCAAGGCTTTCCGGTGCGGTTGCCGTCGTAAAGGCCGGTGCAGCCACCGAAACCGAAATGAAGGAAATCAAATACAGAATAGAGGACGCCCTCAACGCCACAAAGGCGGCGGTTGAAGAAGGGGTTGTGCCCGGAGGCGGAGCCGCCCTTCTCAGATGCGGCAAGGCATTGGACGAACTCATCGATAAGCTCGAAGGCGATGAGAGAACCGGCGCCCAGATTATAAAGAAAGCCATCGAAGCCCCCATCAGACAGATAACCTACAATGCGGGAGTTGACGGAAGCATCGTCATCGAAAAGCTCCTCGCCGCCGACGGCAATGTCGGTTTCGACGCATTGAATTTCAAATATGTGGATATGTACGAAGCGGGCATCATCGACCCGACAAAGGTCGTAAGAAGCGCCCTGCAAAACGCCTCCAGCGTATCTTCCATGTTCCTCACCACGGAAGCATGCGTTGCCGAGCTGCCCAAGCCCGAAGTTCCCGCAGGCGCAAACGGCGGAAATATGGGAATGATGTAAAGCGTTCTATCTCCAACAGCTCCATTCGGTGCCGAACAGCGCCGAAAGGAGCTGTTTTTTATATTGTGCCTATGGCAACCCCCCAATCGGGAATAAACCCCAACATCATTGCCACCGCTTAAACCCGGTAATGGCAATGAAGCTCCCCGTTCCCCTTGTGCCATTATGTTCCGGTATTAATAAGGTTATTAAAGCGGGTTAATCGTTAAGGACTGACGGTTTCGGTTATTTTCTTGGGAAGAAAATAAATCGCCCGGTTATACTCCGGTGTTTCTATATATATACAGAAAGCGAAGCTTTTTGTCGCAAGGATTTGAACCTCATGTCGCTTTTTTCTTCTGCCTGCGATATCATCGGTATGAGAAATTTATGATACAGACTTACTGCCATACCTTTCATAAGATTAAACAGAGCGATAACACTTTCCGATTGACATAACATGGCAAAATGTCGTAGTATAACATGACATTTAATATAATTCGATAAAGGATCACGCCCATGGAAGATGATAAGATAAAGCGTTTTGATATGGTAAAAAAACCCGTAAGGCAGAAATGGTTTCTTATGCCAATTATTTGGGGGTTGAGCTTTCCGGAGGTCTTTTCACATAAAACAAAGATAGAAAGGGTGAATACCGAGGGCTTAAAGCCCCCTTACATACTTCTTTGCAACCACAACGCCTTCATCGACTTCAAAGTTACCACCGCCGCCATATTCCCCCGCAGGGCGAATTATGTGGTGGCCATAGACGGCTTCATCGGCAGAGAATGGCTTCTGAGAAATGCGGGTTGTATTTGCAAGCGGAAATTCACCAGCGATTTGATATTGATAAGACAGCTCAAAAGGGTTTTGGATAACGGGGACATCGCCGTCATATACCCGGAAGCCCGCTATTCCCTTTGCGGCACCACCGCCGTTTTGCCCGATTCCCTGGGCAGAATGGTGAAAATGTTCAAGGTGCCTGTGGTAAGCCTGATAATGCACGGTCATCATATAGACTCCCCCTTCTGGAACCTTAAAAAAAGAGGGGTGAAGAACACCGAAGCGGTTTTCACACAGCTTTACACGAAAGAAGAATTGGAAAGCGTCACCCCCGAGGAGATAAATGCCAGGATAAGGGAGGCCTTCGTTTACGACGAATACCGCTGGCAGAAGGAAAAGGGAATAAAAGTCACCTATAAGGACAGGGCCAAGGGGCTTCACAAGGTGCTTTATCAATGCCCGAACTGCCAAACCGAATATAAAATGCACTCCTCGGGCGACACCATTGCCTGCTCGGCCTGCGGGAAGGAATGGACGCTGAGCGAATACGGCGAACTTGCCGCGAAAGAAGGCTCAACCGAATTTTCCCATATCCCGGATTGGTACGAATGGGAAAGGGCGAATGTCCGCAGGCTCGTCGAGGCGGGGGATTATTTTTTCGAGTCGCCCGTCAGGGTTAAAAGCCTGCCGAACGCAAAGAAATTCATAGATATAGGAGAAGGGGTTTTGCGCCATGATATGAACGGCTTCGAATTACATTGCGAAAATGCCGAGGGCGAGCAGTTTGAAATGATAAAGACCGTCCCCTCCCTCTATTCCTGCCACATCGAATACGAGTATTTGGGGAAATTCGGGGATTGCATCGATCTTAATACCCTTACGGACACCTATTATATTTATCCCACCTCCGAGGAATTTTCCGTTACGAAAATAGCCCTTGCCACAGAGGAGCTTTATAACCATTATATGAGCAATTTAAAGAAAACAAAGAGCAAAGAGGAGCAGTCAATATAGCTAAACCATGCAAGTATTGCCGTATGGTTTGGCATAAAATTTCACCCAATAACCATAATAAAAAAAACAACGAGCCTCATGTCCGCGGCTCGTTGTTTTGCGGTTTAATGTTGTATCCGAGGCAGGTCAAAACAAACTCAAACGCTGCCGAATTCCCTATATATCTGCTTTATGCCCTCCCGGGCAAGGGTTTTA
>JAAYHF010000026.1 GCA_012727485.1 Eubacteriaceae bacterium
AAAGTACACTTTGCATAAATAACTTTGATTGAGAATTCTTTATGTGCTTTATATCAACTTCGCTTTCCTTCGCAAAACGGATGTGAATAAGGGTGGACGGGATATGCCGCTTGAAAATACTTTAGGCGAAAGCACCCGCCGTTATCTTTTTTTCTGAAATATCCGTCATAAAGGGGCGGATAGGGGAGGGGTCGCCCCGCCCTTTGTCCAAACCCGAAACGGTGCGAATTGAGCAACAATATAAACGCAATCGGGCATTACGATAAATATAAACGGAAAGGTTCGCTTTATGGTATCTATCGCTTTTTTCATGGTATATAGATTTTCTTTGCCGTGTTTCGCCATGTGCTGTATTCTGCTTGTTTGATATTTTCGTCTTGTATGTGTCGCCCCGCCCTTTATCCACCTCGAAAACGGTGCAAACTTAAACAATTAATAAATCATAATCAGGTAACTGCAATATAAATAAACGAAAGATTTTTTATAAGATTCATCGCTTTTTATCATGGTATATAAGAGTTTGCTTTATTGTGTTTCGCCTTGTACTGTACTCTGCTTGTTTGATAGTTTTCGTCTTGTATGTGTCGCCCCGCCCTTTATCCAACCTCAAAAACGGTGCAAACTTGAACAATTAATAAATCATAATCAGGTAACTGCAATATAAATAAACGAAAGACATTTTATAAGATTGATCGCTTTTTATCATGGTATATATGAGTTTGCTCTGCTGTATTTTGCCTTGTACTGTACTCTGCTTGTTTGATAGTTTTCGTCTTGTATGTGTCACCACGCCCTCGACCGCTATTCCGGAGCAACCTCAACAGTTGTGTTCATACTCGAAACCTATGAATATTTCGGACAAATATTGCGGAGAGATCCAAAGACAGAGTGATTACTTATAAAGGCTCTTTCCTGCGGGAGGGGGCTTTTGTTTGCGGCGGGTTTGTAATGAGACCCGTCATAATGACAAAATATTATCTCCGCAAATCTTGCGAATAAAAAGCCTTATCCTTAAAGGATATAAAGGGTAAAATCAGGCGGGCGACCCCGTAAGGAGCCGGAAAATTAAAGGACGGGACAACCGAAAACAAAAGTGCGGGGCAATCCCGGTTAACATAAACGGACGGGAAGCCTGCATAGAGTCATGATTCGTTACAGGAGTGTAAAAGGATCGGTTTCAGTTTTGGAATAGATAAAAGGCGTCAAAAAACAAAAGAGAGAACAACACCGCGCAAGGACAAGACCGTGAAAAGCCAAAGTGAAAAATTCACCCCTTCCCCCGCCCTGTGCCCATCGAAAAGCATAAATACCCCACCGCATAAAAACAAACCGTACTCGCCCCGGTGGGGGTGGAAAAGCCGTAGGAAAAGATCAGCGCCAAAACATAGCCGACAACCCCCACGGCGCAGGAGGTAAGCATCACCCCGCGGAAAGTCGAGCAAAGCTTCATGGCGCAAAGAGGGGGAAATATGATTAGGGCGCTTATCATCAAAGAGCCCATTATCTTCATTCCCGCCACAATGACAAGGGAGGTGAAAAGGGCGCTCAAGGTGTTGAAGAAGGAGGTTTTAACCCCCGTGGCCTTGGCGAAGGGTTCGTCGTAGCAAACTGAAAATATCCTGTGGGAATAAAGCAGATGATACAGGGTGCATAATAAAGCCAAAATAACGCATAAAATCACATCCCTTCGGCTCACGGCCAAAATCGAACCGAAAAGATAATTATAAACATCAATATTCACTCCCCCCGATATGCTCACCGCCATCACCCCGACGGCAAGGGAAGCGGAGGAAATGAGGGCTGTCGAAGCTTCGGGAGCGGCTTTCCCGCCGGTTGATTTCAATAGCAAGAAGGAACATACGCTCACCGTAACGAAGGCGAAAACAGTGGGCATAAAACCCGCCGCCACACTCACCGCCAAGGCGGCGAAGGCCACATGGGAAAGGCTGTCTCCTATCATGGCGCAACGCTTCAGCACCAAATCCACCCCCAAAAGCGAACAGCTCAAAGTCAAACAGACCCCCGCGATCAGGGCTCTGACCATAAACGAATAACCGAGCATTTCAGAAAGCACTTTTTCCACCTCCCTTATACGAACCATTCACCGCCGAAGCATTGAGGGCGAGCCTTTTATTGGCGAGGGCGCCCATTTCGCTCTCGTGGGTAATCATCACCACCGCCATTCCCTGCCCGTTCAATTCCCTCAGCAAGCGGGCCGTTTCCTTAAGGGAAGTCCTGTCAAGACCCGTGGCGGGTTCGTCCAAAAAGAGGGCCATATCTGCGGCGCATAGGGCTCTTGCGATCAAAACCCTCTGCTGTTGTCCGCCGGAAAGAAGGAAAAAGGGCTTATCAAAAAAATCGGCAACCCCCATTTTTTCGCTTATATCTTTGGCCCTTCGCCTTTGCTCGGAGGTGTAAAACAATCCTTTGGGGTTGGCCCCCAAAAAGCCGCTTAAAATTATCTCCCGACAGGAGGCGGGGAAGGCCTCCCTTTTATGACCCGATTGGGGCAGATAACCCGCCTTGCGGGGGCTGTAACCGTTGTGGTGGCGGATCCTTCCCGCGCTTGGGGGTATTAAGCCGAGAAGGGCTTTAAGCAAAGTGGTCTTACCGCTGCCGTTCTCCCCGGTTATCACCAAAAAATCCCCCCGGTCTATCTCCAAGGTTATGTCCTCCAATATCCTTTTTCCTTCATAGGAAACGCATAAGCCTTCGGCGATCAGTATCTTCATTGACGCTCCTTTTTAACGCTGTATAGTTCCTTTTCATGCAGAAACCCTTCCCGCACTTGGGCGGTCAAGCAGTGCAAGGCAACGATTCTGCCCTTTTATCATCAAGAAACCCCGGTCAATCACGGAGATATGCCCTACGATACCCTTCTCCCTCATAGGAAACGCATAGGCCCTCTGAGGTCGGCATCTTCATAGACGCTTTCTCTTTTATCGCTGTATAGTTCCTTTTCATGCAGACCTTCCCACACTTGGGCAGGGAAAAAGGCAGAGAAACCATTCTGCCCTATTATCATCGAGAAACCCCGGTCAATCACGGAGATATGCCCTCCGATACGCTTTTCCCCCCACGGGAAACGCATAGACCCTCGGCGGTCAATACCTTCATTCAAGCGCCTCTTTCACGGTTTCAAGGTTTCTTTCCATAAGGCTTAAGTAGCTTTCGCCGTTTTCGAAATCCTTCAGGGTTAAGCTTTGACAGCTCTCGAAGGTGAGTATCTTCGCCCCGGTTTGTTCCCTCACCGCCTCTGCGATGGCCCCGGCGGATAGCTCTATTATGAAAACACAGCTTATTTTATCTCTTTGAACCCTTTCGATCAGCTCGGCCATCACCCTCGGGCTTGCCTCCGAGGAAGCCTCACAGCCGGGGAAGGCGGCGAGGTAATTCAGGCCGTAGCGGTCGGCAAAATAGGCGGCGGGGAACCTGTCCGCAAAGACAAGGGTGTCCTTTTTCGCCTCCCCGACAACCTTTTGAAAGCGCAGATCAAGCTCGGTGAGCCTATCCGTGAATTTTTTCGTGTTTTCCTCATATACTTCGGCGTTTTCCGGGTCGGCTTCGCAGAAGGCTTTATTTATGGCTTCGGCAATTTTGCATACCTTCAGGGGGTCAAGCCAGATATGCTCGTCCGCTTCCCCCTCCCCGTTGGCCACATTTTCGGCGCACTCCGTCATTTTGACTATTTTGCATTTCAACTCGCCCGTAAGCTTATCCGCCCAAGATTCCCCCTCGCCGCCGTTTAAGACGAAAACATCGCAACTTTGCATCGCCTTTATATCCCCGGGGGTGGGGTCGAAGGAGTGGGCTTCCTGCCCCGGTGAAAGCAACATAATGATTTCGGCTTTGTCCGCGGCTATTTCCCTGCAAAAATCATAGGCGGGAAATATCGTGGCGACCACCTTCAGCTTGCCCTCCCTTTGGCCTTCTCCGCTTTTCCCGCAACCGATGAACATCAAAAGCAAATACACCACAGCAAGGATAAAGCAAAATATCCTCAGCAGTGTTTTAAAGGTTTTTTTCATTTTCCTCCGCCTTTCTGCGGCAGTTGCGGCAAAGTCCGTAGAGGGTGGTTATTCCCGAATCCACCAAGAAACCGTGTTCCTTTTCGATATGCAGGGCGACCTTGCTCATTTCCTCACATTCCATGTGTATCAGCTCCCCGCAGTCGGTGCATTTTAAATGGAAATGCCCCGCCGCCGAGCAGTCTTTCAGGCGATAGTATGTGAGCTTGTTATCGTCCGTGTATTTAATCAAAAGTCCCTTTGCGGTGAAATCAGCCAAGGTGCGGTAGACCGTGGCGCCCCCCGCCTGATCTCCCAAAGCTTGGGCGATTTGCTTCGCCGTGTAGCAACCCTCCTTATTGCCGAGGAAAAAGTCGTATATACTGCTGCGCTGTTTTGTGGAATAACTTGCCCTTGCCATATTACCTCCAGAATTGTAAATGATAATGATTCTCATTCTTATTTTAACACTCTTTCGGGGAAAGTCAATCGGAAAGGGAGTTTTAAGCAGTAAGGGAGGGGGAAATTTCGGGAAGACGGCTCGTTTGCCCTCGGGGGGCGAAAACTCGGGGCGGCAGATCGACGGCGCATATACCCGTGTTGTGGAAATATTTGTGCGCTGTTTTTTATAAAAATTACACATATATTTACCCCCGCTGACCCCGCCTTCGGCAAGCCGTCGTTTTGATATATATTCAAAATAAGCCCGCCGCCCGCCCCCTCTTTTGCAAAAACCCGAAAAACCTACGAATAAAAGCAAAAAAGCAGTTGACAGGGAAGGGTTTTTTTTGTATGATTAGCTTCGGCTCAACACGAGTTCTTCGTTAGCCCCGAGTTCTCGCCAAAGCCGCTTAACAATTAAATACGGAGAAATTATATGCTGAAAAAAACAACAGCGGTCGCAACACCCGAACAGATAGACCGTAAATGGTATGTTGTGGATGCTCAGGGACAGGTTTTGGGAAGGCTCGCCTCCCAGGTTGCCGTACTGCTTCGCGGCAAAAACAAGCCCTGCTACACCCCCAACATAGATACGGGAGATTATGTTATCATAATCAATGCCGATAAGGTTGTGCTAACCGGCAATAAGTTGGAACAGAAAACCTATTTTACCCACAGCGGATATGCGGGACACGGGAAATTCCAGAAATACGGCGACATGATGAAGACCAAGCCCGAATTTGTGGTTGAAAAGGCCGTGAAGGGAATGCTTCCCCATAATAAGCTCGGAGCCGCCCAATTCAGAAAGCTCCATGTTTACGCAGGAAGCGAACACGAACAGGCGGCGCAGAAGCCCGTCAAGTATGAGCTGGTGTAGGAGGATAAAATGGCTGAACAAATAATGGCGACAGGCAGAAGAAAAACCTCGGTGGCGAGGGTGCGTATCAAGGAAGGCAACGGCGCTTTCAAGATAAACGGCAAGGTGATCGAAGATTATCTGCCCACCGAAACCCTGAGAATTTTGGCAAAGCAACCCCTCACCTTAACGGGTACGACGGCTAAATACGACATTAATGTCAACGTATACGGCGGCGGACTTTCCGGACAGGCGGGAGCTATACGCCACGGCGTGGCAAGGGCCCTTGTCCTCACCGATGTCAACCTTAAAAAGGAAATCAAAAAGGCAGGCTTCCTCACGAGAGACGCAAGAATGACCGAAAGAAAGAAATACGGTCTGAAAAAAGCGAGAAAAGCTCCTCAGTTCTCAAAGAGATAAGTTTACACAATTTAAAAATATTGTTAAAAGCAGCGCAACGCCGATCAAAGGCGTTGCGTTTTCTTTTTGCGCCGAGTTTTCCTTTTTCTGTATTTAACGGATAAGATTCCCTTGCGCTCCCCCCGTTTTACAGCCCTGCCCATTTTATTCATGCCGTTGATGCTTGTTATAAGCTCCATTTACCCCCGCAATTTTGCCCTGCCTTTCGCCGCGCTTGCGATGTGAAAGGCGGAAGTTTCTTATTCTTTTACCGTGCAATTTACCGTGCATTTTGCTTTTCCTTTTCGGCCGAATAAGCATTAAAATCGGTTGCGCCCTATTTTCTTTCCGCAATATCGGTAAGGAGGTATGCCCCGCCTTCGAGCTTTCGAAAAGCCACCCTCCCGATTTGCACTGCCGTCGGTATAATCGGTTGCTTTGCGGCTTTGGAATTTGCCAAAAGAGAAAAACCATTTCCCCCGAATAAAGTTTTGAATTCCCCGATAAATATGCTATAATAACATATTCCCGCAGATATTTTTGAGGAGGCCCCATGAAAAGAGCTGTGGTGTGTTGCGGCATAATTTACGAGGATATAAAGGAACTTTTGGAGCGCACCCCTTACGAGGCGAATATTATAAAGCTTTCCCCGCGGCTTCATAATTCCCCCGCCGAGTTGGGCAAAACCCTTCAGGAAACCGTGGATTCCCTCATGGGGGGGGACTACGAGGAAATCATTCTCACATATTTTCTTTGCGGCAACTCCCTTTTGGGGCTGACCGCCCGGGATATACCCATAGTTTTCGCAAAGGTACAGGACTGCATCGAAGCCTGCATGGGCGCCTGTGAGGGCTACGGTCGGTGGCGCAAATGTTCCATGTTCCAAAGCCGGGGCTGGCTCAACAACGATGCGGATTCCAACGACCAATTAAGGGCCATGCGTAAAAGATACGACGAAGAAAAGCTCAAGGAGCTTTATTCCATAATGTATGCCAACTATGAAAATGTTATTTATATGAAGTTGGAAGAAACCGTCTCCCCGAAGGACATGGAAAAGGTTGTAAAATTCGCGGATTTAACGGGGCTGGAGCTGAAGGTCAAGGAGGGTTCCCTTGAAACTTATCGGGATCTGCTCGCCTTGAAGCACAGTGATAAAATTCATATCCTGCGCCCCGGGGAAAGGGTGAGCCTTTCGATTTTCGAGGGAAAGTAAGCACAGCGCAATTTATCGAATATCCTGCATACCCCCGCCGCAAAGGGGTCTTTTGTGCTTTTGAAAAAGGTGTGCGCGCACACACATACCAACGACAATATTCAATACAAGGAGGAGAATATGCAATACAACGATTTTAAAGGAGAGAAAATATCGGCTCTGGGTTTCGGGCTGATGAGACTGCCGGTTATTGACGGCGATCAGGCAAAGGTGGACAAGGAGGCGCTCAGGGAGATGATTTTATACGCCGTGGGAAACGGGGTCAATTATTACGACACCGCCTACCCCTATCACAACGGCTTTTCCGAGAAAACCCTGGGGGAAATAGCCGCCGAGGAGGGCTTGAGGGATAAAATAAACATCGCCACAAAGCTTTTCACCCTGATGATGAATTCCCCGAATTTTTCACCCGAGGCGATGATGACCGAACAGCTCGAAAGGCTTAAAGCCGAAAGGATCGACTTTTATTTGATGCACGGGCTTTCCATGGACAAATGGGTAACCTTAAGGGATAAATTCGATATAATCAACTTCATGGACAGGGCGAAAAAAAGCGGAAGAATAAGGTATGCGGGCTTTTCTTTCCACGACGACACCCCCGCCTTCAAGGCCATTTTGGACGATTACGATTGGGATTTCGCCCAGATTCAATACAACTACGCCGACACCGAGATCCAAGCGGGCGACGAAGGTTTTGAATACGCCCGCCAAAAGAAGGTACCCCTCGCCATCATGGAGCCGATAAAGGGGGGAAATCTCATCTTCCCCGAAAGCGACGAGGTTAAGGCGATAATAAAGGAGGGCAATTTCGGTTACGAAAGCACCGCCGAGCTGGCGCTCAGGTTTGTGGCGGATAAGAAGGGGCTTTTGACCGTGCTTTCAGGCATGGGCACAATGGAGCAGGTGAAGGAGAATATAGCCATTTTCGACAGGGCCGCAGTGGGCTGTTTCACCCCCGCAGAAAACGAGGCTGTGGAAAAAATCAAAAAATACCTTATCCGTGAAGCCGCCATTCCCTGCACCGACTGCCGCTACTGCACCGAGGGTTGCCCCAACAAAATCAACATACCCCGGGCCTTTTCCATATTCAACCAAGCGAAGAAATACGGCAACCGTCAGGCGGGTATGCGGGATTACAACCGCAGTTGCACCAACCTCAAGGACTGCACCGAATGCCGCGCCTGCGCCGACGCCTGCCCCCAACAGCTCGATATACCCGAACTGCTTAAGGGCGTGGTGGATTATTTTGAAGCCTAAAAAAGTTCGGCGAAGCCGAACTTTCAAAGTTCACGCCTACGGCGTGAACTTGTGAACTTGTGAACTTATTAAAGGTAACTTTTTAAAATGAAAAAAGGAATAATATTCGATTTGGACGGGACGCTTTGGGACAGCGTCGCCACGATAACAAAGGCTTGGAACGATGTGCTTCTCAAAGATGCTTTGATTAAAAGCCCCCTCAATACACAGAAAATGATGTCGATGATGGGCAAGACCCTGCCCGAATTTGCCGCCGCCCTGCTCGGGGATATGCCCCAGGAGGAGAGTTTGGCGGTTTTGGGGGAATGTTGCCGCAGGGAACTTATTTACATCGAAAAGGAGGGCGGCGAGCTTTACGAAGGGGTGAGGGAAACCCTGAAAAGCCTGAAGAAGGATTACACCCTTTGCATAGTCAGCAACTGCGAGGACGGTTACATACAGGCCTTCCTCAAATATTACTCCCTCGGTGAATTAATCGACGATTTCGAAAGCTTCGGCACCACAGGCAAGGACAAGGACGAGAATATCCTGATCGTCAAGGAGCGCAACGGCTTGGACGAAGCCCTCTATGTGGGCGACACCCAAAAAGACTGCGATTGCACCCACGCCGCGGGCCTTAAATTTATCCACGCCGCCTACGGCTTCGGAAAAGTCACAAATCCGGACGGGGTAATTAATTCCTTCGGGGAGTTGGAAAAGGTGGTCGGCGGGGTTTTTGATTTATTAAAATAAAAAAAGGCTTCGCCAAGGGCGAATTTTGCGCGCTGTATTTGTGCGATTTCCCGTATTTGCTCCGTGGGGCTAATTTGTGAATTGTCCTGCAACGGGACGGCACGAAGGGGGGCGTTCCCTAAAGGACAATTCCCGCCCCGTGTTTGTATATGTCTTTGTATTCCACCCGCCCGAATTTATTCTTTTGCGCAGTGTTTTTCCACTACTTCACTATTATTAAAGGCGAGAAAACAAAGTTTTCTCGCCTTTTTTCGCCATTCGGAACTTAATTATATCATTCCCTAAAACAAAAACCCTTCTTCCTCATCTCCGAAGATGTCCGGCAAAACCACCAAGGGACATCCTTCAAAGGAATCCGATGCGACGATGTCAAGAGAATCGGGGAAGGCGGGGGGTTTTAGGTGGGCGCAAAAGCGCGCCTTATGGAGGATTAAGTGCCGTATTTGTGCGCTTTCCCATATTTGCTCCATAGTGATAATCTGTGAATTGTCCCGCAACAGGGCGGGACGCCGGGGCATCGCTCCTAATTCCCGCCCCGTTTTTGTACATGTCTTTGTATTCCACCCGCCCGAATTTATTCTTTTGCGCAGTGTTTTTCTTTACTCCACTATTTCAAAGGCGAGAAAACAAAGTTTTCTCGCCTTTTTTCTCCATTCGTAACTTAATTATATCATTCCCTAAAACAAAAACCCTTCTTCCTCATCTCCGAAAATGTCCGGCAAAACCACCAAGGGACACCCTTCAAAGGAATCCGAAGCGACGATGTCAAGAGAATCGGGGAAGGCGGGGGTTTTTAGGCGGGCGCAAAAACGGAAGGCGGCGGGGCCGATTATCAGCAGACCCTCGTTTAGGGTAACTTTTTCCAGTGCGGCGCACCCTTCAAAGGTGCCCTGCTTGATGCCCGTGACCCCTCCGGGGATATTAACCTCCTTCAGGCAGGGGCAATAGGCAAAGCTGAATGAGCCGAGAAGGTTCAGGCTTTGGGGAAAGACGACGCTCGTTAAAATAGGGCAGGCTCCGAAGGCGGCAACCCCTATGGCGCTTACCCCCTCGGGTATCGTCACCCGGCTCAAATAAAGGTTTTCCGCAAAGGCGCCGTCGTAAATCTGCTTCACCCCCTCGGGCAGGGTGAGATCGCTTTCCTTGCCGATGTAGCCGATGATGGAATTGTTTATGATGATAAAACCTCTCCCGTCCGCCAAGCTCACCTGACGGCGGAAAAGCTCGCAGGCCGCGGGGGTTATCTTATCGGAGCAGGAAACCTTTTTGATCTTCATACAGTCGATGAAGCTGTCCGCCGCTATCTCCCTTAAATCGTCTCCCAAGCTGATTTCCTCTAAATTGCGGCAACCTGCAAAGGCCCGCCCGTCCAAAATGCTTTGCTTTTGCGGGCCGATGAAAGTCCTTAGGGACTCACAGCCCTCAAAGGCGCTTTTCCCTATCCCCAAAAGCTCCCCGGGCAGGTTGATTTCCTCCAAGGCCTTGCAGTTGAAAAAACACCTCGGCTCTATCGTTTTAAGTCCCTCGGGCAGGCTGACCCTTTTAAGGCGGGTGCAATCCGCACAGGCTCTCTTTGAAATATGGCTCCCCTTCTGGGGCTGGTCGATCAACTCAAGGGA
>JAAYHF010000217.1 GCA_012727485.1 Eubacteriaceae bacterium
CTTTTGTGCGGGGTCGTTATGGATATACCGCATAAAAATATGCCCCGAATGAAGCAAACTTCCCGTCTGCTAAACGATAAAATTCTGCCGAGGTAGTCATATAAACCCTTATAATCGTATATAAGCCCTCATACCATACCCCCCCACATCCTTAAACCCCGCCTTTTCATAAAAAGCGGCATTTCCCGGGGCATCATCGGTGAGAAGGAGCTTCTGATATACATTTTCGTAATCCTTAAGGGCTTCCTTCAGTAGTTTTGAACCTATCCCCTGCCCCTGATACTGACCGATGACCAAAATATCCTGAATGACAATCACCGAATAGCCGTCCCCCACAAGGCGGCAAGCCCCTATGAGAGCCTTCCCCTTATAGGCGGCGTAAACGGCCAGCGAATTCTCCCAGGCGCATTTTAGCATTACGGGGTTTCGGGTGTAATTCACCCAGCCGGCATCTTCGTAAAGGGCGAGAACTTCCCCTTGATCGCCTCCCCGGTATTTGGTTATTATTATATCTTCCATTTTAGCCCTTTCTTCTCTGTTTTCTTCGTACTGTAAAGCGGTTTACGCCCCCGCAAGCAAAGTAAAATATCTTGCCGTGGGCGAGCCGATATTTGATAAGGTTTATTCGATTTGCCCGATTACTCTCCGAAAAACCTATTATCGGCGCATTTAAACCGTTTTGGCTTTCCCGTAAGAAAAATCCATTTTGTTTTCAGCCCGTCAATCCACTATGCCGTCGTTGTAATCCTGCGGTATCAAGGGGGGCTTTTCCATTTTCCGGATAAGGGCAATTCCCCCTGCCAAAGCGGCAACCCCCGCGAAATAATAACAGAGCATTCCGACGGTCGTTTCCAAAAAAGCGTTTATTTTATCTCCCACAAGCACGAAATTCATCAAATTAAAGGAAGCATGGAGCAACATGGGATAGATGATGTTCTCGCTTTTCGTATAAAGCCAACCCAAAAGTATCCCTAAGGCTATGGCGTAGAGCATCTGCACCGAGGAGGAGGAATGAAGCCCGCCGAAGAAGGCGCCGCTAACTAAAACAGCCACCCCCTCGGGCATGATCTCCCGCAGACGGTTGAAGGCAAGACCTCTGAAGAATATCTCCTCGGTGAGGGGGGCCAAAACGCCCAAAAGCAGCATATCCGACCAAAGAGAACCGGTGTAGACGGCCTGCATGGTTTCGTTGTGTTCGCTTAACAAAGCGCTCATATCGAAAAGTCCGGAAAGCATGGTAAGAACAATATCCACCGCCAAATGCATTCCCACCCCGGTCAAAACCGCCGCCGCAAATCTGGAGAAAAATTTATTTTTTTCCCTCAGAGCGTCGCTGTTTTTCCTATCTTTTAAAACGAATATCAATATCCCCGCAATCAGAGAGGCGCCGTAACCCATTAAATCCGCCAAATAGCTTTTGGCTAAAAGAAAGTTGTAAACCTCCAGCGTTCCCGCCTCGGAGGAAAGCATTTGCGCGTTTAAATCCCCTTTGTATATCCCGTAACCTACCAGCGCAAACATCGCCGCAAACATCAAGGCGAACATCAAAAGCACGGGGCGAACGCAGTAAAACATACCCCTGGCGCTGTTTTTTCTTATATTTCTTTTTCTTTGTTTATTATCGTTGTTATCCATTTTGCCTTCTTATTCTTCCGCTGCTAAATCGGCGGATTTTTCCGCCGTTATGCCTTGGGTGAGTTTGGTTTTGTAGAAAAAGCCCTTGTATTCTTCGCACATCTTGGGGCTCAGCGCACCCGCGGCAATCAATTCCTCAAGGAAAGCGGCGCTTTTCTTCTCCCGCCTGCCCCCCGTCTCCTCTGCTTCGGTGAAAAGACCGTATTTTAAGAGTTTTTCCTCCCCGTATTCATCGCCGTCGGCAAAGGAGTAGAAATAGAGCCTTTCCACATCGTTCGGATTCAATGATAGGTTTCTTAAAAGCTCGTAAAGGTATTTTATCCTGAAGGATTCGCCGTTATCCGCAACGCCCATTGCGACATAAACGGGCAGGGGGAACAGCTCCTTAACCCTTCTCACACATTCGAGAACGCCCTCGGGATAAAAATCCACAAAGTTGTCGTCAATGGGAACCTTGCCCTTCACTTGGTTTTCCACCCCGCCGACGCTTTTGCGCCCGCCGTAGGCTATGCTGTGGAAATCGAGGAAGCTTTTCCCCTTCTTTGCCGAGCCGATGTATTTTTTAAGCGGATAAGCCGCCCTTCCCGTCGCCAAGGCTTTATAAAGCGAGAATTGATCCCTTTCCTTTTTTTTCGCGCTGTTTTCCTGAAGGCGGCTGTAACTTTCCGCCGGCTCGAAAAGGCACATATTCATCGTGAAGGAAACCCTGCTTTCGCTTCGGGAACCCCGCTGAAGACTGTGGATAAGCTCGTAGGCGCTTCGGTGGGCCGAGGTGATATGGGCCATGGTTTTTATGTAATCGGTCTTACTCATCTTGTAAGGGGGCAACTGCGCTAAATAGCGGCTCTTTTGGGCATAGGCGTTCGGTTCTTCGAAGGTGATGAATTCCTCCGCCGTCTCCCCCAGGCTTTCCGTGACCTTTCTTACATATTCGAGGTACATTTCTTCCCCAAGTTCGCTTTCAAATCCCCCCGCTTTATTGAACCATTCGGGGGCATCAAAGCGGAAAAGCACCACCTGACAGCTTATTCCCAAATATCGCATATATTCAATGGCCTTTTTATAACGCAAAAGGGAGTAGGTATCGAAAATTCGCCTGACCGGCTCTATTTTCGGCCATTGCAATTCCAGCCGGCAGTGGGTAAGCCCCAGCTTCTTGATTAAAGTATAATCGGCTTCGTAATTCTCCGCCGCCCTTCCCTTGGGATTTTTCGGGGTGAATATCCCCGTTCCCAAAGACAATTCTTTTTTTAATTCAAAAGGTTCCATGGCTGCTCCTTGATATACAAAGCCATTGTACCACATACACATAAAAAACGGAACCGCCGAAAACGCTTTATCGAAAAACCAAAGGGGCCGCCTTTGCGAAAATTATGCCGAACTAAGTTAATTTTTGCTTAAGTAAGCTTCCCCCGCGCCCCTTTTTGTTGAAAAACTCCGAAATAAGTTATATAATATTATCCTATATATCAGATAAGGGGGAAAGGCAATGGAAGAAAGCATTCAGGCCATAGACGAAATAATAAAAATAATGCAGACAAATCATCCGCAAACCGACGGCGCCTTGGTGCGTCGAGCCTATGAATACGCTCTTTCGGCCCATAACGGACAAAAGCGCCTTTCCGGTGAGGATTACATTTCCCATCCCCTTGCGATCGCAAAAATTCTCGCCAATCTGCAAATGGATCAGGTAACGGTTTCCGCGGGGTTGCTCCACGATGTGGTGGAGGATACCGAGTATTCTTTGGAGGATATAAAGGAAGCCTTCGGGGAGGAGATAGCCCGCCTTGTGGACGGAGTTACCAAGATTGCAAAAATCAAGGTTTCCGGAGAGGACGAGGAGCAAATCGAAACCTTCCGCAAAATGTTTGTGGCAATGGCCAACGATTGGCGGGTGATCGTAATAAAGTTATCCGACAGGCTTCACAATATGCGCACCCTATCCGCCATGAGCCGCGAAAAACAGCTTAAAAAATCCAGAGAAACCTTGGACGTATATGCGCCGATAGCCCACAGGCTCGGTATTTTCAGGATAAAATGGGAGCTTGAGGATTTGGCTTTAAAATTTTTGGAGCCCGAAAAGTACGACAAGCTCATCAGACAGGTGGCCGTGGGCAGAACTCAGCGGGAAGAATATATCCAAAAGGTGATAGGGATTATCTCCGACAAGCTCACCGCCGAGGGCATCGAACACGAAATAACCGGGCGGCCCAAGCATTATTACAGCATATATAAAAAAATGGAGGGCGGCAAGAGATTCGAGGAGATATACGACCTTATCGCCATGAGGGTCATCGTCAAGACCATAAACGACTGTTATGCGGTTTTCGGTTGGATTCACGCATTATGGAAGCCGGTGCCGGGCAGGATAAAGGATTATATAGCCATGCCCAAGGCGAACGGCTACCAGAGTCTGCATACAACGGTGATAGGCCCCAACGGAGAACCCTTCGAAATACAGATACGCACCATGGAAATGCACCTTGTGGCGGAATACGGCGTTGCCGCCCATTGGAAATATAAAGAAGGCGTGACCGGGGAGGACACCCTCGGCGACAGGCTTCAGGGGCTTTTGGACGACATAAAGGAGTTGGAGGCGGATTCCGAGGACAGCAGGGATTTTGTGGAAAGCGTCACCACAGACCTTTACAGCGACGAGGTTTTCATCTTCACCCCCAAGGGCAAGGTATTGGAGTTGCCCGCCGGGGCCACCCCCATTGATTTTGCATACAGGATTCACACCGATGTGGGCAATTCCTGCGTGGGCGCAAAGGTGGACGGGAAAATAGTTCCCTTGACATATAAACTGCAAAACGGCGACAGGGTGGAAATTCTCACCAACCCTTCCTCGAAAGGCCCCAGTCGGGATTGGCTGAATGTGGTGGTAAGCCCCCAAGCCCGAAACAAGATCAGGGCATATTTTCGCAAAGCCGATAAAGAAGAAAATATCATCAAGGGCAGAGAGATCTTCAAGCGGGAATGTAAGCATTTCAAAACCGAAATAACCGAGGACATGAAGGAGCGCTACGAGGATTTCATAACAGACCGCTTCAATGTGGGCGGCTGGGAGGATCTTTATGCGATGATAGGCTACGGCGGACTGCGGGCGGGGTATGTCATTCAGCGCATAAGGGCAAACTTCATCAAGGATTTTGACGACGACGACGGCCGCATGACCTTGGTGAAAGCTCCCACCAAGGATAAAAGCACTTCCATACATATTCAAGGCCATTCGGATTTGGAAGTGAGCTTCGCCAAATGCTGCAGTCCCGTGCCGGGGGATCAGATAGTAGGCTTCATCACCCGGGGCAGGGGGATAACCGTTCACAGGGCGGACTGCATAAACATAACGAACACCAGCGAACCCGATAGGATAATAGAGGTGAATTGGATTAACGAAAATGTTCCCTCCGAAAGCTTCACCACAAACATCATCATGCGCTGTCTTGACAGAAAAGGATTGATAGCGGATATATCCACCATAATCGGCAACGAAGGCATAAACATTTCCTCCTTTCGCACAGCGCCTGCGGGAGAGGACGAGATGAAAATGACAATAGAAATAGTGATAACCAGCGTGAATCAGGTCAAGGCGATCATAAGAAAGCTTGAAGGCGTATCTTCGGTTATTGCGGTATACAGGATATGACAATGGAAGAAAAGAAAATACCCGCCCACATCGCCATGGTGATGGACGGAAACGGAAGATGGGCTTCACAGAGGGGTTTTTCCCGCAGTATCGGCCACAGAAAGGGCACCGAAACGGTTCGGGGGGCAATGGAATTTTGCATCGACAACTCCGTTGACTACCTCACCTTATTCGCATTTTCCACCGAGAATTGGAAAAGATCCGCCGCGGAGGTGGATGCGATAATGTCGCTTTTGAGGGAGTTTTTATACAGTCAAACCCCGGAGATGAACGAGAACGGGATTAAGATAGATTTCATCGGAGACACGAGCCGTATTCCCGCCTCATCCCAAAGGGCGATGGAATACGCCAGAGAAACGACAAAGAACAACGACAAATTGAAGGTTAACATCGCCTGCAACTACGGCGGGAGGGCAGATATACTCTATGCGACGAAGGAAATTGCCCGTCGGGCGGCCCGGGGGCTGATAGACCCGGAAACCTTGACGGAAGAAGACATTTCCGCTTCCCTTTACACCTCTGATTTCCCGGATCCCGATTTGCTCATTCGCACGGGGGCGGAAAAGAGAATATCCAACTTCATGCTCTGGCAGTTGGCCTACTGCGAGATATATTTCACCGATACTCTTTGGCCCGATATGGATAAGGAAAAATTCGCGGAAGCCCTGAAATGGTTTTCGGGCAGACAGCGCAGATACGGGGGGGTTAAGTGATGCTCAAGCAGAGGGTTATAACAGCCTTCATTTTAATAGCGGTCATAGCCGGGGCGGTGGCGGCGGGCAAATGGGCGGTGGTTCTGATAATAGGCGTTTGCGCCGTGGGAGGGGCCTTCGAATACAGCAGACTCGTGACCTTAAAGCCGAAATTTGCGGATAATCTGCCGCTTATGGCGGCAAACGCTCTAACGGTGATCGCTTCGGTTTATTTACCCCAATATCTTTTCCAAATCGCGGTTATCTCAATACTGCTGATTTTTATGATTTCGATTATGACCCCCGAGCCGGACGCGGCGAGAAGCGTGCTTTTGGTTTGGGGATATATTTATTCCGGGCTTTTCCTCGCTTTGGGAATAAGACTACTTCTTTCTCAAGCCGGCTATTATGTTTTGATACCCGCCATAGCCTCCTGCGCCGCCTGCGACACAGCGGCTTATTTTGTGGGCAGAAAATTCGGGAAAAAGAAGCTTTGCCCGAAGATAAGTCCGAATAAAACCGTGGAAGGGGCGGTGGGGGGCTTTATTTTCGCCTATGGGGTTTTTGCGGCGAGCTATATTTTCTGCAAAGGCGCCCTCGGGGAGAATGCGCTTTTATTCTTTTTGACCGGGGGGATAGTAACGGGCATCACCGGGCAGTTCGGCGATTTGGCGGCTTCGCTTATAAAAAGGAAATTTTCCGTCAAGGATTACGGAGATATATTCCCGGGACACGGGGGCTTTTTGGATAGGATAGACAGCTACCTTTTCGTTTTGGCCGCAGTGTATATCCTTGCGGGATTTATCATAAAATTATAGGTGACTAAAGACCGATTCGATTTACGGCGAAAGGAATTTTTATATGAATACAGTGCTAACGATAACGCTTTCCGTTTTGATATTCGGATTTCTGATATTATCCCATGAATTCGGCCACTATCTGGCGGCCCGCAAATGCGGGGTTATTGTCGATGAATTCTCCATAGGCATGGGCCCTCTTTTGGCGCAAAAAAAGAAAAAAGGCACTTTCTGGTCGCTGAGGCTTTTGCCCTTGGGCGGTTATTGCAAAATGAAGGGCGAGGACGAAAACGATCTTTCCGAAGGCACCTTCAACGCCGCAAAACCCATAAAGCGCATAATAATACTTCTTTCGGGCGCTTTGATGAACCTTTTGACCGCCGTCCTGCTTTTCTTCGCCATATATGCCATTCAGGGCACGGACGCCACCACCACCCTCGCAAAGGTGAGCGAAGGCTCCCC
>JAAYHF010000218.1 GCA_012727485.1 Eubacteriaceae bacterium
CCCCAATACCCTTCCCATCTGCCCTCCGATACCTCCCCGGATACATACCAACCAAAAAATCTCACACAAATTACCCCCGCCTATTGAAAAATGCGCCCTGAGAAGTTATTATATTATCAGCAGTCAAAGTGTTCGAGTGCTTAAAAACGACAAAGGAAGGAAAACGATAAAATGAATGAATTCAAGAAAGAATTCAAGGCAGAACCCAAAAGGCTTTTGGAGCTGATGATAAATTCAATCTACACCAATAAGGAAATTTTCCTAAGGGAAATAATCTCCAACGCCAGCGACGCCATAGATAAGCTTTATTACAAATGCCTCACCGAAGGCATAAGCGGCTGTAACAGATCCGATTTTTTCATCCGCGTGAAGCCCGATAAAGCCGCCCGCACCCTTACCATATCCGACAACGGCATCGGAATGACAAAGGAGGAGCTTGAGGAAAACCTTGGGGTAATAGCCAAAAGCGGCTCCCTTGATTTCAAAAAGGATATGGAAAACAAGGAGGATATAGACATAATCGGTCAGTTCGGGGTGGGCTTTTACTCCTCCTTCATGGTGGCGAAAAATGTGAAGGTGATAAGTCGGGCTTACGGGCAGGAGGAAGCCTATATATGGGAATCCGAGGGCACCGAGGGTTACAGCATAACGCAGGGCGAAAAGCAGGGCGTGGGCACGGATATTATCCTAACCCTAAGGGACAACAGCGACGAGGCCCAATACGACGAATATTTGGAGGAATACACCCTTCGCAGGCTGATCACCCACTATTCCGATTATATCCGCTATCCTATAATAATGAACACCGAGCATCACCGCCCCATCGAGGATATAAAGCATGACCACGATGAGACAGATCACGACGAAGAACCCAAATACGAAACCTACTACGAGGACGAAACCATAAACAGCATGGTGCCTCTTTGGAAAAAGCCGAAAAAAGATATAACCGAGGAGGAATACAACCAATTTTACATGGATAAATTCCATGATTGGCAAGCCCCCCTTAAGGTAATACATTCAAATATCGAAGGCACCCTCCAATATAATTCCCTGATGTTCATACCCGCCGAGGCTTCCTACGATTATTACACCAAGGATTACGAAAAGGGTCTTTCCCTCTATTCGGGCGGTGTTTTGATAATGGAGAAATGCCCGGATCTTTTGGCGGATTATTTCAGCTTCGTAAAGGGTCTGGTGGATACGGCGGATTTATCCCTGAATATTTCCAGAGAAATGCTCCAACACGACAGGCAACTCAAGGCGATAGCCACCCAAATCGAAAAGAAAATAAAATCCGAGCTTATGGATATGCTCAAAAAGGACAGGGAGAATTACGAGAAATTCTTCAAAGGCTTCGGTAGACAGCTCAAATACGGTCTTTATTCCGATTACGGGCTTCATAAGGATCTTTTGGCGGATTTGATCCTTTTCACCTCCTCCTTTGAGGGCAAGCCCGTCAGCTTCGATGAATACATTTCCCGTATGCCCTCCGAGCAGAAATATATCTATTACGCCTGCGGGCAGAGCGAAAGCCGCATCGCCGCCATGCCCCAAACGGAGGCCTTAAAGGAAAAGGGCTTCGAGATACTTTACTGCACCCAGGATGTGGACGAATTTGCCCTTAAGACCATAATGAATTATAACGGAAAGGAATTCCGCAATGTGGCCGAGGGGGATTTGGGGATAGAGGCCACCGAGGAAGAAAAGGAAAAGAACGAGAAAGCCGCATCAGAAAACAAGGATTTGCTCGAAGCGATAAAAAGCGCCCTTTCCGGCAAGCTGAGCGATGTGAGGATTTCCGCCCGTCTGAAAAACCATGCGGTGTGCTTCTCCTCCGAGGGGGGAATATCCATAGAAATGGAAAAGGTACTCAACACCATGCCCAACTCCCCCGGGGTAAGCGCGCAGAAGGTGTTGGAATTAAATCCCAACCACCCCGTTTTCGCCGCCTTAAGCGAAGATTACAAGCAAAACGGCGAAGGCGGAAAATTGGGAAATTATGCCAAGCTGCTTTATAATCAGGCGCTTTTGATAGAGGGTCTGCCCGTGGAGGATCCGGCGGAGTTTTCGGATTTGATCTGCAAGCTGATGGTATAAATAAAAAAGCCCGGATGCGGCGAGGTTACAGGCCGTATTCGGGCTTCTTTTATTGGGAAGTATCATAATAATTAAACTTTCGGCGCAAATCACGATTGAAAGAGGGGGAATTAATGGGCGTCTTTATGGGGGGAAAGCAGGTTTCTTTCCGACCCGGTCGCTTTGTGAAAACAAAGATGAGCCTTTCACGATGTGACCCGGTCATAAAGACAAAACCATGCTTTTGAATGGGAATACCTCACTTTTAGTTTCGCCCGATTAAAAAGAAAGACCGTCTTTGCGGGTAAAAGTTATCCTTTCTGACCCGGTCACTTTGTGAAAGCCAAGATAAACCTTTTACGATGTGACCCGGTCATAATGGCAAAAGCAGGAAATTTGCTTCATTTTGCGTTATGTCCTCGCTGTACCAAGCTCCCTTTTGTGCCGGGCTATCGCCCCGACCCGGGCAGAGTTAAAATATAAACCTTAAATAGGTTTAATCTTCTTTTGCTTTTACTCGTTTAATAGAGATTTAGACCGCTTTACGGGTAAAAGCAGTTATCTTTCCGACCCGGTCACTTTATAAAAAGCCAAGAAAAACCTTTCGCGATGTGACCCGGTCATAATGGCAAAAATCGGAAACTTGCTTTCTTGCGATAAGCCCTTCATAATACCAAGCTCCCCGCCCATGCCGAAATAAAATATTATCGTTGTGACCCGGTCGGAATGATAAACAATAAATAGGTTAAACTTCTTCGCCCGACAGATTGTATATTCTAAACCGTTTTGCAGAGTAAAAAATAGCCTTCCGACCCGTTCACAATGACCCAATCGCAACAGAAAAACGCCGATTACTTACTCCGTGCATTTCGTAAAACGGCCAAGTCACAAACCCCAAAAACCAATTCCGACAAAACCGACAACAACCCGCACCCCAAACGCGCCCAACGCCAAAACGCAAAAACCGCCCGAAAAAGCCCGCCCTGCGTTCTACTTAACTTTAAGCCCCCTCAAATACTTCTTCATCTGCGGAGTTATTCTTTTCGATTCGACGGATTTTTGTATCGCCTTGTTGCGGACGGATTTTTCAAGAACCTTCTTTTCGAAATAGGGCAGTATGGCTTCCTCCTGCTTCGCCAAGGCCGTGGCAAAATACCAAGAAATCATCATATCTATGTAATAATCGCCTCCGGCGGGGATTTTGCTCACCAATTCGGGATAGGCCGCATCAAAGGCATCGTCCAAATAAAAGCCCATCAACATTCCCACCCCGTAACGCACGGTGTAGGTTTTGCCCGAGGCGACCCACTGCTTTATTTTCTCGTAAAGCTTCGGCAGATTTTTTGCGAATACCTTCGGACACATGGTGTCGCAGGTGGCCCAGTTGTCCACATAGGGCAGAAATTTGTCCACCGCCTCAAGGGCTTTGTCGAAATCCTTCAACAGCTCCGCAAGGTAGCCGTGGAGATTATTTTCTTCATAATAATAATGGGGCAGCATTTCCATGAACTGCTCGGCAAAACCCTGCTTGGCGATGTTTTTGGCGTATGCCCTCAAGGCGGGGGTTCTCACCCCGATTATCCTTTCAATATCTATGGTGGGCATGAGCCTTGCCTGAAAATCCCGATAGGCCGTGTCCTGCATTGCAAATAAATCCTCTTTAACCCTCTGCTTCAAATCCATTTAAAAGTCTCCCCAATATCGTAAGTTTATCCGAGCTTATCTTTTTCCCTTCGAGGGAAAGACAGCCTATGTCAATATTCTTGTTTTTTCCGTGGTAATCACTGCCGCCGCTGACCAAAAGCCCTTTTTGCAAAGCTGTTTCGCAAAGATAGTCGGAGCGCTCCCGAGCGTAGCGGGAATAGTAACATTCCATGCCGTCTATGCCAAGCTCCGTAAGGTGGGCAAGCCTTGATAAGAGTTGCTTTCTTTCCAGCGGTTTATCCCCCTCCCCGCCGAAGGGGTGGGCCCAAACCGCAAGGCCGCCACTTGAATGAATGGCTTCAACGGCTTCAGCCGTAGAAATCCGTGAATTAACCACCTTCGCCCCGTTTATATAATAATTGATTGCCTGCCCTATATCCCGGGCATATCCCCGTTTTACGAGTATTTTAGCCAAATGGGGCTTTCCTGCGCTGTTTTGGGAGGAAAGGCTATCAAGTTCTTCTTCCGTCAGAATAATTCCGTGGGCGTCTTTGAGATGCTCAAGGCGCTGTGCCATTTTTTTCCTGCGAAGTTCGGCGGCTCTTTCCACCGTCGAAGCGATCCCCCCGCTTCGGCTGTCGAAACCGTAGCCTAAAATATGACATTCTCCGTCGGGGGCTTGACAAGTGAATTCGATGCCTTCTATATAAGCGTATTCTTTCCCGTAGGTTATTCCGACAAAGGCGTTTTCTCCCGCCGGGGCATTGCTTTTTGTAAAGGTATTATCCGTTTTTTCCGTGGCTGTGCCTTCTTTGCGGGTCACTTGGGCCTTCAGCGCCTTTTTCAGGGGGTCAATGCCCGAAAGGGTGTCGTGGTCGGTGAGGGAAAACACCCTTAGCCCCTCCCCGAATATTTTTCGGGCAAGCTCATCTACGCTGTCGGAGCCGTCCGAATAAATGCTGTGAATGTGTAAATCCGCCCTTGTCATATCTTTTACCTCCCTTTGCCCCATGCCGTTAACATAATAATTCTATCACAATATTTAAATTTGTGATAGAATTATCGCATAAGGAAGGGTGCAACGCCTCCCCTTCGACCTCTGCGGGAGAAAGCGCCCGTGTTACGACCGATGACGGCGGGGAAAGTTTGGAAAATCGAAAGAAGCAATCGGAGTATAAACCCCTTGATGACGAATAAGGCTTCATTCGTAAAAGAAGCAAAAGAAAGCTTCCCCCGGAGCAAGGCGCTAAGAAAACATATTTTCACATAGGAGCAAACGGAATTGAAGGAAATAGAATCAAACAATCAAGCTTGGAGCAAGCTTGCCGAGGAACATTACAAGCATTACAAAAAAGAACTGCTCGAAGGCACCCATAAACTGAACCCGATAATAACCCGGGAATTGCCCGACCTTTCGGGCAAGAGGGTCATACACCTCCAATGCAACACCGGGGCGGACAGCCTGCTTTTGGCAAAGCTTGCGGATCATGTCACGGGGGTGGATATTTCCCGGGAAAATGTTTTTTTCGCAAGGAAAATGGCGGAGGAGCTGGGATACGAAAATACGGATTTCATCGCCTGCGATGTCTTGGAAATAGCCGACAAACTCAATGAAAAATACGACATGGTTTTCACCTCCGAGGGCGTTTTGGGTTGGTTGCCCGATTTGGACAAATGGGCGCAGAATGTGAGGGCTTGCCTCAAGGACGACGGTGTCTTTTATATTTTCGATTCCCACCCCTTTTATATGATGCTGGACGAAAGCAAGCTTGAAAAGGAGGAATATTTCGTCAAATACCCCTATTTCGGCAAACAGCCCGATGTGGACGATACCATAGGCGGCTATGCAAGCGAGCCTGTGGGCGGGGTAAAGGCCTATTTCTGGATGCACACCGTGTCGGAAATCATCAATTCGCTCATAGGGGCGGGGTTGCATATAGTCTTTTTCAATGAATACACCTTCAATTTTTTCGATTCCGGCGGCATGAGCCCTTCGAAGGCAGAGGGGCTTTGGGAATATCCCTATAATGAGGATAAATACCCGATGTCCTACAGCCTTATGGCCACGGTTTACCCGGGCAGAAGGGAGAGGAAATGACAAAACCGCTTTCCGAAATGACCCTTGAGGAGCTTTGGGAGCTTTTTCCCATATTTTTGACCCCCCATAAGGAAGAATGGAGGGCTTGGTACGATGAGGAAAAAAGCCGTCTTGCGGGCTTTATTCCCGCCGAATACGGGGCGATAATCAACCACATCGGCAGTACGACTCTTGAGGGGATATGGGCAAAACCCATAATAGATATGCTCCTTGAGATACCTTCGGATAAAGACATGGCCTCCCTCAAGGAGTTGCTCTCCCGAAACGGTTATATTTGTATGTCCGCCGACGATAAAAGGTATTCCCTCAATCGGGGTTATACCCCCGAGGGTTTTGCCGAGAGGGTCTATCATCTGCATTTAAGGTTTTACGGGGATAACGACGAGCTTTATTTCCTCGATTATCTGAAGGCACACCCGCAGGAAGCGGAAGAATACGAAAAGCTCAAGCTTAAGCTTTGGAGGGAATACGAACACGACCGTGACGGTTACACCGAGGCGAAAAGCGCACTCGTCGGGGAGCTGACGCAAAGGGGGAAGGAAATGTTCCCGCAAAGATACGCCCGCTGAAAATGCTCGTATCTTTTCGCCCCCTTTTTTCGGCTAAGGGGCAAATAATGATACCGATTAAGGAGGATATATGGATATGAAAGAAGCGGTGTTTTCCCGCCACAGCGTAAGAAAATACACCGATAAAAAACTTCCCGGGGAAGTTATTGAAAAGTTAAACGGCTTAATTGAAGAATACAACGCCGAAGGGGGGCTTTCCATTCGCCTTGTCACCGATGAGCCGAAAAGCTTTTCCGGGTTCATGGCCCATTACGGCGGTTTTTCGGGGGTGGCGAATTACTTCGCCATGATAGGCGCGCCCAAAGAGGATTTGGACGAATTGATCGGCTATTACGGCGAAAAACTAGTTCTCGCCTCCCAAGAGATGGGGCTTAACACCTGCTGGGTGGCGCTGACCTATTCGAAAAGACCCGTCGCCATGGAAAGGGGAGAAAAGCTCCTTTGCGTCATCAGCGTCGGCTACGGTGAAAACCAAGGCAAGCCCCACCGCAGTAAGCCCCTTTCCTCCCTTTGCCGCTGTGAGGGGGAAATGCCGGAGTGGTTCAGGCGGGGAATGGAATTCGTCTGTCAGGCGCCCACGGCGATGAATCAACAGAGGTTTTTATTCACCCTCTCGGGCGGAAAGGTCAACGCCCGTTCCAAGGGGGGAAGCTGTGCGAAAATAGATTTGGGGATAGCCAAGTTGCATTTCGAGTTGGGGGCGGGGAAGGAAAACTTTGAATGGGCTTAAGCTTAGCCTCCTTGTGTTTTGCGGATTATAATAAAAGAAACGGGAAAGTTAGTTTTGTCGTGAGGTTTGCCGTTAAAGCGAAGGGGCTTTCGTCAGACGAGGCTTGCGGCGCGCACCGAGCGGAAAAGCGGGAAAATCCAACGAAGCAAAGGGATATATCATAAGGGAGGTTCACTTTTGCGCTTTGAAGCTTAAACCGATCTACCTTAAACCGCCGCTTAATGTTTGCCGACGACCCCGCTTTACTCCAACACCGAATAAACCAATATGGAGGAAACGCCGTGAATGAAAATTATGCGAGAAAAAGAATCGAAGAAGATTTCGATCCGGTTTTACCCGACGATAATATAATATGCAGAGATTGCATGTTTCGTAAGGAAGATCTTACAGGAGAAAACGGTAACATTATTATCGCAGGCTATAAAAAAGCTCATTGTGACATTTATACCTCCGATACGAGGAATAAGCCCATTGGTATTTTATTCAAGAATCGTAATTGTGAATACTATGAAAAAGAACGCACCGAATAATAGCGCTGTCGGTTAATTCCTATTAAGATATGGCGCTCCCACTGTGTCATTCGGGAGTAATACAGATATGCGCCTGAAACTTCGGGTTTGCGGAAAACGGCTTTAATGCGTTTTCGGAGGAATTTTCAGCTTCCGTCATGGATATGCCCGTTTCCCCTCCCTGCGTTCGGGCAGATAGGGTGAACGACCTTAATTTTAATACTAATAAAGAGAGCAACAAACATGGAAACGAGAAAAAAAGCGATAAATTATTTAGTAAGGCTCGCCCTTCAAAAACTTCTGGGGCTTTTATGCTATCTTGCGGGGACGGGCTTTCTTATCTCCCTTGCCGGGGGGATATATTTCGGGGTTTTGACAGTCACCACAATGATATGCGGGGTCATAATC
>JAAYHF010000219.1 GCA_012727485.1 Eubacteriaceae bacterium
CTCCCGGCGGGTATTCTGCCCTTGTTCCCGGAGCCCTTGAGCCTGGTGGCGGGGTTGACCGAAGAACCCCTGCCCTTATCGGGAATTCGGGATTTGGCGGCCGCTTTGCCCGATGAGACGCCCTTGTTTTCTTCTTTGGGTTTTAAAACAGGTCTGAAACCCTTTTCAGCGGGATGAAACAATTTATCCGCCGAAAACTCCAGAGGAATATCTCCGATGGGCGTTTCGTGGAAATTCAAACCATGAATATAAACCAAATCGAACATTTCCAGCTCATCGCCGGCTATTTGCAGAGCCCCCGTCGCATCACCGGTGGATTCCAACTTGTCAAAACCCGCTATATATGTGGTTTTCGGCCCCCCGGCCCCTTTTCTGAATACGTAATAAATCATATCTTCCTTTCCCGCTGTATGCGTTATTAATTTATAGCTGATTATACTGCTCGCAGGGGAAAAAAGAAAGCTTAAAGTTTATTGAAACGAAAAGATTTTGCTAAAAATCAAAGATGTAGAATTAAACTGTTTATCGTTCGGAGGCAAAAAGAGATAATCGGGCAGGTAACGGGTTATTTTTCGGCGCTGTTATGAGGGTAGAGTGAATAGGTTGTTTAGGGTTTATCCGTTGTTGCGTGAGGATTAACCGCTTTGGGCATAAAGTTTTTACTGCTTCCAAGGCAGTTTTTACATATTAAGCACACACGATTTAAATAAAACTGCACACCGGGCAATCCTTCAAAAACGAAAACCCACAATAGCAATAACAGGTTTCCTTTTATTTTTTGTCAGGCACTGCTTACTGCGTAAAACGAATTCTTCTGCTTCCTCGTGCGTTTGAAAAATTCATCGTTTAAAATATAAAATATATACAAACAGCACCTTCATGGGTATTATCTCCTCGTTTATTTTACCGATTCGAGAGTCTCCCCCTTGGCTTTATGGATTCACGGGCAGATAATACATAAGGGGATAAGAAAAACCGGTCAAAGTTTGCGGCTTCGACCGGTTTTGATTACTTAAACCTATTCGATTTATTCCTTTCGATTATATCTTTTCGGTTTTAATCAGAGCATCGTGACCGTTGAGATTAACCTTTTCTCCCTCGGCTTCATCGAAGCTCAAATGCGTGGCAAGGGTTTCCGCCTTGATATAGTCCGCATAGATCTCGGCGGCTTTCTTTATCGCCTCGTCGGCGGATACATTCAGCTTTATCCTGTCGGAAACATCATAGCCGCAGTTCTTTCTTATCTGCTGTACCTTGGAGATTATCTCCCGGGCATAGCCCTCGTTGAGAAGCTGCTCGGTCAGCTCGGTATTCAGGATAATGAAAAGGTTATCCTGCATTTGAACATCGAAACCTTCCTTGGCTGTTATTCTCACATCCAACATATCGGAGGTGAGGTTATAGGTTTCGCCCGAAAGGGTAACCACCGCACTGCCGCCCCGGGATATATCCTTCATCAAAGCCTGTGCGTCGCAATTCGCCAGATATTCACCCAAAACCTTCACCTTTGAGCCGAAAAGCTTGCCGCAAACCTTGAAATCGGGCTTTATCACAAAATTCATCAGGGAAGAAAGATCCTCCTCGAATTTCACCCGCTTGACATTCAATTCTTCTTTGATAAGCTCCGTCATCGCCCCTATCTCCGATTTGAGTTTGGCGTCTATCAAAACCTCGCTCAAGGGCTGACGCACCTTCAACTTCGCTTCTTCCCTTGCGCTTCTGCCGAGGGAAACGAGGGTACGCACTATTTTCATTTTGCTTTCCGCCGCTATCTTTATCATTCCCTGGTCGCAAAGGGGGAAGGTGGCGCAGTGAACGCTCTGTTCGCCGGTTAAGGCCCGATAAATATCCTCCGTGACATAGGGGGCGAAGGGCGCGGCAAGGCGGCATACCCCCTCCAAGACCCGGTAAGTCACCGCGAAAACGGCTTTCTTGCTTTCGGTCAGCTCGCTTTCCCAGAATCTTCTTCTGTTGCGGCGTATATACCAGTTGGATAAATCCTCGTTTACAAATTCCTGTATGGCGCGCACCGCCTTTGTGGCGTCGTATTCCTCCATATCCGCGGTTACTTCCTTAACGAGGGAGTTATAAACGGACATGAGCCAGATGTCTATTTCATCGGTTATCTTCGCATCCGCGAAATCCTCCGAATTTATGCCGTCCGCATTGGCGTAAAGGGCGAAGAAGGAGTAAACATTCTTTAAGGTGGTGAAGAACTTGCTTATTACCTCCTTTAAACCCTCCTCGTCGAACTTGGTGGGAGTCCAAGCGGGGGAAACGAACAGAAGATACCATCTTAAGGCATCTGCGCCGTATTTATCGAAAAGATCGAAGGGGTTTACCGTGTTGCCCTTGCTCTTGCTCATCTTCTGACCCTTGTTATCCAAAATAAGGTCGTTTACCAAAACATTCTTATAGGGGGAAGTGCCTTTTATGAAGGTGGATATGCAAAGCAGGGAATAGAACCAACCCCTCGTCTGATCAATGCCTTCGCAGATGAAATCCGCGGGGAACTGATCCTCGAATATATCCTGATTTTCGAAGGGGAAATGGTATTGGGCAAAGGGCATACTGCCCGAATCGAACCAACAGTCGATAACATCGCTCACCCGGCTCATTACCTCACCGCACTGAGGGCATTTGATATGCACCTCGTCCACATAGGGTCTGTGAAGCTCGATGGTTTCGTCGATTTTTTCAATAGCCTTGGAAACAAGCTCCTCCCGGGAGCCGATGGATTCCACATGGCCGCAGGAGCATTTCCAAATATTAAGGGGAGTACCCCAATAACGGTTGCGGCTTATCGCCCAATCCTTCATATTTTCAAGCCAGTTTCCGAAACGCTTTTCACCGACAAAATCGGGATACCAGTTGACCTTATCGTTGGCGGCGATCAGCTCGTCTTTATATTTTGTGGTTTCGATATACCAGCTCGGTTTTGCATAATAAAGCAGGGGTGTTTTGCATCTCCAGCAATGGGGATAATTATGCTCCATGCGCTGTTTTTTGTAAAGAATCCCGTTTTGCTTTAAATATTCCGTTATGTCCTTGTCCGCGTCCATGACAAACAAACCCTCCCAGGGGGTGGCGGTGTATTTGCCGTTGAGATCCACGGGGCAAAGGACGGGAAGATCGTATTTCAAGCCTGTGGCGAAGTCGTCCTCGCCGAAGGCGGGGGCCATGTGGACTATTCCCGTGCCGTCCTCGGTGGTGACAAAATCTCCGCAGACCACGAAGAAAGCCTTTTTATCGGGCTTTACAAAGGGCATGAGCTGTTCGTATTCGGTAAATTCAAGGTTTTTGCCCTTCATTTCGCTCAGTATTTCCCACTCCCCTTCCAAAACGCTCTCAACAAGGGATTTTGCCATGATAAATACTTTCCCCTTGTTTTTCACTTTCACATAATCCACTTCCGGATTCACGCAAAGCGCCACATTGGAGGCAAGAGTCCAAGGGGTTGTCGTCCAGACCAGAAAATATTCATCGGCGTTTTTTAACTTAAAGGCCACATAGACCGTATCGGATTTTATCATCTGATAGCCCTGGGCCACTTCGTGGGAAGCAAGCCCGGTGCCGCAACGGGGGCAATAAGGCAGGATTTTATAACCTTCGTACATATAGCCCTTATCGAAAAACTGCTTGAGCAACCACCATTCCGTTTCGATATAGTTATTGTCCAAAGTTATATAGGGGTTATCCAAATCCACGAAATAGGCCATTCTCTTTGTCATATCCCGCCAGAGAGCCTCATAGGAGAAAACGGACTGACGGCATTTTTCGTTAAATTCCTTTATGCCGTATTTTTCGATGTCCCCCTTCCCGCTCATTCCCAGATTTTTTTCCACCTCTATTTCCACGGGCAGACCATGGGTATCCCAGCCCGCCTTCCTCACAACCCTGAAGCCCTTCATGGTGTGATATTTATTAACCGCATCCTTTAAGGTGCGGGCGATAACATGATGAATGCCGGGCTTGCCGTTTGCGGTGGGCGGCCCTTCGTAAAAGACAAAATTTTCGCAATCCTCCCTCACTTCAAGGGTGCGTTTCAAAATATCTATGCTATCCCAATACTTCGAAACCTCTTTTTCATTCTCGCTGACAGATAAGCTGCCCAATTCTTTAAATGCCATAATTTCCTCCCTTTTCCCATAAAAAAAGCCCTGCAATGAATACAGGACGAATTTCTCCGCGGTACCACCCGTTTTGGTTTAAAACCCACTCTTGCCCTTAACGCGGGATACGTGCGGACTTACTTTATTTCTGCCCGCAGGCTCCAAAGTGATTTTCACTCCGCCTATCCTGCCCCTTTCCACCCTCGGGGCTCTCTGATCGGCATACTCGGAACTACTCTCTTTTTCAACGCCTATGGGGTTTATTTTACATTAACTTTCAAATATTGTCAATGATTTGTTCTGCCGAATTAATACGCGCTTAATTGCATAAAAAGGGCGTTGATGTTACAATCAGTTGAAAAGTGAGGTTTATTATGGAATATAAAAACACCCGTCCCGTAAATTGGCTTTTATCGGTTCTTTTGGGAGGAATATGCGCCACGGCGGGAATTATCATCGCCTTCTTCCCGGCAATGCTCATGAAAGCGGGGCTTATCGCCGCGGCGGTGATATTGCTCTCTTTGGGTGCGGGAGATATAGTGGCCGCGATAAAATACAAAGACTCAACGCCCTCTTGGAAACTAACCCTGATTGCGGGGCTGGTAAATATTCTTGTTTCGGCCTTTCTTGTGATAGCCTTTTACACCGGCTCCTTTGCGGGAATGACGATTTTGATCGTCCTTTGCCTGTGGGCGTTCCTCAGAGGGGGGCTTTTGAGCGCCTCTGTCATAATCGGAAAGCAGAAAAGAAACAAGAATCTCATCGCCTCCTTTGCGGAGATACTTCTCGGAATTCTTTTATTCATATTCAGAAACTTTGTCATGGCCTCGGGTAAGATTATCGGAATTGTGTTCATCGCCGCAGGGGCGTTGCTTCTTATAATCGGTTTTTATATAAAGGCGGCTCAAAGAGAAAAGAAGCTTACCGCATTATCCGAGGAAAACGGGGAAAAGGCGCAAAATGGGGGTAATTCCCCCCAAGCCGAAAGCGAAAAGGCCAATTTATCGAGCAATGAACCCGAAGCCCAAACCGCGCAACCCCCCGAAGAACTCCCGAATAAAGCCGAATGAAATTGCCTCTCGCCACAGAGCAGACCCCTATGCAAGAATAGTCAAATTTTCACTTTTGATTATTGACAAAAACCAAGGTTTATCATATACTTGAAAAGCGTCATGCGGGTGTAGCTCAGTGGTAGAGCCCCAGCCTTCC
>JAAYHF010000220.1 GCA_012727485.1 Eubacteriaceae bacterium
AAGGCGTAGCGCTCAAAACCCGCCCCGGAAAGCATATCTGCGGCGGTGTGGTACATTATCCTGTCCGTCTCGTCGTTTTGGGAAAAGACTCCCTTTTCGTAGAGGTCATAAAGGGGGGTGTTTTCTTCGACGGAAAGCCCGTAGCAGGAAATATGCTTCGCACCGCTTTCCATGGCGAATTTGAGGGAATCCCGAAAGGAGGCGATGCTTTGCCCGGGGAGGGAAAACATAATATCGAGGTTGAAATTAACCATTCCCGCCCGATGTATGGCCTCAAGCGCCTTTAGGCTGTCCGCTTGGTTGTGGGTGCGGCCGATGAGCTTAAGAACGCTGTCGTCGGCGGACTGCACCCCCATGCTGAGCCTGTTTATGCCGCAGTTTTTAAAGGAGAGCAGTTTTCCGTAAGTTAGGCTGTTGGGGTTGGATTCGACGGATATTTCACAATCCTCAGCCAATGAAAAGCGCTTGCCCAAGGCGCTCATGAGCCGAGCGATATATTTTTCATCGACAAAGGAGGGGGTGCCGCCGCCGATATAGACGCTGTTCACCGCCCCCGAAAAATCATAAGAATTTATCTCATTTAAAAGCGCTTCGAAATAGGAGGATATTCTATTCTCCCTGCCCGCGAAGGAAACAAAATCGCAATAGGCGCACTTCGAAGCGCAAAAGGGTATATGGATATAAATGCCTGTGCTTTCAGTCATCTGCCTAACTTCTCAGTCATCGTCAAGCTTCAAGACCGCGGTGAAGGCTTCCTGGGGAATGGAAACGCTGCCTATCTGCCGCATACGCTTTTTGCCTTCCTTCTGCTTTTCGAGCAGTTTCTTCTTGCGGGTTATATCGCCTCCGTAGCATTTGGATATGACATCCTTGCGCATGGCTCTCACCGTTTCCCGGGCGATTATCTTCCCTCCGACGGCGGCTTGAATGGGTATTTCGAACATATGGCGGGGAATTTGATCCTTGAGCTTTTCCGCAATGGCCCTTCCCCGGGCATAGGCCCCGCTTTCGTGGACGATAAAGGAAAGGGCATCCACTATTTCCCCGTTTAAATACATATCAAGCTTCACCAGAGAGCTTTTGCGGTAATCCTTCAATTCGTAATCCAAAGAGGCATAGCCCTTGGTGCGGGATTTAAGGGAATCGAAGAAATCGTATATTATCTCATTCAAGGGCATTTCGTATTTGAGCATTACCCTGTTTTCGATGTATTCCATGGTTTGGAAAATACCCCGACGCTTTTGGCACAAATCCATCACACTGCCCACATATTCCTCCGGGGTCATCACGGAGGCGTCCACAAAGGGTTCTTCCATGTAGCTTATCTCCGTGGGGGAGGGCATATTGGTGGGGTTATCCACCTCAAGCACCGTGTTATCGGTCTTTATGACCTTGTATACCACGCTGGGGGCTGTGGTTATAACATCAATATCGAATTCCCTGTCCAGCCTTTGCATGGTCACTTCCAAATGGAGCAACCCCAAAAAGCCGCAACGGAAGCCGAAGCCGAGGGCGGCACTGCTCTCCGGACCATAGGTGAGGGAGGCATCGTTGAGCTTGAGCTTCGCCAAATCCTCCTTCAAATCCTCATAGCGACTGCCGTCGGCGGGGTATATACCGCAGTAAACCATGGGTTGTACGCTTTTGTAACCGGGCAGAGCCGTTTCGGCGGGGTTTTGAGCGAGGGTGACGGTATCTCCCACCCTCGTATCCTCCACATTTTTTATGGAAGCGGTGATATAACCCACATCTCCGCTTTCAAGCAATCCTGTGGGGGTGAGGCGGTCGGTGAAAATGCCCACCTGCTCCACCTCGAAACTTTTACCGCTGGCCATGAATCTTATCTTATCCCCGTTTTTTACCACTCCATCCACTATCCTCACCGAGCAAATCACCCCGAGATAGGGATCGTAAACGGAGTCGAAAACCAAAGCCCTGAGGGGCTTGTCGTTGTTATCGGCGGGGTGGGGCACCTTTTCGACTATCGCCTCCAACACCTGTTTGATATTTATACCTTCCTTGGCGCTTATCCTCGGCGCGTCGGCGGCGGGCAAACCTATATAATCCTCAATTTCCCTCACGGCCATATCCGGGTCTGCGCTGGCAAGGTCAATTTTATTGATAACGGGCACGATCTCCAAATCGTTGTCCAAGGCTAAATACACATTCGCCATGGTCTGGGCTTGTATGCCCTGGGTGGCGTCCACCACCAACACAGCCCCCTCGCAGGCGGCAAGGGAACGGGAAACCTCATAGGTGAAATCCACATGGCCGGGGGTATCTATCAAATTCAAATAATACTCCTTATTATCGTCAGCCTTGTAAACAAGCCTGACCGCCTGGAGTTTTATGGTTATTCCCCTCTCCCGCTCGATATCCATTTTATCGAGAATCTGCTCGGTCATCTCCCGTTTGGAAATAAGCCCCGTCATTTCGATGAGCCTGTCCGCCAAGGTGGATTTTCCGTGGTCTATATGGGCTATTATGCTGAAATTCCTTGTCAGTTCCTGTTTTGTTGCCATTTTTTCTCCAATTTTCCCCGGATAATGCTTTCCGTGAGATTTTTATATATCCATGTTTTTTCGCTGTTCCTTGAATAATAGGCGGCAAGGGAATTGGCGATGTTGTTTATTTTGGAAATCTCGCTGATGCGCTCTATCACGTCCGACCCCCCCGAGCTGTCCGAATAAAGGAAAAGATTGTTTATGCAAAGCAGTATCAGCCTGTCGGAGGCGCTGTAAAGCTCCTTATCCTCCAGCACTCCCGTATCCACCGCCAAATCGAACACCATTTTCTCGCAAAAAGCCTGCTCGATGAGTTCACTTTTGGTATAACTTTCCTCCCCGGGGTAGTTTACCATATATTCGCAGTATTCCCGGGAGATGACTTCGGGCAGATTCGCCGCTTCTTCGTATGTTATTCCCTTTTTTTCCGCCATCTGCCTTATAAAGCCGTCAAGTGTTTCTATCTGCGATCTTATTCCCGAAAAACCCATGCCCGCCTTTTTCATGGCGTCTATACGAAGCAGACGCACATAATGAATATCGGAATATTCCGCCTGATTCACTTGGGTGTAATCCGGGGGCGGGATAAGACCGGTTTCGATGTAATATTTAACCATTCGCTCGCTCACATTCGCATTTTGCCGGGCAAGTCTTTCTTTAAGTTGGCGCATTTTCATCGGCTTTAATACCTCATAGCTCGAATTTGTATTATTATAACATAAAGCAAGCTGTAATTATATATAAAAGAGTTTGTGCCTTGAGGAATTGGTGTTCGGGTTAATTCTCAAAGTAACCGCGAGGCATTTAAGGTTGCATTTACCTTAAGAAAGAAAAACAAGTGGGATTCACTCCGAGAAAGGAGGTCAGGCGGAGTGCAAAACGGAAAGGAAAACAAACTCATGGCCTTGATTATCGAATTGAGTTTCAAGAATTATTTAAGGAACATGATGTTCCTTCCGAAAGTGTCTTTGAAAGTCGATTATTTTATAAGTGCAAAAGACCTTCCGGGGGCAGTGTGGCTTAAACAAAGGGTTTTGATGGCATTGGAAATGACACGGATACCCCGCTCGGGAAATAGTGCAAGCTCTTATACTTTTGTTTAATGCTCTTTACCCTGTTTCGAAGCATTCGGGGATATGGGGTATTATATAACTGTTTTTACGTTTTTAAATAAACGAGCTTATAACGGCGTATAAGAGGCCGTTTACGCCGCGGATATTTGCGGCGGGAAAGCTTATCGGGGGGAGATGCGGGGGCGATGGGATGATAAAGTTCCCGGTCGTTTCGTTTGGTTTTTTTGTCATTATGACCCGGTCACAAGGCGACTTTGTTGATTTGATAAAAGTGCCGTGGGGCAGATTTTTGGGGGGGAGATGTAATTATTTTGGGTTTTGAATTGGTGGTCGGGAGATTTATAAGGTTGGAGGGGGATTGGGTTGTTCTAGTAACAGTAATGGCAACGAGGGGGAGGGAGGTGGGCCGGATATTGGGGGAAGTAGTTATGGGTATATTTATATGGGATTTTTTGTTTTGACCAGGTCAAAATGAAAATATGCTCAGCGGGGGATTATGTTATGAATTGGACTTTTATATGGGATTGCTTGTGACTTATAATTTTGACCGGGTCACTTTGATAAAAGCTAACGGATATATACCGGGTGTAAAACAGCGTAATCCGAAACAAGCAAAAGCGTTAAATTATAAGGAGAGAAAATGAACATTGAAGTAAAGGCTTACATCGAAAAATACCCGTCGGAGGTGAAGGAACTTTTCGGGAAACTTCGTTTAATCGTTTTGAAGGCGGGGGGAGAGAATATCGAAGAAAAACTTTGGGCTAAACTGCCGAGTTACTACTTGAACGAAAAATTCGTCAGGCTTATTCCCTTCAAAGACCATGTCAATATCGAAGCGGTGGGGTTGAAAGGATACTTTGGCGAGCTTGAGGGTTATAAAATCACGCCTAAGGGTATGTTGCAGGTTTTTTGCGGAGGGGAATTGCCGGAGGAGATTCTTTTGGAGGGGTTTACGGATACTTTTATGGGGAGGGGTTGAGGACGGTTGTTTTGGGGGATTATGTTTATGGGATTTTGTTGTGACCCGGTCATAATGGTAAAATGATTGCTTTTGTTTCTGACCTGGTCTGATTGATAAATTTGCACGCTTCTATAATTATTTCGTTCGGTGTTAAATTGAATTCAAAATGGCTTGCCTTGAGAGTCCTTTATTTCGGTGTTCGTTTTAGTTTTTGATGTTTTGACCCGGTCAGAATGTCAATTATTCAGGTTTAAACGGAGTCTGCTTCCGGAGGGGAAGTTCCTTTATATGGTGACCTGGTCACTTTGATAAATTTATCATCTTTGGTGGATTGTTTCACTATTATGACCTGGTCATTTTATAAAGCTTATTATTGTGGCAGTCAGAATGGTAAAGATATTTACATTGTGACCAAGTCATAAATTAAAGAGCTATCTCTTGCTTTTTAGCGAAATGACCGGGGTCATAATTCTTTGTTTTGACCGGGTCACTTTGATAAAACAAGATTTTCTCTTTTTGACCAGGTCTGAATATGAAATCTTTCATAGCTTAAATCGCGGAAAAAGCTGTTGCCTTTCTGACCCGGTCATTTCCATAAAACTTTCACGAAATAGCAAAAAAATGCTTCCACAACATCTCCTTTTTCCCTCTTTTACCCTACCGACCGGGTCACAACAAAAAAACTTTAAAAATCTTTCACAAAAAAGAAGGACTTTTGACTTTTACCGTAAATATATATAGTAGGGAACTATTTTGTCGATTAAACGAGAAAAGGAGAAAGTCATGAGCAGACCAAGGGAAGTTTCGGGTATTGACACTTACCACATCATCATGAAGGGTGTGGGGGAAATGAACGTCTTTGAGTGTAAGGCGGACAGGGAGAAGTTTTTGAGTTTGTTGAAGTATTACTGTGAGAAGTTGGGGGTACTGCTTATCAG
>JAAYHF010000221.1 GCA_012727485.1 Eubacteriaceae bacterium
CTATTGCCATAACGAGAAATCTTTCCCAAAGGGCCATAACGAGAATATCCATTATCTTATTGATGAAGAAAACGAACATTTTAAAAAAGAAATCGCCCTCGAAGTATTTCACCATGAAATAAATCTGGTAGGTGAAATAGAGCAGGGTGACGATGACATAATAATTCTGATTGAAGAAATTGCCTATTTGGATAATACCCGACCCCAGAAAGAAATAGAACATCAGCGAATTCTTCTTCTCCCTGTATTGCGGTTTTAACTTTAAAAAGCCAAGATAAAAAAGAAAAGCAATCAAAGCGAAGGTGCTGTTGAGCAGTTGCAACAAATATGCCATGGCGTATTCTCCGAATAGTATTATATAAAGCCCGCTGAGCGCCATGAAGTCTTCGTTATTATGCAATGCACGTGAGCGGAAAAGGCAGTGAAAATATAATACCACAAAACACCTTTATTCAATAATAAATAAAGGAGGAATTGTACTGTTGTGCCGCAATTTCGCCGTCTATGTAAAAGCAAATAAACCGCCCGCACATTTGCCGGTTCATATTATCGGTTCAAACCGCCGAAACCCGTCGAATCGGAGAAATTAAAGTTTATACAATATTTTATATTCCGTCATTCTTAGGGAGTTTGCCGCCCCGGGAACGCTAAGGTGATGCAATAGCGAAAACATAAAAGATAAGTGAATCGGGTATCATATCGGCAATTCGAAAAGGCTGAAGCCAAACATAACTGCCCTCCCGAAAACATACCCCCGATATATTTTCGATAATGTGATCAAAACAACGCCCAAAGCCCGACCGAGAGAAAATCCATCTCCCATTAATCGGCAACCACCCCATCGGCTTTGAATGATGATTTCTTGCCCCTTCATTCTCGCAAGTGTATTTAAATGTCATTAAGCTTAAAGCAACAGCGCATAATCGGGAATTACTCAACAGGCAGTATGATATAAACCCATAAGGTAAATGAGTTTTTAGATTGCTTAAGGCGTTAATCCCATGAAAACAACCCTTTTCAAAGGCAAGTAATTAACGATTATCATATCTCAAGCAAAAGGAAAGGTTTCTTTTCATGGTTTACTTTTGTGCGGCATAGCTTAAAATGTAAACCTTCAAAAACTTCAAAGAAGCCTGCTTCGAAAAAGTGTTACTTCGAAGCAGTTCAAAGAAGTATTACTTTTTCGAAGTCCATCAAGGAAATTTATACTTCAAAGAAGTTTTACTTCAAAGAAGCTTTATTTCAAAGAAGTTTTATCTTGCGATGTTCCGCCTTAAGAAGTTGAGCCGCATGGCGTTTGTCCCCGATCAATCAAAACTTTTTACCCACATAATTCATAAAAGCCTCCGCCACATCCTTCTGCCGCTTTCTGGGGATATTAATAGACTCTCCCGTGAAAAGAATGATGTTTGAGCCGGATATTTTGTTTATCTTGTCCATGTTCACAATAAAGGACTGATGACATCTCAAAAAGTTATTTCTGCTTTTTAAAAGCTCCTCCATATCCGAAAGCTTTCCCGCCATTATAAGCTCGGGCTGGTTTACGGTATGTATGGAGATCTTGCGGTCGTAGCTTTCGATATAGGTGATATGTTTTGCGTTGACTTTATAAACGATGTTTCTGCAGTTTATCGCCAGCAAATCCTTGTTTTCTTCTTCGATAAGGGAAAGAGTCTTGTCCAAGGCGGCTATGAGCTTGCTTTCCTCAAGGGGCTTTATTAAAATGTAAACGAAATCCGCCTCGCTGATGTCCTTGGCGTATTGGCTGTAAGCGGTGATGAAGATTATCTTTATTAAAGGATATTTCCCGTTCAGCGTTTTGGCTATATCAATGCCGTTGCCCCCGCGCATTCCCAAATCTATGTCGAGAATGAGTATGTCGCAATCGCCCTCGGACTCCTTGAGATAGTTCAAAAAAGCCTCCGGATTGCTGAATGCTCTGATTGAAGCCTTGATTTTATTCTTATCGAAATAACCGCCGACTGCCCTTTGCGTTATTTCCAGATTCCCCGGTTTGTCGTCAACGATGACTAATTTCACTTGCCTGCTCCTTTGCTATGAATTTTGCGCTATCCGTGAAGCTGATTTTATATGTCTGATTTTATAAAAGGGGAGGGTACGGCCTTTGAATTCCTTTTGCAGTAGATATTGATATAAACCGTGGCATAATAACCGCCCTCCGGGGCGAAAATGCTGTAAATATCCACAATCCCCGCAACGCTCGGGCAGTAAATGCTTTTCACCTTTTCCCAGCTTATCTTCCCGCCCGCAGGGGTGCGTAGGGAATTCAGATAACAAAGGCAACCTTCCATGCCGCAGGTAAAGACGGGTTCTTGGGGGGCGAGCCCGTAGGAGCTGTTAAAACTATTTTTCTGCTCCATTTCGTCAAGCAAAGCTGTGTTGTGTATTCGGGCGTATTCGCTTTCCGTGAGGGCTTCGCTTTCGGGTAAGAGGCGGCTGTTGTTATCGTCAGAAGATGGGACTGCCATAAAAGTATCCTCCGTAAGCTATTGTATATTTTTTTCGCATGAAAATGGGGGCTGTTGCGGAAAAAATCGTTTTCATGTCATAAATAACAATAACAAAAGGCGTTTCGACCGCCCGAAAGGCGCAGGGGGGAAGTTCTCTCTTGTTAAGCAGGCGTGTTTTCGATTGATCCGCAAGGTAAATGGCGCATATCCCTACCGGGGAATACGCCCGAGGGATACGACCTTACCGAAGGAGCAGACATTGGGACCTGCCGAAAACGGCGGAAAAGAGCGAGAAAAAATAAAACATCGCAGTTGCCTGCGATGCTTTACAATTTGATAATCGGTGTGTGGTGACCCCGACGGGGTTCGAACCCATGTAACTGCCGTGAAAGGGCAGTGTCTTAACCGCTTGACCACGGGGCCGCTGATTAGCATTGATATTATACATGATTTAAAGCGCATTGCAAGCAAAATCGAAAAAAAATATATAAACAGCTTGAAATAATCTGTCAAAAGTTGAAAAAAGGCGTATTTGCGGCGTAAAAAGGCGCTATAAGGCGAAAGGAAGTTGTGCGCCGAGCTTCGGGCAGACAAGATGCGAGAAGATTCTTTAAGGCAAAGAAGCCGAATTATTCTTATGGCGGCATGGACTAACTCCTTTTTCATCAAGAAGGGTGAAGGAGTTGCTTTTACGGGGGGTGCGTATGCCGGGGATAAGTGTCATGCTTGCGATGGTTTGCCGCTTTGGTCTTATGGGCTAATGACTCATCGGTGAAAACGATTTCGTGCGAAAGGCTTTTGCGATTGTCAGATATGGGACAGTTTGTCTTTGCGGGAAGGTGTCGGAGGAAGCTTCCGAAAGCCTTTCAATCAAATCCGACTTTTCATATTGAATTCCGTTATAACATTTATGCAATGTTTAGGTAAATGCGGGAGCATTTGCTACGACTCTTGCGCTTTGTATCCTTTTATTTTATATTTTCTCCTATGCGTCCTCTTATCGTCTTAGCGATTCCTCGGCTGTCTCGGTTGGTTTGAAGTATTTTTCAAAGGCACAAGCGCCGACCAAACATTTTAAGAACCCTTCCGCGGCTTTTAGACCGCCATGAGGGGAAAAAGAAAGCTTTGTGAAATTATGCCGCGCATCATCGCAAAACGGCAAAAAACCCTTTGTTTCCCCTTGACAGAAAGGACAAGCGCATATATAATATCATAGCGCCTTTGAGCGAGCATATCAGAATGGGTGAAAGAAATGAAAAGAACATATCAGCCTAATAAACACAAGAGAAAAGTCAATCATGGATTCAGAGCGAGAATGTCTTCCCCCGGCGGACGCAATGTCATCGCCCGCAGAAGAAGCAAAGGCAGAGCCAAGCTTTCCGCATGACGGGGCTTTTTGCCGTTATAACAATATTCTCAGGATCAAGGGATTTTGATCCCTTTTTTCTTGCGTTCATTTAGCCGTTTATAGTGAAAATGCAATCGGTTCGAAGCAATCATAGGTTCAGAGAGGTCTATTCCAACGGCGTCAGCGTGGCGGATTCGCTGTTGGTGGTCTATAAGCTTCCCAATAACCTGAATATTTCCCGGCTGGGCATAACGGTTTCCGGCAAGGTGGGCAACGCCGTTGTCAGAAACAGGCAGAAACGAAGATTAAAGGAAATTTTCAGGCTCAATTACAATGCAATCAAAACGGGCTATGATATAATTGTAATTGTTCGTGTCAAGGCGGGTGAAAGCGATTACGGCGCTTTGTGCGGCTCGGTTATGCGGTTGCTCAAGAAGCAATCCCTTATGATAAAGGAAGGCGGACAAGCCAAATGAAGCGGGCGGCGATGATGCTCATAAGAACCTATCAAAAATGTATCTCCCCGCTTATCGGGCCCCATTGCAGGTTTATACCCACCTGCTCGCAGTATGCTTACGAGGCCTTTGAAAGGTACGGTTTCATTAAGGGGCTGTATCTATCCATTAAAAGATTGTTCAGGTGCAATCCCCTCTGTAAGGGCGGATATGACCCTGTTCCATAATAACGGAGGTTTATGCAAATGTCTTTGATTTACAACTTCTTCGGCAAGATTTTGGGAGCCCTTTACGGTTTCTGCGGCTCTTACGGGCTTGCGATCCTGCTTTTTTCTGTTTTCGCAAAGGTCATAATGATCCCCTTGACCTATCAGCAGACCCGTTCTTCCCAGGTGATGACGGCCCTTGCCCCCACAGTGGACATAATCAATAAAAAATACGCCAACAACGCGGAAAAGCGCAACAGCGAAACCCTCAAGCTTTATCAAAGATATAATTACAACCCCTTAAGCGGCTGTCTGCCCACGATAATTCAGCTGCCCATGGTCTTTGCCCTTTGGAAGGTTATAAGAGAGCCGGTGCCCTTCGTTTTCGAATCGGACGCCATCTATCAAACCGTGTCCCAGGCCTTCCTTTGGATAACCAACCTTTCCGTCTCTCCGCTTAATATCTTCAAGGCGACCCAGATGTCCGGTGAGTTTTTCCTCTCGCTGATTATCCCCGCCGCCTCCGCCATTTTGACGGTTATTCAACAGGCTTCGTTGGGTTCGGGCAACAATCAGATGAAATCCATGACCATGATAATGAATGTTATGGTTTTGTATATGGGAGTCACCCTCAGTCAGGCCGTCAGCCTTTACTGGACGACCCAGACGCTGTTCGGCATTGTGCAAAACTGGGTAATAAAGAAATTCTTCCCCGTGAAGATAGATCCCCCGAAAATCGTGAAAAAGAAATCATCTTCGGGTGTTAAGACAGTGGAAATACCCAAGAAATAAATATAAGAGGCATCAGATGAAGACTGTAACCGCAAAGGGAAAAACCGTCGAAGAAGCCATTCAAAATGCCCTGAAAGAACTCGAAACCACCGGCGACAAAGTCACCACCAAGGTTCTCGAGCTGCCCGACACCGGGCTGATGAGCGTTTTCGGCAATAAATACGCCAAGGTGGAAGTAACCGTAAACGACGACGCCCTGATGAAGGGCAAGGAATTCCTCGCAGAACTTATGGAAAAAATGAATATCGACTGTGAGATAGAAGCGGGATATGAGCAAGAAGCCCTATATATCAACATCAACACCGATGTCACGGGAATACTCATAGGCAGAAGGGGGCAGACCCTGGACGCCATTCAGTATCTTGTGAGCCTGGTGGTAAACAAGGATAGGGAAGAGTATTTAAGAGTTGTTTTGGATGTGGAGGATTACAGGGAAAAGCGCAAGGCTTCCCTTCAGGATTTGGCCGACAGAATAGCCCTTCAGGTACAGCGCAACAAAGGTTCCCATTCCCTTGAGCCGATGAGTTCCTATGAGAGGCGCATAATCCACTCCGCCCTTCAAAATTATGAGCATATCACCACCTATTCCAAGGGCGAGGAGCCGAATCGTTATATTGTGATAGAATACAAAAGATAGTATATTTCGGCGGGTTTTTTTTGAACGCCGACCGGGGAGAATGCAAAATAGTCAGTAAAATAGGCATTTTCACTAAAATCCTCATTCAAAATTAATGTAAAAGTATAGCTTTTTATCGAAGTTAATGTTATTATTAAAGCTGTCGAGAGCAAGTAAGAAGTTATTAAAAGCCCAAATTGATCCGGATCAAGCGGATAAACCGTTATGCTCCCAAGATCATTAAATTTAATATCCAAGGGAAAGGGAAAACTAAATGATTATCATTGGTGAAAAAATCAACGGATCCATTCCTTCCGTGGCAAAGGCTATTGCTGAAAAGGACGCCGACCTCATCCGCCGCCTGGCAAAGGTTCAGACCGAAGCCGGAGCAACATTTATCGACATCTGCGCTTCCGTGGACGACGAAATCGAAGTAGAGACCATGAAATGGCTCATCGAACTCGTACAGGAAGTAACCGATCTGCCCATAGCCATCGACAGCCCCAACGCCCAAACCTGCGTTGACTGCATGCCCTTCTGCAAAAGACCCGGCATGATCAACTCCGTTTCCGGAGAAGGCGATAAGATGGATATCGTATTCCCCGCAATCCAGGGAACCGAATGGCAGGTAGCCGCCCTTCTGAACGGTAACTACGGCATTCCCAAGACCGCCGAAGATCGTCTTAAGGTTTTCTATGAAATAATGGAAAAGGCCGCCGAGTTCGGCATCACCCCCGACAGATTCCATGTTGACCCCCTCGTTGAGATGCTTTGCACCTCCGAAGACGGTATCAATATGATCATCGATGTTATGAACAAGATGAGAGAAAAATATCCCACAGTTCATATCACCGGCGCAGTCAGCAACATCTCCTTCAACCTGCCCGTCAGAAAGATCGTCAACCAGGCATTCGTGGTTCTCTCCATGTATGCGGGAATGGACAGCGCGATCCTCGACCCCACCAACAGAGATTTAATGGGCATGATTTTTGCCACAGAAGCTCTCATGGGCATGGACGAAATGTGCATCGAATATATCAGCGCTTACAGAGACGGTATCTTCGGGCCCGTAAAGAAATAAGAGAATAATCTTTATTCAAAGATGCAACAAATCCCCGCCGTATATTCGGCGGGGATTTGTTTGTTTCGGAAGGGTTTGCTTTGTATTTAGCGTTTTCGATAAACGCCTCCCCGTTGCGTTTTCGCGCTTGCCTGATTCATCGTTAAATTACGGTGGGCGCTTCTTTTTGGTAGATTTTCCTCGGTTGTCTTTGGGCTTTTTATGCAGTGCGGTTTAATATGAAACAACTTTGAAGCATATAATCCTTATGTACCCTTGCGGTTGACCTTTATGCCGTGCATGGATTTGAGGAGCTTTTTCCCTTTGTCAAACCTTTATTGATAAATCCGACTTACAGCCCCGTGCCTTAATCGCAAATTCTCCGAAACGCTTACCGTTTTTGTCACAAGGCTATGCCGCACAAGCAAACCATGAAAAAAGCCGTTTTTTTGCTTAAGAGATAAACGGTAAGCATTCTCAATTATAAAACTTGACTTATGATAGGCTTGCTTTTGTGCGGTATACACCCGAAAGAGTCAGAATCTCGTTTTACCTTTTGAATTATTGTCACGCTGTTCGTTGATTATTTCCCGATTATGCGGCGTTACCTTAACAAATATACGAAGCAAGCCGCAAGTTCGCCGTTAACGCCTTTACGGTTCTTTGCATCTTCCCTTAAGCCGCTTCACCGCTTATCAAAAGGCAGTGCCTTCGTTTTTTTTTGCACAATATTCTTCTTTTCGTCGCCCGGCAAAGGAAAGCCCGCCGAACATGTATATTACTCTGTGAAATATGGGTGTAAATGTTTTATGGGTAATGCCTTTTGTGGTAGTATGTATAAAGACAATGAAATTTCATAAGGAGAATCAAAATGTACGAGGAATACTACGAGTCGATACCCGATGTGGACAAATATCTCGAGCGTATCGGAATGGAAAGACCGACACAGCTGAATAAGGAGTATTTGGATAGGCTGACTTATTCACATCAGAAGACAGTTCCCTTCGAAAATCTGAATCCCTATTATTACAAAATTCCCGCAGTTCTAACCCCCAAAGAGCTTTATGAGAAGGTGGTGGTCGCCCGCAGGGGAGGTTACTGCTTCGAGCTGAACGGGATTTATGTGCAACTGCTGAAGGATCTGGGCTTTGATGCCTACACCTGCCCCTGCAGGATAGTCATGGGAGGGGATAACAACCGCCCCGTTTCCCACAGGGGAAATATCGTCACCATAAACGGCGTGAAGCATTTCTGCGATGTGGGCTTCGGCGGGCCTTCCCCCGGGGGAAGCGTGGAGATGATAGAGGGGAAAAGACAGCAGGTTCAAAACGAAATATATTGGTTCGAGAAATATAAACCCTATTGGTGGCTTTTGATGAGGGAAGTGGAAAACCTCGCCGAGGCTGTGGGAATGTGCGGAATGCCCCCCACCGAAAAGGTGCAAAGCGTGCTTTTGGTCAGCGAAGCCCTCTGGGAACCCTTCGATTTCATCAGCCTGAACGATGCCTTCTCCGCCGGCCCCGAAGCCCGCTTCGGTCAAAGGCTGAATCTTAACATTAAAAAGGAGGACGGTCACGCCTCCTTGAGCCATAATAAGCTCACCGTCAAAACCGGGGGAGTGAAGGAATCAAAAGAGATTGATATAGATGACATAGAGGTTTTGAAGGAAGCCCTCCTCGAGCATTTCGGAATAGTGCTATAAATCAAAGGTCAATTTACGCCTTGATTTAATCCCGAATACATTTTCCCGCGCAAAATCGGCGTCCCCTTTCGGACGCTGATTTTCTTTTATTTCCCCTGCGTTAAAAGGGCCCTTTTAGCGGCGGAAATATCCCCCTCATAGGGGTAAACCACCCCTTTTATCCTTTGAAATTTCTCCCTGCCCTTGCCCGCTATGAGAATAATATCCCCCCTACGGGCCCTTATCACCGCCAACTCAATGGCCTTGGCTCTGTCGTATTCTATCAGATAATCGCAGTGCCTTTCCTCCAAATAAGAAGCTATCCGGCGGGCTATTTCGGCGGAGTCCTCAAAGGCGGGGTTGTCGTCGGTTATGATGACCTCCTTGGCGTATTCGGCCGACTCATAGGCCATATCCATTCTTCGCCGTGGCACCTTATTGCCCGAACAGCCGAAAACCACCCTTATATCCCGCCCGGGGTACTGCTCCCTTAAAGCCTTGAGAACCGAAGCCATGCTGACCTTGTTATGGGCATAATCAACGACCACCGTCACCTCCCTCCCCTCTATGACCTCCATTCTCCCGGGAACGCAAAGATTTTCAAGACAGTCCTCTTTTATATCAAGCCCCAACAGATATGCGGCGCAGAAAGCCCCCAAAGCATTTTGAATGTTGTATTCCCCCGCCATTCCTATTTTAAATTTTGTCACCCCCCCGGGGTATCTTATTGTTACCGATGATGCGCTTCCCTGCTTTATAATCTGTGTCGCCATAATATCCGCCTCAAAATTTCCGCCGGAAAAGGTCATAACTTCCTTGCCCTCTTTTTTCAGTTTTGCGGCCATCACCCTCCCGAAATCATCGTCAACGCATATTCCCGCCTTCTTGGCGCTTCGCATAATCCCGAATTTGCACATATAATAATCCCGAAAGCTCTTATGCTCGTAACTGCTGATGTGATCCGGCGTGATATTGAGAAATACCCCGCAGTCTATATTAATACCGTAGATCCTATCCATTCCGAAGGCCGCCGAGGAGGCCTCCGTTATCATGAGTTCACAGCCGTTTTTTGCGGCAGTAGCCATCAGCCGATAAAGCTCGATGCTCTCCGGAGTGGTGAGCGTCGCCGCCTTCGATCGGTTGCCGTCGAAAAGCTCCACCGTGGAAGAAAAGGCGCATTTCACCCCCGAGGAGGCGGCCATGCTTCTTAGCATATAGCAGGCGGTGGTCTTGCCCTTTGTGCCGGTTATCACCGCCGTCTTAAGGGGCTTCTCTCCCCTCAGATAAAAAAGCTTCGAAGCGACCGCCAAAGCTTTTCTGTCGTCGCTGACTTGAATATGGGGCATATCAATATAATAATTTTCGCAGGCGGCATAGCAAACAGCCCCCCTTTGCCTTGAATGGAGCAAATATTCTTCCCTGAAATTTTTTCCCTTGCAAATAAAAATACTGCCCGGCTCGGTTTCCCTCGAATCCTGCGAAATGCCGTAGATAATGGTTTCATCGAAATCCCTTGACGAATCCATGAAAAGCCCCTGCTCCTTTAGGGCCGCCTTGAGCATGGCCCCGGTTATGTATTCCCTCAAAATCCATTCCCCCTTGCAACTTACAGTATTCAAGGGGATAAAAAGGGTTACACCCGCCGATATTAAGCCGATTAGGGTTAATGTTTCGCGGAAAAAGACTTTTTCGGCGCAGATAAGCATATTATAGCTCATAAGCTGAATGGAGGATAATATGATTTTCAAAGGCGTGGCCACAGCGCTGGTCACCCCCTTTAACGGGGAATATGTTGTCGATGAAGAAGCGTTGCGTTATCTGATAAGGCGGCAAATAGCATACGGAATTGACGCCGTGGTACTCTGCGGCACCACAGGGGAAGCCCCCACCCTGACGGAGGCGGAAAGAGCATTTGTTTTTAAAATCGGTCATGAGGAATGTGAGGGTAAACTGCCCCTTATATGCGGTTGCGGCACAAACGACACTGCGGCGGCAATCCGCCTTTGCAAGGCCGCAATGGAAAACGGCGCGGACGGCTTTCTGATAAACAACCCCTATTACAACAAATCCAGCGACGAAGGAATTTTCGCCCATTATGCGGCGATAAACGAGGCGGTGGACAGACCGATAATCGCCTATAATGTGCCTTCCCGCACCGGCAAGAATATGTCGGCAAAGTTAATGAGGGATTTGACAAAATTGGAGCATTTGGCGGGTTTCAAGGAAGCTTCGGGGGATATAAGCCAACTAAGCGAGCTTTGCGCCGAAAAGGGGGAGGGTGTGAGCGTTTACAGCGGCTGTGACGATATTATTCTGCCTGTGCTTTGCCTTGGTGGAGATGGGGTGATCTGTACCTGCTCCAACCTCACCCCCGCATTATGTCTGAATATCACCGATGCCTTTTTTGAGGGGAATTTGGAAGGGGCGAGGCGGGCGCAATTCGCACTGCTCGATCTTTACAAGGCGCTTTTCTGCGAATGTAATCCCATTCCCCTGAAATACGCCATGAATTCAGTGGGGCTTCCCGCGGGAAAGTTGAGGCTTCCCCTCGTTGAGCTTACGGGGCAAAAGGCAAATTATGTGAAAAGCACACTGGCGGAATACGGAGGGCTGTATTGAAGGGCATATTGATATGCGGTTATAACGGCAGAATGGGCAGATGCCTGACGGATTATCTGGAAAAAAACGACTGCTCGGTTTACGGCGCCGCGGGTTACGGCAAAAGATACTCAAGCGCCCCTTATCCGGTTTTCACCTCCCTTGACGAAATAGATTTTCCGATAGACGCGGCGGTGGATTTCACGGGAGTTGAAGCCTGTGGGGGGGTGGCGAAATGGTGCGCCGAGATGAAGGTGCCTCTGGCGGCCTGCGTCACGGGGACGGGGGAGGATTACGAAGAATATCTGCGGGAAATTTCCGGGGAAATACCCGTGTTCAGAGCCGTCAATCTTTCCCGGGCCGCCCATACCATGAAAGAACTGATCTGCCTTGCCGCCGAGGAACTTGCCGATTATGATATTGAGTTGACGGAAACGCACCATAAGGGTAAAAAAGACATTCCCGGCGGCACGGCGGCGGAAATGGCGGAGATTTTAAGGCAAAGGGTCGGCGGAAGGATTGTCTTAAACAGGAAAAGCGGAGTTTTGAGGGAAAAGGGGGAGATCGGCGTACATTCGCTGAGGGGCGGCGGGGTATTCGGGGAGCATGAGCTGTTCTTTTTCGGCGAGGACGAAATGCTCTCCGTCACCCACAGGGTATTCGGGCGGGAAGCCTTCGCCCGGGGCGCTGTCGAGGCGGTTCATCTCATAACCGATAAGCAAAACGGATATTACACCATGGAGGATATTATAAATGAATGAGGAAGTTTTCGATTTCGAGGGGGTAACTCGGAAAATCGGGCTTTCCGACAAAAAGACCCCGGTCACATTGTATTTGAAGGGGGAGGTCGGCGGTGAGGATCTCATCGGATACGAATTTTACGGAGCGCAGGGAAGCTTTATTATATTTTGCGATTTGAGCGAAGCCGAGAAACTTTTAGCCAAGATAAAAGGGCGGCTGAAGACCCATAGAATAATAGCCGACAGGCGCAATTCCGCAATGCCCATGCTCAATACGAATGAGCTGAACGCCCGCATAGAGCCGGGGGCTTACATAAGGGAGGGGGTTAAGATAGAGGAAAATGCGGTGGTGCTGATGGGCGCCGTCATCAATACGGGAAGCCGCATCGGTTCTTCGAGCATGATAGATATGGGCGCGGTGATAGGCTCCGGGGCTGTCGTCGGGAAAAACTGCCATATCGGGGCGAATGCGGTGCTGGCGGGTATGCTGGAGCCTGCGGGAACGAAGCCGGTGATATTGGAGGATAATGTTTTCGTGGGGGCCTGCGCCGTGGTGCTGGAGGGCTGTCGGATAGGAGAAAACGCCGTGGTGGGGGCGGGAAGCGTGGTTATGGATGATATTCCCGCCTTTGGCGTGGCGGTGGGAAGCCCGGCGAAGGTTGTAAAACTAAGGGACGAAAAAACCGAGGCTTCGGTGGGCATATCGAAACTGCTCCGCAATATCTGAATCATGCGGCTTATTTGGGGGTTCTGCGCCTTTTGTATTTAAATCGCCAAAGCGTCTCCTTCGAAAAAGCAATACTTTCATTGCCGTAAGATGAGATTATAGGGAGAGTTTTTCGTTAAGCGGGGGCAGGCAGAAGAAAAGAAAGCTTTAAGCATTGTAATATGGATCTTGATTGATTACGCAAAAGCAAGGCGATAAAAAACACATATAAAAAAAACGGTCGGGCAAACCACTCAAACGGTGGATATAAACACCGTTTGAGTGGTTTGCGGCTCAAAGCAAATGGTATTACCACGCCGAAGGCGTGGATTACACCAAGGAAGGCGAGAACAGCGAGGTGCGCTTGGTAAGCTCGCTGTTCTTGGTGAGAGCCATATAAACAACACCGCACAACAGCATATAAAGCCAATCGGGATAAGCTGTTTTTCTTACCCTTTATTCCTCCGATAAGGCTTTGCGCCCAAGGGCATGAGCAAAAAGGCGCCGCATTGAATTTATCTTCGCTCGATCGGCGTGATAAGCCTTGATGCTACAGTGTATTATAGTTGATTTAGCGGTGTTATCGTGAACATAGCTTGCCTTAAAAGTAAAACAGCGGGAACGACCCGCTGTTTTCACATAATCTTTCCTTTTTTTGCCTTCCTGATCCCGATTTCCTCGCCTTTGATCATTCTTTTGACATTTACAAGGTGTTTTAAAATTATGGGTATGCTCCCAACAGCCGCAAAAATAAAGCTCAGGGGTACGCTTCCCGCAAAATAAAGGTATAAGGGAAATGAGCTTACTATTATAAGGGTGGCCAGGGCGATATAGTCCGTTATCCATGTCACCGCTATGGTTATAAGCCCCGCCGCTATGAAAGCCCTCCAATCCATCGCAAGTATGAATCCCATGTAGCAGGCGAAGCCCTTACCGCCCTTGAATTTCAGATAGAAGGGAAAAATGTGTCCGTAAACGGCGGCCGCACCCCCAATGACCCCCGCCAAGGGAAGCGAGGGGCAAAGCAGGGCGGAAAACTTGACGGCGCAAAAGGCTTTGCCTATGTCGAACACCCCCACAAAAACCGCCGCCGCCCAGCCCAGTGTTATCAGGGTGTTGGAAGCTCCGGGGTTCATCGAGCCCTTGCTCCTTATGTCAAAGCCCTTCAGCTTGCCCATGAAATAGGCGGGATTGATGCAACCCAAAGAATAACCGAGCAAAATCGCTTTAATGTAATCCATTTCCCCTCCCTATGTGAAAAATTATTTCTGTTCCAAAAGCTGTATGCGATAGCCGTCGGGGTCGCTGACAAAATAAAACCTTATGCTCCCGTTTGGGCTGATGGGCCCTTGAACATTAAGCCCCCTGTCCTTGATCCTGCCGATAAGCTCGTCTAAATTTTTCGGTGCCAAGCCGACGGTAATTCCACCTTCGGTGGAATTACCACCAACACTGGAATTGCCCTTAGGGTCGGCGGAGCTTTTCATGATAAGCTCTATTTTCGGCCCGTCCTTTTCACCGAGCATGACGATTTGGCTCTCCTGCGTTTCAAAGCGGGAAGCCACCTCAAGCCCCAATAATCCGTTGTAAAACTCAAGGGATTCCCCAAGATCCTTCACCGATAAGGTTACCCATTTAAATTCCATATATCCTCCTTTGTATAGCCGCACTGCGGTTATTAAATTTCTGTTTGCTATTAAAAACCCCGATGCGCCTTATAACCGTTAAACCCATAAAGCGCCCTATTTACCGACCAAGCCCTTCGCCTGTTTTCCTGTCATATGTTCAATGGTCATCTCCAGCACCGTCAAACCCTCCCCATAGGAGTTTATCTCCCCCATTGCCTCGGCGGCGTGACCCGGGCGGAAGCGTTCCGCCAAAGCGAGCGCCGATTGTCTCTTTTCCTCCCCTTCGAGGGTCTTGATCCTGCCGAAGGCTATGACACTGCTGTAATGGGTGGCATACTGCTCGGGAATGACCTCGCTTTTATCCACCACACAGAAACAAGCCCTGTCGTCAGCCGCTAAGGCATCGGTCTTGTGACCGTTTTGGGCGCAGTGGAATATGATTTTGCCGGATCGATAAAGGTAATTGAGGGGAACGGCATAGGGATAACCCCCCTCCCCGACGAGGGACAAAACCCCGTAGGTGCCTTCCTCGAGTATTCTTATATTTTCTTCTTCTGCGAGCTGTTGATTTATCCGCCGCATTTTTCTGAACATGGCTTTAACCTCCGAAGATATTTCATTTGAATTAATCCGTGGGGAAATTTCATTTCCCGTTGCTATTTTATCATATAAAATCAAAATCGGAATAAAAAGAGGGCAATGCCGCACAATTCGCCGTAAAAGCTTTATTAAAAGCTGTCATTTTATGCGGCTTTGTTTGCTTATTTAGCGTAGAAGGCGCTTATTCCAAGGCGAATATTATGTGTTTTGTTTGGGAACTTGCTTTCTTTGTCGGCTAAAACCGCCGGGGTAAGTTGCTTTTATAACAACACCGCACAATTCGTTTTAAGCTATACACGAAACGATATGCCCACAATAAGCGCTTAACCGAATAGGATAATAATTGCCTTCCTTGTGAGGGTTTGCCGCAGGAGAACAATCCTTCCCGAAGTCAAGCGAGAAATAATAGGAGTGTTCCTTTTATTCGTTTAAAGTAAAGGTCGCTTTTTACGGTTAATTAATGTGCGGTATATCCATAATGTGATATGGTGTGTTGCCTTGCAGTTCGTAAAATTTATCGCATTTAGCCGATGACCATTCCCGAAAGACAGCCCCCCAAGCCTACGGGTTACTTGCTCTTTGTTGGCACTGCTCGCCGCAAAAAATATCTTTGTTGGGATAATAAGAAAATGTCAAAAGCTTTCGCCCTTGACTATCCTCTAAAGAGGTCATACTTATATTAATCATTAAAGACCTATGGGTCGGTTATTGACTTTTGGTTTACTCCTGCGGTATTCCCCTTAAGTCTGTCTCCATTCGCTTTACCCGTTTTTTCGAGGGTTTTACCCTTCTTTAGCTTGCGCTTCGTTAAGCTCTTGCGGGTAAATCAAAGACAATCAAACACGGATTAAGGGCAAAGCCCCTCACCCTTCCCTTTTAACCCTGAGCAAAAGGGCAAAAATATTAAGCAGGGCAATGACGGTGAAGCCCCAAGCGGCAAAGGCGCTCCCGGAGATGAAAAACATCACCGCATTTACGACCGAAAGCAAAATCACAGCGCAGTTTATGATAATTTCGATTTTCTTTTTCCTATTCATGCCAAACCTTCTTCATTCTCATTTTTGAGTGTAAGCCCGCACTCGCCCATTACCTTTAGTCCGAGGCGGGGGAAGGGTATGACCTCGTCGGGATTGGGGGTATGATAGCCTATGAGCTTTTCCATCCAAACCATGTCGTACCATCTGCCGAATTTATAGCCGCATTTGGCAAATCTGCCCGCCCGGCGGTAGCCCAGCTTTTCATGGAATTTGACGCTCCCGTCGGTCAAGTATTCGTCCTCGGCGGCGGGGTAGGCGATGCAGGCGTTCATGTTGAGAATGTTTTGCGCCCTCGAAAGGCTCTCCAAGGCGGTGTAAAGCTTTCTGCCCGTTCCCATGGAGCGCATATCCTGCCTGACATATATGCTCGTTTCAACGGCCCAATCATAGGCCGCCCTCTCCTTGAAAGCCCCCGTGTAGGCGTAACCCACCACTTCATTCCCGTTTACGGCGACGATGTAAGGATATTTTTCAAGGGTCTTTTCAATGCGGCGGGTGAATTCGGCAAGGCTCGGCACATCATATTCGAAGCTCACCGCTGTGTTTTTCACATAGTAGGCGTATATCCCGAGAATTTCTTCTCCGTCGCAGGGAACGGCGGGACGCAAGATACGCTTATCTTCGATAAGCTTATCCGCTAAAGTTTTATCGGAGGTGTTCATTTTTCCCTCTTTTGTTTGTATTGCGGCTGACCGAAATGGCGGTCGCTCAATGCATTTTAGCATAACGCATCGGGGTTATAAACCCCTCGGCGCATTGTTCGCAGTCCCCCCGATTATAAAATCAAAGCGGCAAACAGTATTAAAGCCCGGCTATTATCGTTGAGGTAAAGCAAAAGCATAAGGGAAGAAAAAACTTCGTCTTAACAAAGAATTTTATCATTCGTAAGAATTAAGCACGGAATATCGGTCAAGCCCATGCTCCGTAAAACTGCGAAATTTGTTTATAAGGAATTTCTACCCCACCATTGACACCAAACCAAAACAAAACCCCTTAAGCTCATCAAGAAGCCAAGGGGTATAAGTTCGCCGCAATATGTTTCGGTTAATGTCTATATAACAATCTGCTGACCTATCTTTTCGAAAAGCACCGTTTCGGGGAAATCCGAGGAATATTTGGAATAGGCGGCTTTTGTTTTTTCCGTCAGGTTATTGGTGTCCTTATCCTTATCGGGCAAATGCACCACGATCAGCTTTTTCGGGGAAATCTTTTTGATGATCTCCCTGCCTGCGGAAAGACCTATGAAGGTGAAGGGCACGAAAAGGGCGTCCAGCGGCTTTCCGTAAACTCTGGCGGCTTCGAAATTCGAATCGTCCGCCTTGGCGTCCCCCAAAAACATCATGGTTTTCTTGCCGAGTTGGATTAAATAGGCGTTGTTCACCGTCGTATCCCCGGAAGCTCCGTCGTGATTAAGGGAGAATACTTCGATATCTATTCCCTTCAGGGATAAGACGATGGGCTTTGTTTGGGAAGCTTCGATGGGCTTGATCTGGTTTTTGAGTTCCTCGTTGTAATCCGGGGAGGAGGTTATCTTTTCCGCCGCGCTCTGGGGGGCGACGACCTGAAGATGCTTGTTGCGCTTTAGCGCCTCCCGACAATAGGCGGCGTTGAAATGGTCGCTGTGGTCGTGGGTGAAAAGGAGCATATCGAGGCTGTTGAAGGGGGCTTTCCCGAGTATAATATCCTCGACGGTCTTTTTTTCGGTGGAATGATAAAAGCCCGCCGAGCTTTGGTGAAGCCCGTCGATTAGGATCTGTTTCTTCTTTGATGTTACCAGAACACCCGAATTCGCTATGTATGTTACGGTTATTTTTTTGCCAAACAAACTTTGCCTCTCAACGCTATATTAATCCCATTATAACGCCTTACGGGAATTATCCAAATATAAAGCCGTATATTTGTAATTGTATTTTAATCGTTATCGAAGAAGCCCTTAATCAGTTATAATTATATTGCTTTATAGGATTAAGGTGACATGATGGAAAAGGCAAATGACCCGAAAGAAGGCATTATAAAAAAGATTTATTCGTATATTGCGGGTGAACATAGCAAAACTATGTATATAAGTTCAGGGGAGGAACAGATAATATCCTTTCCCTGGCTTTTGGCTGTTCTGTTCCTTATAGTTTTCGATGTGCCTTCCTGGACGATAGGTGCGCTTTTGATATGCCTTGTGGTATTCGATTTGGATTTGAATGTCAAAGGCGAGGGAGTGGCCCAAACCCTGATTGCGGAGGTTGTGGACGCCGAGGATTACAGCAGGGCCAAAAGGAAGAACAGTTCTGCCGTCATTAAAACCGACAGTGACGGTTACAGCGAAATAACAATACAATAAGGAGATTAACAAAATGAAAAAGGTTCTTATTATAGAGGATGAAAATAAAATCTCCCGCTTTTTGCAGTTGGAGCTGGAACATGAGGGTTACGCTCCCGAAACTGCGGAGGAGGGCCGTAAAGGCTACACTATGGCGCAGGCGGGGAAATACGATATAATAATTTTGGATTTGATGTTGCCGAATTTAAGCGGCATAGAGATTTGCCGCCGCCTGAGAGCCGAGGGCATAAACACTCCCATAATCATGCTCACCGCCAAGGACGATGTTTCCGATAAGGTGACGGGTCTTGATGTGGGGGCGAACGACTATATGACAAAGCCCTTCGCCATAGAGGAGCTTTTGGCGAGAATGAGGGTCGCCCTGAAAAACAGCGATAAAGTCGCCTCCTCCCCGGTGGTGAAGGCGGGCAGGCTCACCCTGGACAGGGATAAATACGAAGTTCGATTCGACGACACCCTCATCACCCTAACCAAAAAGGAATTCGAGCTTTTAAGCTATTTGATGATAAATAAGAATATAGTTTTGTCCCGCGAGCAGATTGTCGAAAGCGTGTGGGGGTATGAATACGAGGCGGAAACCAATGTCACCGATGTTTATATCCGCTATTTGAGAAGCAAGATAGACGAGGTTTACGGCACAAACTATATCAGAACCGTGCGCGGCGTGGGCTACCAATTCCGAGATGAAGAATAAGGACAAGCTCTTAGGCAATATAGTAAACAGCTATAAATATTCCATAAAACGCAGAATATGGGCTTCCTATGCCATAGTCTATCTTATTATTTGCATAATTATTTTGCTCACCTTCGCCGCCGCCTACGGCTACAACAGCTGTATGCAGTTGGCGGAAAATACGAATGTATATGCGGACAGCATTTTCGAGAAGGCAAAGCGAACGAGTATATATACCGACGGCTTTTCAAGATATTTGAATTTGCTTGTGGGAGGCGACGGCATAAAGGAGATTTACATAATCGACGGCGACGACAGCATAATCTCCGGAAGCGCTAGCGCCTCGAACAACAAGAACATCGCCCCGGTCACGGGCAAAAACAACAGCATTTTCACCGATGTTTTTCCCCATTACGCCCGACTGGACGAAAAGCTTTATTTGGATATCGTTCCCTTCGGCTACAACGCGCAGGAAAAGCCCCTTTTATTGGTTATAGCCTATTCTCTTGACGATGTGGTTGAAAACATAAGGCTCATCGGCCGTATGCTTGCCGCCACGATGCTGGCGGGTTTTCTGCTGTTTAATGTGGCGGGGATAACCCGCACGGACAGAATGTTGCGCCCGATCAAGGAGATTTCCGAAATAGCGGGCAGGATAACCGCGGAAAACACCAATCTGAGGATAGATGAGAAAACCGCAAAATATGAATTGGGTGAATTGGCGGAAACCATAAACGAAATGGTTGACCGCCTGAGGGTTTCATACAGCCGACAGAAACGCTTCGTTTCCGATGTTTCCCACGAGCTTCGCACCCCGATAGCCGTCATTTCGGGTTACGGCAGTATGTTGAAGCGTTGGGGCAAGAGGGATCCGGAAATCCTCGACGAGGGGATAGATGCGATAATAAGCGAATCCAACAACATGAAGGAGCTTGTGGAAAGCCTTCTTTTCCTGACGAGAAGCGACAACGAGAACATAGTCTATAAAATGGAGCAAACCAATATTTCCGAAATGGTCGTCTCCACGGTAAAAGAAGAAAATATGGTGCATCCGGACTTTGACTTTGCGATAAGCGCAAAGGAGGATGTGGTCACCGTCTCCGATGCCACCCGCCTAAAGCAGACCCTGCGGATTCTTTTGGATAATGCGGTGAAGTATTCCGGGGATTCCAAGAAGATAGAAGTTTCCCTTAGAACCACAAAGGATAATTTCACCGTTTCGGTAAGGGATTACGGCATAGGTATTTCGAAAGAGGATTTGCCCAATATATTCGAAAGATTTTATCGGGCGGATACCTCCCGCACCAAGCAAACCGGGGGCTACGGACTCGGGCTCGCCATAGCTCGGGTGATAGTGACTTCCCATGGGGGCAGCCTTAAGGTGCGCTCCAGAGAGGGGGAGGGGAGCGAATTTTCCTTCACAATCCCTCTGATGAGCGAAAACCCGGAACAGCCTATCCCTCAAAGCGATAAATAAAGACGGATTTGCTGAAAAATCTGTCTTTTTTTTATGGGTTATGATATATTTATTAACGTATTTTTTGCGCCGCCTTATAGGATTGCGGCGTAAGCAAGGATGGGCAAAATATGATAATCAGATTAGCGGAGTATGCCGATTTGGATTCGGTGCATGAAATCCTTTCGGACGGAGCCCGTTTTTTACATTCAAACGGGGTTGAGCAGTGGACGGGGGGCTATCCCTCAAGGGAGATAATAAGCGGGGATATTGAGAAAAAGGGTTGCTATATCGCCGAAATCGAAGGGAAACCCGCGGCGGCTTTCACGCTGTTGCCCGGCCCTGAGGAGGCCTATGCCATAACCTATGGGGGAGAATGGCTCACCGAGGGAACAGATTATTTCGTTATCCACCGCATTGCGGTTTCAGCCGATTACAGGGGCAGGGGCATTGCGGGCAGGCTTTTCGATTTTTGCTTCGAAAAAGCGGGGTTAAGAGGCGGCCTTTCCGTTCGTATAGACACCCACAGGGATAACAAAATAATGCAAAGAACCATTGAAAAGGGCGGATTTACGCCCTGCGGCTATGTTATTTACAAAGATACGGGAGAAAGGCTGGCTTACGAGAAAATAATATGAATAAACCTTGTTTTGACAACGACGAATACATCAAATTGCAATCCGAACAAATTTCCAAGCGCATAAGCAAGTTCGGCGGTAAGCTTTATCTCGAATTCGGCGGGAAAATGTTCGATGATTACCATGCCTCCAGGGTGCTTCCCGGTTTTAGACCCGACGGTAAGGTGAAGATGTTTCTCAATCTCAAGGAAGATGCCGAAATAGTCATAGCCATTTCCGCAGACGATATAGAAAGAAACAAGGTCAGGGGAGATTTGGGTATAACCTACGATGCGGATGTGTTGCGATTGATAGATGCCTTCCGTTCGGCGGGTCTTTATGTGGGAAGCGTGGTTATAACCCGCTATGAGGAGAATTCCCCCGCCCGTATTTTCCGTGAAAAGCTGGAAAAGTTGGGGATTAAGGTCTATGTGCATTATAACATAGACGGCTATCCCAATAACATAGATCTGATATTGAGCGAGGAAGGCTTCGGCAAAAACGATTACATAATAACCGACCATTCGCTGATAGTCGTCACCGCCCCCGGGCCGGGAAGCGGAAAGATGGCGGTGTGCCTCTCCCAAATTTATCAGGATAACCTTCACGGCATAAAATCGGGCTATGCAAAATTCGAAACCTTCCCCGTTTGGAATCTGCCCCTGAAGCACCCCCTCAATTTGGCTTACGAGGCGGCGACGGCGGATTTGAACGATGTTAATATGATAGACCCCTTCCATTTGGAGGCCTACGGCGAGCAGGCGGTGAATTACAACCGTGATGTGGAGGTTTTCCCTATTTTAAACAGCTCCTTCGAGCGCATTTTCGGGAAATCCCCCTACAACTCCCCCACGGATATGGGAGTGAATATGATAGGCTATTGCATCAACGACGAGCAGGGAGTGGCGCTATCCTGCCGCAGGGAGATAATCCGCCGCTATTACAAGGCCCTGTGCGCCCAAAGAAAGGATGTGGGCGCAAGCCCCGAGGAAATTTATAAGCTGGAACTGCTCATGAAGCAGGCGAATGTGAGCGTGGACGAAAGGCCTGTCATCGCCGCCGCCAAGGAAAAACAGCAGTTAAGCGGGGGGCCCGCCGTGGCGATTGAATTGCCCGACGGCAGGGTCGTGACGGGTAAGACCTCCAATCTTTTGGGGGCTGCCAGTGCGGCGTTGCTCAATGCCCTGAAAATGCTTGCGGGCATTGACGACAAGGTGACTATGATTTCCCCGGACATCATTTCCCCCATACAGGATTTGAAGGTGAATCACATGGGCAATAAAAACCCGAGACTGCACACCGACGAAACCTTAATAGCTCTCACGATATGCGCCGCCAACGACGAAACCGCAAAAAAAGCCGTGATGCAGCTTGAAAATCTTAAGGGTTGCGAAGCCCATTCCACCGTTTTGCTTTCGGCGGTGGACGAGAATGTTTTCCGTTGCCTTGGGGTGAATCTCACCTGCGAGCCGGTATATCAAACTGCGGAACTTTTTCATAAAGAGTAAACTTTAAAGGAGAAAAAAATGAGTCTGTTTTTATGCGATTATGCGGAGGGAGCGCACCCCGCCATTTTAAAGAAACTTGCCGAAACGAACTTTGAGCAAACCTACGGTTACGGCAACGACGAACACTGCCGCAGGGCAAAGGAATTAATTAAGGCCGAATGTGAAGCGCCCGATGCCGCTGTATATTTCCTCGTGGGGGGAACTCAAACAAATATGACGGTGATAGCCGCCGCCCTGCGCCCCCATCAGGGAGTTATATCCGCCGCCACAGGGCACATAAATGTGCATGAAAGCGGAGCAATAGAACACAGCGGCCACAAGGTTTTGGCCTATCCCACGCCCGACAGCAAGCTTTCCGCCGAAATGGTGCAGGCCATTTACGATGAGGATATTTCAAACGGCACCAGAAGCCACACCGTTCAGCCGAAAATGGTCTATATCTCCGTTCCCACGGAGCAGGGGGCGATGTATGACCTTGCCGAATTGACCGCCTTAAGCGAGGTATGCAAAAGGTGCGGATATTATCTTTATGCGGACGGCGCCCGTATCGGCTACGGACTTGCCAGCGAAGGCTGCGATATAACCCTTTCCGACTTGGCGCGCTTGACCGATGTTTTCTACATCGGGGGAACGAAGGTGGGAGCGCTTTTCGGTGAGGCTGTGGTCATAACAAACGACAAAATCTCCGAGGATTTCGATTATATAATCAAGCAAAACGGCGGACTTCTCGCAAAGGGCAGGCTTTTGGGAATTCAATTCGAAACCCTCTTTGAAAACGGCCTTTATTATGAAATATCCAAAAATGCCATAACCATGGCGATGCGTATTAAAAAGGCCTTCAAGCAGGCCGGCTGTGATTTTTTGATAGACAGCAATACGAATCAGCAGTTCCCCATACTCACAAAGGCTCAATATTCCGCCTTTGAGGGAAGATGCGAATTCTGGGCGGATATGGGAGAAGGCAGGGCGGCGGTGCGTTTTTGCACAAGTTGGGCCACCACCGAGGAAGCACTTTGCGAATTGGAAGCGCAGATAAAAGAATACATAGGGTAAATAAGCGGAGAGAATAATGCAGATAACCGAAACTTTGGCGGCGGAATTTAAATTAAATGTGACCCATGTGAAAAATGTGATAGAGCTGGTGGACGAGGGAAACACCATTCCCTTCATAGCCCGCTATCGCAAGGAGATGCACGGCTCCATGGACGATCAGCTGCTGAGGGAAGTTACAGAAAGACTAAGTTATTTAAGAAACCTCGAACAGCGCAAAAGCGAGGTGACCTCCCTTTTGGAGACGGCGGAAAAACTCACCGACGAATTAAAACAGGCTCTTTTTGCCGCTTCGACCTTAACCGAGGTAGAAGACATTTACCGCCCCTATAAACCCAAGCGGCGCACCAGAGGCATGATTGCGAGGGAAGCGGGTCTTGAACCCCTTGCCGCATACATTCTTTCGCAAAAGCCCGAAGCGATAAGCCTCGAAGAAAAGGCGGCGCAGTTTATCAACGGGGAAAAGGGGATTGATTCGCCCTCAACGGCCTTGGAAAAGGCGAGGGACATCATTGCCGAGGATATTTCCGATAATGCCAAGGTTCGCCGCCATTTGCGTACATTCCTCACGGGAATGGGTAAAATAAAGGTGAGCGCCCTCACCGATGAGGAAAGCGTATATTCGGATTATTATGATTTTTCCGAAAGCCTGCGTAAAATGGCGACCCACCGCATACTTGCCGTGAACAGGGGCGAAAAGGAAGGCTTATTGAAGGTTTCCTTGGAGGCCGATAAGCCGGGGGCCTTAAAGCTGATCGGAATGGATTACATAAAAAGCGAAGGGGAATTGGCGGAGCAGATAACCCTCGCCGCCCGGGACAGCTACGAAAGACTGCTTTTTCCCTCCCTCGAAAGGGAGTTGCGCGCGGAGATGACCCAAAGGGCGAACGAGGCGGCCATAAGAACCTTCGGAATAAATCTTAAGGCGCTGTTAATGCAACCCCCGGTCAAGAACACCGTCACCCTCGGTTTTGACCCGGCATACAGAACGGGTTGCAAGTTGGCGGTGGTGGACGGCACGGGAAAACTGCTCGATACGGCGGTGATCTACCCCACTCCCCCTAAAAATCAAAAGGAACTTTCCGCCGAGATGATGAGAAAACTCATCTCCCTTTACAATGTCAAACTCATAGCCATAGGCAACGGCACAGCCTCCAGAGAAAGCGAGCTTTTCGTGGCTGAGCTGATAAAAGGCACAGATATTAATTATATGATAGTCAGCGAAGCGGGGGCGAGCGTTTATTCCGCTTCAAAATTGGCAAAGGAAGAATTTCCCGAATTCGATGTTTCCCTGCGTAGCGCCGTATCCATCGCCCGCCGCACCCAAGACCCTCTGGCGGAGCTCGTCAAGATAGATCCGAAAAGCATCGGGGTTGGGCAATATCAGCACGATATGCCGCCGAAAATGCTGGACGAATCCCTTTCCGGAGTGGTGGAGGATTGCGTGAACTCGGTGGGGGCGGATTTGAACACCGCCTCGGCCTCCCTGCTTTCCCGCATTGCGGGGGTGAACGGCACTGTGGCGAAGAATATCGTTTCTTACAGATCGGCCAACGGCGTTTTCAGGAGCAGGGAGGATTTGAAAAAGGTGGAAAAGCTCGGCAACAAAACCTTTGAGCAGTGCGCCGGGTTTTTAAGAGTTCCCGAAAGCGATAATATTTTAGACGCAACAGGGGTGCATCCCGAAAGCTACTTAGTCGCCTTAAAGCTTCTTAAGCTCTGCGGCTATACCGAAATTGATGTGCGAGAAGGTAAGTTGGGGGAGCTTTCGAAGAAGGTTAAGGCCATGGGGGAACAAAAGGCGGCTGAAATCTGCGGTGTGGGAGTACCCACTCTGACGGACATCGTCAGGGAACTCATGAAGCCGGGCAGGGATCCCCGGGACGAGTTGGCAAGCCCTCTTTTAAGACACGATGTGCTTTCCATAGAGGATCTGTCGGAGGGAATGATTTTAACGGGTACGGTCAGAAATGTGGTGGATTTCGGCGCTTTTGTGGATATAGGAGTTCATCAGGACGGCTTGGTGCATATTTCCGCCATAACCGATAAATACATCAAACACCCCACCGATGTGCTTTCCGCGGGAGATGTGGTTCAGGTCAAGGTCAAAGGGGTGGATATTAAAAAGAACAGGATTTCTTTGAGCATGAAGGATTTGAATTAACTTTCCGATTGCTTTAGGCCTGCGGCTTGTATGGCGCAGGCTTTTTTATTTCGGGTAAAATAGGGGTACAAGGGGCAAGGGGGTTCAATCCGGCAGGGCGACCCGTCACAGCGTTAACAGTGAAAACAACATCAATATATCAATAAAGCAATTTCGGGATTTTGGAGGGCGCAACATTATGACTTTTTCCTTTCTTTTTTGATATGCTTCGGGCGTTCACCCCTTCTATGCCCGCCTCCCGGGTTATTCTCTCGGTCATGTTGTTTCCTTTATGAAGGAAATGGAGGAGTTCAACGCAGTCAATAAGCTTAAAACACAATGTCTATGTCATCTCCAACGGGGGCTTCATCGAAGGGAATCAAAGCAAGCCCCTGATGATGGTTTTCAAAAATTTCTGCGAAAGACTCTCCCTTAATTGGGGCGGGGGTATAGGCATAGTAGGAGGGGTGATGCTCAATGAGGATA